>NZ_JBIAQF010000019.1:0-173952 GCF_042888885.1 Streptomyces sp. NPDC002742
CAGACCGTTTCCGTATCCGATTTCCTCGGTGCTTTCCAGGTTCCCGCTTCCGCGTTTCCCTTTCCGGCGAGTCCGACTCTATCAGAACCTTTCGGGCCCGATTTCCTCGGCGCTTTCCAGGTAATCCGCTTTCGCGTTTCCCTTTCCAGCGGCTCCGACTCTACCAGACCCTTTCGGGTCTGACTCCCAGTCAGTGGGGCTTGTCTTCTCGGCTGTTGGGCCGTTCCGACGAGTGAGACATTAGCGGATTCCTGGCTCCCGAGCTAATCGGGGTGGCGCTCTTTCGAACGCGGATTCCTCATTTCGCAAACACGCATGAAAACGAGCCGACGACGAGTCGCCGATCGTTGAATGGTGGTGCGGAATGGCTGTCCGGGGACCGACCGGAGTCGACGCTCACGTCGGACAACTCGGAGAACACTACGTACGGGCACGGGTCGTGTCAACTCCGCTCCGGACCGGTCACCCGAGGCGTACGGTGAGGCCATGACTACCCATACGTGCACCCAACTGTGGTGGGCCGCCTGACGGCGGCCGTACACGTATGTACCCAACGGCCGCCGCCCTAGGCGGCCGTTTTTGCGTCTCCCTCCTGGGTGGCCGGCCGGTGGGCGCGGCGGCCTCGACCAGGAGGTGGAGAGATGACGCGGATCTTCAGTGGGGTCAAGCCGACCGGGCATCTGACGCTGGGGAACTATCTGGGAGCCGTGCGCCGCTGGGCCGCCGTCGATCAGAACAGGGCCGAAGCCCTGTTCTGCATCGTCGACCTGCACGCGCTGACCGTGGACCACGATCCGGGGCGGGTTCGCAGACTCAGCAGGCAGGCGGCGACGTTGTTGCTGGCTTCGGGGCTCGATCCAGAGCTGTGCACCGTGTTCGTACAGAGTCATGTGGACGAACACGCCCGGCTTTCCTATCTGCTGGAGTGCGTCGCGACCGACGGGGAGATGCGGCGGATGGTCCAGTACAAGGAGAAGGCCGCGCTGGAACGGAAGCGCGGTGGGAGCGTGCGGCTGTCGCTGCTGACGTATCCCGTGCTGATGGCGGCCGACATCCTGGCGTACGGAACCGACGAGGTACCGGTCGGGGACGACCAGACGCAGCACGTCGAGCTCACCCGCGATCTGGCTGTGCGGTTCAACCAGCGGTACGGCCATACGTTCGTGGTGCCTCGCGCGACCCGTCCTGAGATCGCGGCACGGGTCATGAACCTGCAGGAGCCGACGTCGAAGATGGGGAAGAGCGACGACGTCGGACCGGGCGTCGTCTATTTGCTCGATGAGCCGGAAGCCGTGCGGAAGAAGATCATGCGCGCGGTGACGGACAGCGGGCAGGACGTGGAGTACGACCCGGAGGGGCGGCCCGGGGTCTCTAATCTGCTGGAGATTCTCGCCGCGTGCGAGGGAGGGAGCCCCGAAGCCCTGGCCGGCGCGTACGAGTCGTACGGCGCGCTGAAGAAGGACACCGCCGACGCCGTGGTCGAACTCCTCAGGCCCGTGCAGGAAAGGCACAAGCGGTTGTGCACGGATCCCTCGTATGTGGAGGGGGTGTTGCGGGACGGCGCGCGGAAGGCCAGAGACATGGCGCGGCCCAGGGTGGACACGGCCTACGAGGCGATCGGGTTGCTGCCGCCCGCGACCACCGGGTGACTCCGGTTCCCTGGTCCCTGGTCCCAGGGTTCCGGGACCAGGGAACCGGTCCCGGAACCCTGAACCCTCGGACCAGGGAACCGAGACCAGGGACCGATCAGGACTCGGTGCCGAGGCCAGGTCGGCAGTAGCGGGTCAGCTGCTGCCCGAGGCGAGTTCGCGGCTGCGGTCGCGGGCTGCCTCCAGAGCGGCGATGAGTGCCGCGCGTACTCCGTGGTTCTCGAGTTCGCGGATCGCGTTGATCGTGGTGCCCGCGGGAGACGTGACGTTCTCGCGGAGCTTCACGGGGTGCTCGCCGCTGTCGCGGAGCATCACGGCGGCGCCGATCGCGGACTGGACGATCAGGTCGTGAGCCTTGTCGCGGGGCAGGCCGAGCAGGATGCCCGCGTCCGTCATGGCCTCGACGAGATAGAAGAAGTACGCCGGTCCCGAACCGGAGAGGGCGGTGCAGGCGTCCTGCTGCGACTCGGGGACGAGAAGGGTCTTGCCGACGGCACCGAAGACCTCCTCGGCGTACGCCACGTGCTCGGGGGTGGCGTGGCTGCCGGCGGAGATGACGGACATGGCCTCGTCGACGAGCGCCGGGGTGTTCGTCATGACGCGGACGACGGGAGTGCCGGGGGCCAGACGCTCCTCGAAGAAGGAGGTCGGGATACCGGCCGCGCCGCTGATGATCAGACGGTCGGCAGGGATGTGCGGGGCGAGTTCGTCGAGGAGCGAACCCATGTCCTGGGGCTTGACGGTGAGAATCAGCGTGTCGGCGGTCTTCGCCGCTTCCGCGTTGCTGACCGGGGTGACTCCGTGACGTTCCCGGAGTTCCCTGGCCCGCTCCGGCCGACGGGCGGTGACCAGGAGATCGGTGGGGGCCCAGCCGGCTCGGATCATTCCGCTGAGCAGGGCTTCGCCGATCTTGCCGGTGCCGAGGACTGCGACTTTCTGAGGCATGGTTGCGGGTGCCCTCCGAGGGTTGAGTCGTCCGCGTTCATCCTCCCACCGGGGTCATGGGGGCGGGTGGGATGTCCGGTGGGCGGACGGTGGGCTGCCGGTGGGGCGCCCTCGGTCCCGGCGGGCCGGACAGCGTCCTGCCCCGGCCCGGAAGGACCGGGGCAGGTGGGCGGACCGGCCCGGCGCCCCCGTCGCGACCCCTACGGCGTCCTGCGTCGCAGGGTCGCCGCTCCGAGTCCCAGGACCAGCAGCGCGCTCCCGCCGACGATCAGCGCGTCGCGCACGAAGGTCGCGGTCATGTCGGTGTGGTGGAGGACCTCGTTCATGGCGTCGACGGCGTACGACATCGGGAGGACGTCGGAGACGGCCTCCAGGACGGGGTGCATGTCGGAGCGCGGGGTGAACAGACCGCAGAGGAGAAGCTGCGGGAAGATCACCGCCGGCATGAACTGGACGGCCTGGAACTCGGAGGCGGCGAACGCCGACACGAAAAGCCCGAGGGCCGTGCCGAGGAGGGCGTCGAGAAGGGCGACCAGGAGCAGGAGCCAGGGGGAACCCGTGACGTCCAGGCCGAGGAGCCAGACCGCGAGTCCGGTGGCCAGGGCCGACTGGATGATGGCGATCGCGCCGAAGGCGAGGGCGTAGCCGGCGATCAGGTCACCCTTGCCCAGGGGCATGGCGAGGAGGCGTTCGAGGGTGCCGGAGGTGCGCTCGCGCAGGGTCGCGATCGAGGTCACCAGGAACATCGTGATCAGCGGGAAGATCCCGAGGAGGGACGCGCCGATGGAGTCGAAGGTCCTCGGGCTGCCGTCGAAGACGTAGCGGAGCAGGACCAGCATCACGCAGGGGACGAGGATCATCAGCGCGATGGTGCGCGGGTCGTGCCGCAGCTGGCGCAGGGCGCGGGCCGCGGTGGCCGTCGTGCGGGAGACGTTGAGCGCGCTCGGGCGTGGTGCCGGTGCCGCCTGCCCGGAGACTCCGGGACTCGAGGGTGCGGTGGGCGCAGTGGAGCTCGTGGGTGCGGTGGAACTCATCGTGCGGTCTCCTCGCGGGGGTGGGCACCGGCGGGGCGGGGGTCTGCGCCGGTGGCCGGGGGCTCCGAGGACGGGACGGGCGAATCCGGGGCCGGGGGTTCGGGGGTGGCGGGGTTCCGCGGTGAGGTCGTGGTGGTCGTCGCGGGCTGGTGTGCGGCCCCGACCGCCTCGTCCACCAGGTTCAGGAAGGCGGCTTCGACGGTGTCCGAGCCTGTCCGTTCACGGAGGGCGTCGGGGGTGTCGTCGGCGAGGATCCCGCCCTCGCGCATCAGGAGCAGCCGGTGGCAGCGCTCGGCCTCGTCCATGACGTGGGAGGAGATCAGGAGGGTCGTGCCGCGCTGCTCGGCGATGGAGTGGAAGAGGTTCCACAGGTCGCGGCGCAGGACCGGGTCGAGGCCGACGGTCGGTTCGTCGAGGACGAGGAGTTCCGGGGTGCCGAGGAGGGCGACGGCGAGCGAGACGCGGCTGCGCTGGCCGCCCGAGAGGTTGCCGGCGAGGGAGTCGGCGTGGGAGGCGAGGTCGACGTCGTCGATGACGCGGGTGACGTCCGCGCGACGGCGTTCGGCGGCGGCCCGGCCCGGGTCGAGGATCGCGGCGAAGTAGTCGAGGTTCTGGCGGACGGTCAGGTCGTCGTAGACGGAGGGCGCCTGGGTGACGTAACCGATGCGGGAACGGAGTGCGGCGTCGCCGGCGGGGCGGCCGAGGACTTCGAGGGTGCCGCCGACCTTGGCCTGGGTTCCGACGGTCGCGCGCATCAAAGTGGATTTCCCGCAGCCGGAAGGGCCGAGCAGGCCGGTGATCTGGCCGCGCGGGACGGTGAAGTCGAGTCCGTGCAGGACGGTGCGGGTGCCGCGGACGACGGTGAGGCCTTCGGCGCGGACGGCGGGCGGGGAAGAGGGCACGGGTGTTCCTGTGGGGTCGGGCGGACGAGGACGAATAATCATCACTCGATGAATATTCCTCTCGTGGGTTGCGCCGGTCAAGGGCCACGGCGTACCTGCCGAACGGACGGAGCGCCGGGCGGCGCGGGCGCGCGTCGGCGCGAACGGAACGGGACCGTCAGCGGTGCCGCCGAACCATGCGCTCCCGCTTTCGCGTGACGTCGGCCCGGAGGGGCTGCGCGATCAACCGGCTTACCTGACAATGGATTTCAATGTGCGATGCGGCTCCGTGCCGTGTCGTCAGGTCCGCCGTGCCCTCCCCCGGCACGGCACCCACGCATCTCCCGCTGTCGACCGGAGGTGCTGTCGTGATGCGCAAAGCCGATCTGTTCGCGTCCCTCGTCGTCTTTCTGGTGGCGCTGCCCCTGTGTGTCGGGGTCGCCATAGCGTCCGGTGTGCCCGCCGAGCTGGGGCTGGTGACCGGAATCGTCGGTGGCCTGGTCGCCGGGATACTGCCCGGCAGCAGCCTCCAGGTGAGCGGGCCCGCGGCCGGGCTGACCGTGCTGGTGTACGAGGCTGTGCAGTCGTACGGGGTCCAGGCACTGGGCGTACTGGTGCTCGGGGCCGGGCTGGTGCAGCTCGGCCTCGGGGTTCTGCGGCTCGGGCGGTGGTTCCGGGCCGTGTCCGTGGCCGTCGTGCAGGGGATGCTCGCCGGGATCGGGCTCGTGCTGATCGCGGGCCAGGTGTACGCCATGGGTGACGCGGCCGCGCCGTCCGACGGGCTCGGGAAGATCGCCGGGCTCGCGTCGCTGGCCGGTGCCGCGGATCCGGTGGCGCTGGCGATCGGCGGCGCCACCGTGGCCGTACTCCTGCTGTGGCCGCGCTGGCGGCGGGGAGCGCGGGTGGTGCCGGCGCCGCTGCTGGCGGTGGCGCTCGCCTCGACCGTGACCGGGATCTTCGATCCGGCGGTGCGACGGGTCGAGGTGCGGGGGCTGTTCGACGCCGTGCGACCGCCGTCCGTCGCGGACCTCGGGCGGCTCACGGAAGTGGGCGTGATCGGGACGGTCCTGGCCTTCGCGCTGATCGCTTCGGCGGAGTCGTTGTTCAGTGCGGCGGCGGTGGACCGGTTGCATCGGGGCCCGCGTACCGACTACGACCGGGAGCTCATCGCGCAGGGCGCCGGGAACGCCGTGTGCGGGATGCTCGGGGCGCTGCCGATGACCGCCGTGATCGTGCGGAGCGCGGCGAACGTACAGGCCGGGGCGCAGACCAAGGTGTCTCGGGTACTGCACGGGGTGTGGCTGCTGCTCTTCACGGCCGTGGTGCCCGCGGTGCTCGGGCTGATTCCGGTGGCGGCGCTCGCGGGGCTGCTGGTGCACGCGGGGTGCAAGCTCGTGCCGGTGCGGGAGGTGCGGACGCTGTGGCGTGGGCATCGCGGTGAGGTGGTCGTGCTCGCGGTGACCGCGGTGGCGATCGTGCTCGGGAACCTGTTCGAGGGGGTGCTGGTCGGGCTCGCGCTCGCCGTGGCCAAGACCGCCTGGGACATCAGTCATGTGCACGTGGAGACCGAGGACCGGGGTGCGGCGGGACTGGTCGTACGCGTGGTCGGCAACGCCACGTTCCTCCGGCTGCCGAAGCTGCTGGACGCCCTGGAGGCGTTGCCGCACGACCGTGCCGTACGGCTGGAGCTGGGCGGGCTGCGGCATGTCGACCACGCGTGCGCGGCGGCCCTCGACGCGTGGGCCGCCGGGCGGGATCACGAGCGGATCGCCACCAGCAGTTCCACGACGTAGGTCTCCTCCACGAACCCGTCCGGGAACGCCTGGAGGAGGTGGTTCCGTTCCTCGGCGAAGAACGCTCCGGTGGCCTCCTCGTCGAGGACCAGGAACTGCGAGTGGCTGGCGGTGCAGGCGAGGTGGGTGTCGATCGGAACGCGCCGGCTCCAGCGGACCTGGCGGCGGTCGAAGGAGAGACGGCCGCTGGGGTCGGCGGAGCGGACCCGGGCGGCGCGAGCGGCCTCGGCGCTCCTCACGGCCTCCTGGTCCCAGCCGAGGAAGCGCGCGGCCCGCCGGGCCGCCGCCTCGATCCACGGGACGTCGAGTGCCTCGGTGTTCCACCACAGGGCCAGTGCCCCGCCGGGGCGCAGGACGCGCAGCGCCTCCGGCACCGAACGGCTCGGGTCGGTCCAGTGCCACGCCTGGGCGTAGGTGAGGAAGTCCGCGGAGGCGGTGGCGAGGGGCAGGGCGTCACCGCTGCCCCGGACGATCGGGATGAGGGGGTGGGCGCGACGGAACTCGGAGGCCATGCCGGGGCCGGGTTCCACGGCGAGGACGTTCGCACCGCGCGCGTGCAGGAGCCCGGTCGAGATTCCGGTGCCCGCGCCCACGTCGACGACCTCGGCACCGGCCAGCGGGCGGGCGGCGAGGGCTTCGACGGCGTCGAAGAGGGCGGGCGGATACGACGGACGGTTCGCGGCGTACTGCGCCGCGGCCGAGTTGAAGGAGTGGGCCCGGGCGGCGCGGTAGGAGGCTTCGGAGGAAGTAAGAGGCATGGGGTCATAGTCGGGGGTGGTGTGGGTGCCGGGGTAGACCGCCGTTCCCTTCCCCCTCGGTCCAGCCGCCGGTCCCTCCCGGTTCTGGTGCCGAGGGGGTGTGTCCCCCCGGACCGGCCGGTCTTCGTGGCCTGTCGTCCCTGGCCCGTCGCCCTGGCCCGTCGCCCCTTGAGGGCCGTGTCGCTTCGCGGGCCGTGTCGCTTCGCGGGCTCACGCCCGGGTGCGGACCCGGACGGGGTCAGGGGCGGCGGCTCTTCTTCGAGGGGTTGCCGGCGCGGCGCGCGGTGCGGCGCGCGTACTGCTTCTTCGCCGCCTCGTACTCCTCGCGGTGGAGCTTCTCGCCCGGTGCCTCGGTGAGGGAGCGGAAGCAGTAGGCGAGGAGGGAGCCGACGAAACCGATGGCGAGCAGACCACGCAGGGATGCCTGGCGGTCGGGGTCCGGGCGCTTGGTGAAGGCGTCCGAGGTGTGCCGGAACGCGAGGGCGCTGCACACCGCGAACATCACCACGACCAGCACGGTCACGGGCGTGCCCACGTCCGCGATGGCCAGGCCCTGGTAGGCGAAGCGCAGCACGAGACAGGCGGCCACGGCGGCTGCGAGGGAGCCGGCGGCCACGGCGATCCGGCGGCCGGTGTAGCCGCCGTCGTGTTCCACCCAGGTCGTCCCGAAGAAGCGCAGGGGCTCGGGCTGGGGCCCCGCGGGGGTGCCGGTTCCGGTGCTGGTCTCGTCGCTCACGCCACGATTATCGCTCCGGTCGCGGCCCCGTCGACCGTCTCTCAGGTCACAGCCAGGTCGGCCGCCGCGGGTGCCCTCGGCTCAAGGTGTCGGTCAGGAGCAGGTCGGCGCGACATAGCCGTCGCTGCCCGTCTGCACATAAGCGTCCGACACGAACTGACCGTTGGAGATGTTGTCCCAGATCCTGCTCGTCCCGTAGGGGCCCGCGACGGCCTCTCCCGAACACTGGCAGGAGATCGGAACCCGCGAGCCCGCCGCCAGGGTGCGGACGATGCTGAAATGGGTGCCCGGACCGCTGCGGACGTTGACGTTGTGGCCCGGTGCGAGCGGATAGGTGCGGAGCGCCTGGGCGGTCAGCGGCTCCACGTCCGCCGCCTCCGCCGAGTCTGTGACGGCGATGTCTTCCAAGGCCATGTCGGTCTCCCCCGTTGATTGATTCACGCCAAAAGCATGTCGGGCGCCGAGGCTAGCAAGCCGTCGAGGTTTCGCACGAAGGATCGACTAGGCTCTGCGCGTCGCGCACGCGGTCGAACCCACGGGGGTGAGTGATGCCGCCACAGCGCAGCACCGGTACGGACTCGCAAGCGGAACATCCGCGCCATGCCGGGCAGTACCTGCTGGAGGCGAGGCTCGGCTCCGGCGGCATGGGGATCGTGCATCTGGCCCGGTCCGCCTCCGGATTGCGGCTGGCCGTCAAGGTCGTACATGCCGAGCTTTCTCAAGACCCCGAGTTCCGGGGGCGGTTCCGTCAGGAGGTCGCGGCCGCCCGGCGGGTCAGCGGCGCCTTCACTGCGCCCGTGGTGGACGCCGACCCCGAGGCCGAACACCCGTGGATGGCAACCCTGTTCATCCCGGGACCGACACTCGCCGAGCATGTGAAGCGGAACGGCGCGCTGTCCTCGGCGCGGCTGCGTCACCTGATGGCGGGACTCGCCGAGGCCCTGCGGGACATCCACCGGGCCGGGGTCGTCCACCGCGACCTCAAGCCCAGCAACGTGCTGCTGGCGGAGGACGGTCCGAAAGTCATCGACTTCGGCATCTCACGCCCCGTCGACAGTGAACTGCGCACGGAGACCGGAAAGTTGATCGGCACCCCGCCGTTCATGGCACCGGAGCAGTTCAGCAGGCCACGGCATGTCGGGCCGGCCGCCGACGTGTTCGCCCTGGGGTCGGTGATCGTGCACGCGGCCACCGGGAGCGGTCCGTTCGACTCGGACAGCCCGTACCTCGTCGCCTATCAAGTCGTCCACGAGGAACCGGACTTGACGGGCGTGCCGGAGGACCTGCTCGGCCTCGTCTCGCGCTGTCTCGCCAAGGAGCCCGAGGACCGGCCCACGCCGGACGAGCTGATGACCGCGCTGCGCTCGGTCTCGGCCTCGTACGACACGCGGGCCTTCATCCCCGAACAGCGCCCCGCGAAAGCGGAGTCGGCGCCAGCCGCGCGGGAACCGGCCCCCAGGCCGAGGCCAGAGCGTCCGCAGGGCGCCGAAGACCGTACCCATGTGGCCGCCCGGAAAAGGGGCGGGCGGGGACGGCGCCTGCCCGCTGTCATCGCGATCGCCGGGCTCGCCGTCGCCGGTGGCACCGTCGGCGCCTTCGGCCTCCTCGGCGGGCCACAGAGCCCCGTAGCGGAGCGGCACACCGCACGGCCGGCCAAGAGCGCCTTCCAGCCATGGGAACGCGACCTGAAGGCCTCCGGAACCGGGACCGACGGTCAGCCGCGGTGCACGTACGCGCCTCGCGCCCTGCTGTGCGTCCGGCCCGGCGTCCTCGCCGCGGCGGTCGATCCGGACGACGGCAAGGTGCTGTGGTCCCGGAGCGACACGGGGAACGCCGAGGGGAGTTCCTACTCCACCCCGGCGCCGGTCTACTCCGGGGGGCTCCTGCTGGTCGGCAACCGGAGCGGGAACCGGCTGACCGCCCTGGATCCCGCCACGGGCAGGACCCGCTGGACTCACGACGTCGCCCGCTACGAGGGCCGGGTCACCCACGTAGCCGGTGTCGTCCTGCTCACCGGGCCCGATTCCAAGGTCACCGCGCTGGACGCGGCCACCGGCGAGGAGAAGTGGCGTCACACGATCCCGGGGCTGGCGGTCCCCCAATTCCAGTCGTACGGCGACGGGCTCGCCTACGTGGTCTCGCCGCCCACCCCGCCCGGGAGCAGGACCGGGACCCGGGTGACCGCGGTGGACCCGACGACCGGTGCCACGACCTGGCAGCGCCGCATGGACGGAACGCTGAGCCTCGTGGCCGCCCGCGACGGAACAGCCTGGTTCACCTCGACCACCGTGGACCAGTACACGGACTCCGTGCTGCGCTACGACGTGGCGAACCGCAGGGTTCACCGCACCACGCTGCGCGTCCCGCAGGCGCAGACACAGGTGGCCGTACAGGGGGACACCGCGTACCTGCTGGGAAGCGACGGTTCGCTGGTCGCCGTGAACACCAGGACGTCGGAGCAGTCGTGGCGGGTGGAGACGTCCGTCAGCAGGGCTTCGGCTCCCACCGTGGCCGGTCATCGTCTCTACCTCACCGCGCCGGACGGGCGTCTCATCGCCGTCGACACCGATCGGGGCACGCTGCTCGGGCAGACAAGGACACGACTGGGCAGTGACCGAGGCTCGATCGCCGGCGCGCTCCCGGCCCCGCTCGCCGCCGAGAACCACGTCTGCGCCACCGCTCCCGACGGCTACCTCTTCGCTGTCGACGCGCGGGATCCCTCGGCCTGGTGAGACGCGAAGGGGCCGCCCCGGCGGGAGCGGCCCCTTCGCCGACTTATGACGCGTGACCGTCGGCCCGGTGCTCGGGCCGGTGATCAGCCCAGTTTCGAGACGTCCCGCACCGCGCCCTTGTCCGCGCTCGTCGCCATCGCCGCGTACGCGCGAAGCGCGGCGGAGACCTTGCGCTCGCGGTTCGCGGGGGCGTAGACGCCGTTCAGGGCGTCGCGGCGGGTGGCCAACTCGTCGTCGGACACGAGCAGTTCGACCGAGCGGTTCGGGATGTCGATGCGGATGCGGTCGCCGTCCCGGACGAGGGCGATCGTGCCGCCGGACGCGGCCTCCGGGGAGGCGTGGCCGATCGACAGGCCCGAAGTCCCGCCGGAGAAGCGGCCGTCGGTGATCAGGGCGCAGGTCTTGCCGAGACCGCGACCCTTGAGGAACGAGGTCGGGTAGAGCATCTCCTGCATACCGGGGCCGCCCTTGGGGCCCTCGTAGCGGATGACGACGACGTCGCCGTGGGTGATCTCCTTGCGGAGGATCTTGTCGACGGCCTCGTCCTGGGACTCGCAGACGACCGCCGGGCCCTCGAAGGTCCAGATGGACTCGTCGACTCCGGCCGTCTTCACGACGCAGCCGTCGACGGCCAGGTTGCCCTTGAGGACCGCGAGGCCGCCGTCCCTGGAGTAGGCGTGCTCGGCGGAGCGGATGCAGCCGCCCTCGGCGTCCTCGTCCAGGGCCTCCCAGCGCTCGGACTGGGAGAAGGCCTCGGACGAGCGGACGCAGCCGGGGGCCGCGTGCCACAGTTCGATCGCCTCGGGGGACGGCGAGCCGGCGCGCACGTCCCAGGTCTTCAGCCAGTCCGACAGGGACGGGCTGTGGACGGAGTGGACGTCCTCGTTGAGCAGGCCCGCGCGGTGCAGTTCGCCGAGGAGGGCGGGGATGCCGCCGGCGCGGTGCACGTCCTCCATGTAGTACGTGCGGTCCTTCGCGACGTTCGGGGCGACCTTGGCGAGGCACGGCACCCGGCGCGAGACCTCGTTGATCTCGTCCAGTCCGAACGGGACGCCCGCTTCCTGGGCGGCGGCCAGCAGGTGCAGGATCGTGTTGGTGGAGCCGCCCATGGCGATGTCGAGGGCCATGGCGTTCTCGAAGGCCGCGTGCGTGGCGATGTTGCGGGGCAGGACCGACTCGTCGTCCTGGTCGTAGTAGCGGCGCGTGATGTCGACGACCGTGCGGGCCGCGTCCTCGTACAGGCCCTTGCGGGCGGTGTGGGTGGCGAGGACGGAACCGTTGCCCGGCAGGCTCAGGCCGATGGCCTCGGTGAGGCAGTTCATCGAGTTGGCGGTGAACATGCCGGAGCAGGACCCGCAGGTCGGACAGGCGTTCTCCTCGATACGGAGGATGTCCTCGTCCGAGATCTTGTCGTTCACGGCGTCGGAGATCGCGTCGACCAGGTCGAGCGTGCGGACCGTGCCGTCGACCAGGGTGGCGCGGCCGGACTCCATGGGGCCGCCGGAGACGAACACCGTCGGGATGTTCAGGCGCAGGGCCGCCATCAGCATGCCGGGCGTGATCTTGTCGCAGTTCGAGATGCAGATCAGGGCGTCGGCGCAGTGCGCCTCGACCATGTACTCCACCGAGTCGGCGATCAGGTCCCGGGAGGGCAGGGAGTACAGCATGCCGCCGTGACCCATCGCGATGCCGTCGTCGACCGCGATCGTGTTGAACTCGCGGGCGATGCCGCCGGCCGCCGTGATGGCCTCGCCGACGATCCGGCCGACCGGCTGCAGGTGGGTGTGACCCGGCACGAACTCCGTGAAGGAGTTGGCGACCGCGATGATCGGCTTCCGTCCGATGTCCGCGCCCGGTACACCGGAGGCGCGCATCAGGGCGCGTGCGCCCGCCATATTGCGGCCGTGGGTGACTGTGCGGGACCTCAGCTCGGGCATCGTCGCTCGCTCCTTCGGGGAGGTATGAGGAGGGTTATGACTGAAGTCGAGCGTACGCCGGTGCTCCAGGATCCGGACATGCCGTCCGCATCCCGGAACGCACGTCTCGACCAGCGGCCGCCTCCGCATGACATACGCGCACGTCAGCGGCGTTCCGGTGCGACGGAACCCGTTCGACAGGCGGCCCACTCGCTCATGGGTTCGCAGGGGTCGCCATGGGTTCGCAGGGGTCGCCGGGGGCGCCATGGGTTCGCCGGGGGCGCCATGGGTTCGCCGGGGGCGCCATGCGTTCGTCAAGGGCCGTCATGCGTTCGCCAGGGGTCGTCATGGGCGTCATGGGTTCGCCAGGAGTCGTCATGGTCGTCATGGGTTCGTCAGGTGTCCCTGGACCACCGGCGCCACCCTGGCCACGATGCGCTCCAGGTCCACCGAGGCCAGCGGCTCGACCTTGATCACGTAGCGCAGCATCGCGACCCCGACGAGCTGGGCCGCCGCCAGCTCCGCGCGCAGCTCCGCGTCCGGGACGTCGAGCCGCCCCGCGATACGGCGTAGGAGCTGCGCGGCGACAAGACGGCGGAAGACGGCGGCCGCGGTGTCGTTGTTCACCGCCGACCGGACGATGGCGAGCAGCGGTGTACGGCTCGTGGGGTTCTCCCAGACGCCGAGGAAGAAGCGGGTCAGACGTTCACCGACGCCCTCGACGGGGCCCTCGACCAGCGTCTCCGGCGCGCCGAGCACGGGGGCGAAGGCGCCCTCGATGGCCGCCTCGAAGACCTGTTCCTTGGTGCCGAAGTAGTGGTGCACGAGCGCGGAGTCCACGCCGGCGGACTTGGCGATGCCGCGGACCGACGTCCTCTCGTACCCGCGCTCGGAGAACTCCTCGCGGGCCGCCTCCAGGATGCGGTCGCGGGTGGCGGGGCCCGCCTCCGTCTGCGTACGGGTGGGGCGTCCCCGGCCGCGGCGGGGGGCGGCGTCCGTCATCCGCGGGGCACCTTCACGGCGGAGGCGAGGTGGAGCCGGGTGAAGGCGAGGGCTTCGGCGAGGTCGGCCTCGCGTTCGGCACTGGACATCGCCCGGCGGGTGTTGACCTCGATGACGACATGGCCGTCGAAGCCGGACAGCGCGAGGCGGTCGAGGAGTTCGGCGCAGGGCTGGGTGCCGCGGCCCGGGACCAGATGCTCGTCCTTGCTGGAACCGTTGCCGTCGGCGAGGTGGACGTGGCCGAGGCGGTCGCCCATGCGGTCGATCATCCGCAGGGCGTCGGTGCGGGCGGTCGCGGTGTGGCTGAGGTCGATCGTGAAGTGCCGGTAGTCGTCCTTCGTCACGTCCCAGTCCGGGGCGTACGCGAGCATCTCTCGGTCGCGGTAGCGCCACGGGTACATGTTCTCGACGGCGAATCGGACGTCCGTCTCGTCGGCCATGCGCCAGATCCCGGTGACGAAGTCACGGGCGTACTGGCGCTGCCAGCGGAACGGGGGATGGACCACGACGGTGCTCGCGCCGAGCTTCTCGGCGGCCGCCCTGGCGCGCTGGAGTTTGGTCCACGGGTCGGTGGACCAGACCCGCTGGGTGATCAGCAGGCAGGGGGCGTGAACGGCGAGTATCGGGATCCGGTGGTAGTCGCTGAGGCGGCGCAGCGCGTCGATGTCCTGGCTGACGGGGTCGGTCCACACCATGACCTCGACGCCGTCGTACCCGAGGCGCGCGGCGATCTCGAAGGCCGTCGCGGTCGACTCCGGGTACACGGAGGCCGTGGACAGGGCGACCTTCGCATCCGGGATGCGCACCACTGGTTCTGCCACGAGGGACAGCGTACGGGGTGCCTCCGGCGGTCGGGCGAGGGGCGGCGAGCTTGGCCGGGAGGCTCCTGTGGGCCCCCGGCGGGGGTGGGTTGGGCTCCCGGCGGGGGTGGGTTGGGCTCCCGCGCGGGGGCGGACGAGCACTCCCGGCCGGGGGCGGACGGGCCCGCGACCTGGGGTGGACCGGCCTCCGGCCGGGGTGCGGCGGCCCTCGGACCCGAAGGGGGCGGGGCCCTGCCGGGACGCTCCGGCGACCGGCGCGGCGGCCCCGCGCCGACGTGCCCACGTGATCGACGCCACGGACCCACGGGGTACTCACGTGGCCGAGGCCACGCGCCCACGCGGTCCACACATGCCCGAGGCCACGCACCCACGCGGTCCACACCGGGGTGGCCTTCGCCGCCGGGCGGGTGCCCACTCGCACTGGGTGCGGGCGCCACCCCCCGCGGCCGGCCACCGCAGGGAGCCGGTCCCGTCGTCCCCCGGGGACCGTGCCCCGTCACCGCCGGGTCGGGCGATCCGGCGGGCCTCGTTCCGTACTGCTCCGAATTACTCCGAGGCCATCTGGTCCAGGCGGCGCAGGATGACGCCTTCGCGCAGGGCCCAGGGGCAGATCTCCAGGGTCTCCACGCCGAACAGGTCCATGGCGGCCTCGGCGACGAGGGCGCCGGCGAGGAGCTGGCCGGAGCGGCCCGGGGAGACGCCCGGGAGTTCGGCCCGTTCGTCCGCCGTCATGGACGTGAGGCGGGGGACCCAGTCCTCCAGGGAACGGCGCTTGAGCTCGCGCTGGACGTACAGGCCGTCGGTGGAGCGTGCGGCGCCGGCGATCCGGGCGAGCTGCTTGAACGTCTTGGACGTGGCGACCACGTGGTCCGGGGCGCCGAAACGGCTGAACTCTCCGACCGTCCGGGCGATCTGGGCCCGTACATGCCGACGCAGCGCCCGCACGGCCGCCGGGTCCGCCGGGTCGGTGGGCAGCCAGCCCGCGGTCAGCCGGCCCGCGCCGAGCGGCAGGGACGCCGCCGCGTCCGGCTCCTCGTCCATGCCGTACGCGATCTCCAGGGAGCCGCCGCCGATGTCGAGGACGAGGAGCTTGCCCGCCGACCAGCCGAACCAGCGGCGGGCCGCCAGGAAGGTGAGCCGGGCCTCCTCCGCGCCGGTGAGGACCTGGAGCTCGACATCGGTCTCGGCCTGCACCCGGGCGAGGACCTCGTCGGCGTTGCGGGCCTCGCGAACGGCCGACGTCGCGAACGGCAACAGGGCCTCGACACCCTTGTCCTCGGCGGCCTCCAAGGCCTCCTGGACGGTCTCGATCAGTTTGTCGACACCTTCGGGGCCGATGGCCCCGCTCTCGTCGAGCAGTTGGGCGAGCCGCAAATCGGCCTTGTGCGAGTGGGCGGGCAGCGGCCGGGCGCCTGGGTGGGCGTCCACCACCAGCAGATGCACCGTGTTCGATCCCACGTCGAGGACACCGAGTCTCATGGACGGAACGCTACTGCCCACACGGCGAAACACGAGGGGTGGGGCGTAAGCCCACGTCGAACGGTGATCTCCGGGCGTCCGCCGGGGCGTCCCCGGAGCGGGCGGAAGCGACTTACCCTGGACCCGTGCCAAAGACGAAAAAGGCGAAGCCCGACAAATCAGCCACGGATTCTTCGCAGGCGAAGGCCACCAAGCCCAAGAAGTCCGTGAAGAAGAGCGACGAGAAGGGGCTCGACTTCGCTCGCGCGTGGGTGGAGTTCCCTGATCCGGCCGATGACGAGCAGGTCTTCCGGTGCGATCTCACCTGGCTGACCTCGCGCTGGAACTGCATCTTCGGAAGCGGCTGCCAGGGCATCCAGGCGGGTCGCGCCGACGACGGCTGCTGCACGCTGGGGGCCCACTTCTCCGACGAGGACGACGAGAAGCGGGTGGCCGGGCACGTGGCCCGGCTCACGCCGGAGATCTGGCAGAACCACGACGTGGGCGTGGAGACGGGCTGGGTGTCCAAGGACGAGGACGGCGACCGCCAGACCCGCCCGTACGAGGGCTCGTGCATCTTCCAGAACCGTCCCGGCTTCGCCGGTGGCGCGGGCTGCTCGCTGCACATCCTGGCCATCAAGGAGGGGCGCGAGCCGCTGGAGACCAAGCCTGACGTCTGCTGGCAGCTGCCCGTGCGTCGCACGTACGAGTGGATCGACCGGCCCGACGACACCCGGGTGCTCCAGGTCTCCATCGGCGAGTACGACCGGCGCGGCTGGGGACCGGGCGGCCACGACCTGCACTGGTGGTGCACGTCGGCGACCTCGGCCCACGGCGCCGGCGACCCGGTCTACGTCTCGTACCGTCCGGAGCTGATCGAGCTGATGGGCAAGGCCGGGTACGACCGCCTGGTCCAGCTGTGCGAGGCGCGGCTGGCCTCGCAGCTTCCGCTGCTGGCACCGCATCCCGCGGACCCGGTGGACTGAGTCCGCGTCCGGGACGTACGGCAGGTGGCTCGGGGCCTACTGCGGCACGGCCGGGTCACCGCTGTCGCCCGGCGGCGGTGACGAGTTGCCCGGGTCCGGGGAGGACGAGTCGGTGACCGTCGGTGTCGGCGTCGGGTCGGTCGGGGACGGGGCCGGGCCTGTCGGGGTCGCGGTCGGGGTGGGGCCCGGCCCCGAGGGGCTCGGGCTGCTCGCGGTCGGGTCGGGGTGGGACGAGCCCGCCTTCCCGTACCCGGAGATGGTGACCACCGCGCCCGCCGGGGCGATCGCCACCCGCGCTGTCCAGTGGCCCGCCGGCTCGCGAAGGTGATCGACGTAGACCTTGATCGTCAACGACCCGCCCGGTTCGAGGGTTCCCGAGGACTGGGTGAGGTAGAGCCAGGACACGCCGGTGCGCGCGGACCAGTGGACCGGCGAGCTGCCGGACGCCGTCAGCGTGACCAGGGTCGTGTCGCCGCTGCTTCCGGCGGCCACCGACAGGTGTCCCGGAGTGCCTCCGCGGGCGCTGACGACCTCCACGGAGACATCCGGCGAGCCGCTGCCCTTGGTGAAGTGGGAGCCGGGTCCCGCGCTGGCGTTTCCGGCGTTCTCGTAACCGCCCGTCTGTCCGCCGTCCAGACCCTCCGAGTCCTGTGCCTCGCTCGTGCTGGCCGGGCGGCCGTCCACGCCCTCGCCGGTCAGGGGCGCGCCCCGGTACGCCGCCCAGAGGGCGAGCACGGGCGCGGCGACGACCGTGGCGACGATCGTCGTCGTGACGGCACGCGCGCGAAGACGGTCCCTTCGGGCGGCGTGGTCCTTCGGGTCCATCGGGAAGCCGCGCCGGTCGAAGCGCGGAGCGCTCCCCCGCGCGCGTGGGGTGTGTGCCATCGCGACGCGCAGGGCCGCGTGCGGGGCCTCCAGCACGGGAAGCGCCGCGGGTGTGACGCTGGTGCCGGGCCAGGCGCCGGGGACCGCGCGCTCGGCGGTACGGCGGCAGCGGGGGCAGTCGTCGACGTGCCGGACCAGCTCGCCGCGCAGGGTGGTGCTCAGCACGAGCCGGCTGTCGCCGGTGAGCCGGGCGACGCTGGGACAGGCGCCGGTCTCCACGACGGCGAGGGCGGCGCGGGTGCGTTCGACCTCGCAGGCGGCGGAGGCGAGCAGCTCGCGCGCCGCGGCGAGGTCCATGCCGAGGACCGCGGCGACCTCGTGGGCGGCGAGCTGGTGGCGCACGGCGAGTTCCAGCGCCTCGCGCTGCTCCGGGGTGGTTCCGGCGGCCTCCGGCCAGGCCAGCAGGGCGAGTTCGTGCCGACGGTCGTCCTGGACCTCCTGGGACACGGGAGCGGCGCTCAGCGCCTCGGCCGCGCGCCGGTCGGCGGCGGCCTTGTGCGCCCTCTTGAGGGCGGCCTCTTCGCGGGGGCCCCTTGAGGCACCCTGAGGGTCGCTCCCGTGGGGTGCCTGCCGCCCGGAGGCGTGCGCCGCCTGCCGCTTGCGCCGGGCTTCGGTGAGCTTGCGCAGGCAGGACCAGCGGGCGAGCGCGTAGAGCCAGGCCCTGCGGTCGCCGCCGGACTCGGGGCCGCGCGGGCCGCGCCGCTCGGCCAGCGCGAGGGCGTCCCCCAGGGCGGCGGTGGCCGCCTCGTGGTCGCACAGCACGGACAGGCAGTAGGTGAACAGGCCGTCCAGGTAGGGCTCGTAACGCGCGGGGGGACGCTGGACCAGGGTTCGAGGGGTCGCGCCACGGGGCGCGCCCGCCAGCTTGCGCGCGGCTCCGTGCGCCCGGTGTGCGCCGGTGGTGTGCGTTGAGGTCTCCGGACTGCTGCTCATCACCCGTGCGACCGTAGGTGCCCGGGGCAGCCCCTTCCTCCCCCTTGAGCACATTTAATCCGTACGGGTGAAACGATCCCTCATAAGGGGACAGGAACCCCCGACCCCTGGCCTGGGCCGTCACCGGTGGCGATGGCGGTCCATGGCAGATGGGCCGCGGTTGGCTCAGCGCGGGGCTCGCTCGCGCGGGGGCGGGAACGGGGTCCGGGGCTCGCGCCATGGGCCCAGGGTTCGGAGTGCGGGTCACGACGGCTCGGGGTACGAGTCACGACAGCTCGGAGTGCGGGTCACGACAGCTCCGGGTACGGGTAGCTGCGGCTCCGAATGCGGTGGATCAAGGCGGGGCACGGGCGGATCAGGGCGGGGCCGTACCGGCGGGTGCCGGGCTGTCAGTGGCTCCGGCTACGGTTCGGTCATGGCTGCCCGTACGAAAACCGCGAAGGACCGGCCGTCCTACCGCTGCACCGAGTGCGGCTGGCAGACGGCCAAATGGCTCGGGCGCTGC
Source organism: Streptomyces sp. NPDC002742 (assembly GCF_042888885.1). Taxonomy (NCBI): domain Bacteria; kingdom Bacillati; phylum Actinomycetota; class Actinomycetes; order Kitasatosporales; family Streptomycetaceae; genus Streptomyces; species Streptomyces sp. NPDC002742. Next base: position 19,035 of record NZ_JBIAQF010000019.1, read on the forward strand.
CCCGAATGCCAGGCATGGGGGACGGTCGAGGAGTACGGCACGCCCGCTGTCCGCACGACGGCACCGGGACGGGTCACCACGTCCGCGGTGCCCATCGGGCAGGTCGACGGCCGTCAGGCCACCGCCCGCAGCACCGGCGTGCCCGAGCTGGACCGCGTCCTCGGCGGCGGTCTCGTGCCCGGGGCGGTCGTCCTCGTCGCGGGCGAGCCGGGCGTCGGCAAGTCCACCCTCCTCCTGGACGTGGCGGCCAAGTCCGCGAGCGACGAACACCGCACGTTGTATGTGACGGGCGAGGAGTCGGCCAGCCAGGTGCGGCTCCGCGCGGACCGCATCAAGGCGATCGACGACCACCTCTATCTCGCCGCGGAGACCGATCTGGCGGCCGTCCTCGGTCACTTGGACGCGGTGAAGCCGTCCCTGCTCATCCTGGACTCCGTCCAGACGATCGCCTCCCCGGAGATCGACGGCGCACCCGGCGGCATGGCCCAGGTCCGGGAGGTCGCGGGCGCGCTCATCCGCGCCTCCAAGGAGCGCGGCATGTCCACGCTGCTTGTGGGCCATGTCACCAAGGACGGCGCGATCGCCGGACCCCGGCTCCTCGAACACCTCGTGGACGTCGTCCTGTCCTTCGAAGGCGACCGGCACGCGCGCCTGAGGCTCGTCCGAGGGGTCAAGAACCGCTACGGCACGACGGACGAGGTCGGCTGCTTCGAACTGCACGACGAGGGCATCACCGGCCTCACCGACCCCTCGGGGCTCTTCCTGACCCGCCGCACCGAGCCCGTCCCCGGCACCTGCCTGACCGTCACCCTGGAAGGCCGCCGCCCGCTGGTCGCCGAAGTGCAGGCGCTCACGGTGGATTCCCAGATCCCCTCCCCGCGCCGTACGACATCCGGTCTGGAGACCTCCCGCGTCTCGATGATGCTCGCCGTCCTGGAGCAGCGCGGCAAGATCAGCGCCCTCGGGAAGCGGGACATCTACTCGGCGACGGTCGGCGGTGTGAAGCTCTCCGAGCCCGCCGCGGACCTCGCCATCGCGCTCGCCCTGGCGTCCGCGGCCAGTGACACCCCGCTGCCCAAGAACCTCGTGGCGATCGGCGAGGTGGGGCTCGCGGGCGAGGTCAGACGGGTCACGGGCGTCCAGCGCAGGCTTTCCGAAGCACACCGTCTGGGCTTCACCCACGCTCTCGTACCGACCGATCCGGGCAAGGTCCCGGCCGGTATGAAGGTCCTGGAAGTGGCGGACATCGGCGCGGCGCTGAGTGTCCTTCCGCGCTCGCGTCGCAGAGAGGCCCCACGGGACGAGGAACAGCGCCGGTAGACTTTGCCCTGGTCTCGCCCGTCCGTACGAACCGAGGGCGGCCGGAAACCTTCGACCGGAGGAGTGCAGTGGCAGCCAACGACCGGGCAGCAGCTCCCGGAAAGTCCGGTGGGAGCTCCGGTGCCGATGGCCTGATGCGCGCCGCACTGAGCGCCGTGGCACCCGGCACGGCGCTGCGCGACGGGCTTGAGCGGATCCTCCGCGGCAACACGGGCGGACTCATCGTGCTCGGCTCCGACAAGACCGTCGAAGCGATGTGTACGGGCGGATTCGTCCTGGATGTGGAGTTCACCGCGACCCGTCTGCGTGAACTGTGCAAGCTCGACGGCGGCATCGTGCTCGACAAGGACATCACCAAGATCCTCCGGGCGGGCGTGCAGCTGGTGCCCGACCCGACGATCCCGACGGAGGAGACGGGCACGCGGCACCGCACCGCGGACCGGGTGAGCAAGCAGGTCGGCTACCCCATCGTGTCGGTCTCCCAGTCGATGCGTCTGATCGCCCTGTACGTCGGCGGTCAGCGCCGCGTCCTGGAGGACTCCGCCGCGATCCTCTCGCGCGCCAACCAGGCCCTCGCCACGCTGGAGCGCTACAAGCTCCGCCTGGACGAGGTCGCGGGAACGCTGTCGGCGCTGGAGATCGAGGACCTGGTCACCGTCCGGGACGTCTCCGCGGTCGCGCAGCGGCTGGAGATGGTGCGCCGCATCGCCACCGAGATCGCCGAGTACGTCGTCGAGCTGGGCACGGACGGACGGTTGTTGACTCTTCAGCTCGACGAGTTGATCGCCGGCGTCGAGCCCGATCGCGAGCTGGTCGTACGGGACTACGTGCCCGAGCCGACCGCCAAGCGCTCCCGCACGGTGGACGAGGCACTGTCCGAGCTGGACGCGCTCGCCCACGCCGAGCTGCTCGAACTCTCCACGGTGGCGAAGGCGTTGGGCTACACCGGCTCTCCCGAGGCGCTCGACTCCGCGGTGTCCCCGCGCGGCTTCCGCCTCCTGGCCAAGGTGCCGCGTCTGCCCGGCGCGATCATCGACCGGCTCGTGGAGCACTTCGGCGGGCTCCAGAAGCTGCTCGCCGCGAGCGTGGACGACCTCCAGACGGTCGACGGCGTGGGCGAGGCACGAGCACGCAGCGTCCGCGAGGGCCTGTCCCGGCTGGCGGAGTCGTCGATCCTGGAGCGCTACGTCTAGAAGCCCTCAGCCCCCTCAGCCCTCGGACAGGACGAACGGCCGAACGACCGACCATCAGGCAGGACGAACGGCTAGTCCTTGGACAGGACGAACGACGCCTGGGCCTTCGTCAGGCCCGGGGCCTTCGCCTCGACCAGATAGGTGCCGACGGGGGCCGAACCCGAAGGGGGCGTCGCGCACGCGGGGGCGCCGGGCTTGCGGTCCCACTTCACCGTGTGGACGACCTGGCTGCCGGCCGGTACGCGGTAGAAGACGGCCGCGGCGTCCTTCGGGCAGTCGTCCGAGGCCCAGATGTTCTTGTCACTTCCCGCCTGAGTGATCGTCAGAACCGTACCCTTCGGGCCGAGATCGACCTTGCAGTCACTGCCCGAGGTGTTCTTGGCGGTGAGCTCGACCATGGGCTGCTCACCGGGGGCGTAAGTGTTGTGCACGCTCTTGAGCGTCAACTTCACGTTGTTCGCGGTGCAGTTGGGGAGAGTGGAACCGGCCGGAAGCTGGTCGGCCGATCCACCGCCGCCGTTCTTCGCCCCGTCGTCGGAGCCGCCGCCGGTGCTCCCGCCGGAACCCGTGGACCCGTCGCCGGACCCGTCACCGGACCCGTCACCGGAGCCGCCGCCGGACCCCGCGCCACCGTCGCTCGCGCTCCCGCCGGCGCCACCGCTGCCGGCACCCCCGCTGCCACCCCCGCCGCTCGACTCGTCGCTGCCGCCCGGGTGTTGGCTGATCGCGGGACCTGAACCGGACGGCCCCGGCGTGATCGAGGTCGCGGGGTTCTTGCCGTTCGACCCGCCGGCACTGTTGTTGCCGCCCCCGCCGCCGGTGCCGACCACCCAGACGGTGAACAGCGCCAACAGCCCTACTACGGACAGCAGAACGGCCCTCCGACGCCAGTAAATGGTGGAGGGGAGCGGCCCGACCGGATTGCGCAGAGATCCCACGGCGCAAACTGTACGAGAGATCGGCCGCGCGGCTCGCCCCACCCGCCGCCCTGGTTCCAACTTTTCCGGATCATCATCCCGGCGAGACCCCTTCCCGGCGCCGCGAGGGCCGCCGGGTGCGGTCTTTCACCACCGCCCGCCCCGGCGTCGTCCCCGCAACCTCACCGGCACATGGCAGGATCGACATCGCCATGACTGCACCCACCAAGCCCACCGCGCCCACCCCGAACGCTCCCGGCGAGAACCTCCACACCCCCGTCATCGCCTGGTTCGACGAACACGCCCGCGATCTGCCCTGGCGGCATCCCGATGCCGGACCCTGGGCGGTGATGGTCAGCGAGTTCATGCTCCAGCAGACCCCGGTCAACCGTGTCCTGCCCGTGTACGAGCAGTGGCTGGCCCGCTGGCCACGCCCCGCCGATCTGGCGCAGGACGCCCCGGGGGAAGCCGTCCGGGCCTGGGGACGGCTCGGCTACCCGCGCCGAGCCCTGCGTCTGCACGGCGCCGCGGTGGCCATAACGGAGCGGCACGGCGGCGACGTGCCGACGGAGCACGCGCAGCTGCTGGCGCTGCCCGGCATCGGGGAGTACACGGCGGCGGCGGTCGCGTCGTTCGCTTACGGCCAGCGGCATCCCGTATTGGACACGAACGTCCGCAGGGTCTTCGCCCGCGCCGTCACCGGCGTGCGGTACCCGCCGAACGCCACCACCGCCGCCGAACGCAAACTCGCCCGCGCCCTGCTGCCCGAGAGCGAGAGCACGGCGGCGCGCTGGGCCGCCGCGTCCATGGAGCTCGGCGCGCTTCTCTGCACGGCGAAGAACGAGACGTGCCACCCCTGCCCGATCGCCGCGCAGTGCGCGTGGCGGCTGGCCGGCAAGCCGGAGCACGACGGACCGCCGCGCAAGGGGCAGACGTACGCGGGCACGGACCGCCAGGTGCGCGGCAAACTGCTCGCCGTCCTGCGTGAGGCCCATGTGCCGGTTCCGCAGAGCGCGCTGGACCGGGTGTGGGACGAACCGGTCCAGCGGGGCCGGGCCCTCGACGGACTCGTCGCCGACGGACTGGTGGAGCCGCTTCCCGGCGCTCTGTATCGGCTGCCCCTGACATAGCGGCGACACCAAAACCGAATCAACCGGGATGTAGACCCCCCTCCCTATACCCCGCGCCTCCGACCGTTACACAACCGACGGACAGCCGAGTGCTGGCCGCAGGCTGGCTCGGACAACCTCGTGACAACCCCTCCGTAGCTTCAGTGCCGTACCGCAGGAAAGGCCGCAACAAGCGGCGGAAGAGCGGCGGTTCGCAGGCAACGGACAACCGGCAGCAGTCAGGTCGGAAACGGGGATGGAGGCGGTTGATCATGGCGCACGGCGAGGTGCTCGAATTCGAGGAGTACGTCCGCACTCGGCAGGACGCGCTGCTGCGCAGTGCCCGCCGCCTGGTCCCCGACCCGGTCGACGCCCAGGACCTGCTCCAGACCGCGCTCGTGCGGACGTACGGCCGCTGGGAGGGCATCGCGGACAAGCGCCTCGCCGACGCCTACCTGCGCCGCGTCATGATCAACACGCGCACCGAGTGGTGGCGGGCCCGCAAGCTCGAGGAGGTGCCCACCGAGCAACTGCCCGACGCGTGCGTGGAGGACGCCACCGAGCAGCACGCGGACCGCGCGCTGCTGATGGACATCATGAAGGTGCTGGCACCCAAACAGCGCAGTGTCGTGGTGCTGCGACACTGGGAGCAGATGTCCACGGAGGAGACGGCCGCCGCACTCGGTATGTCGGCCGGAACGGTCAAGAGCACGCTGCACCGGGCGCTGGCCCGGCTCCGCGAGGAGCTGGAGAACCGCGACCTGGACGCCCGCGCGCTCGAACGTGAGGAGCGGGAGCGTTGCGCGGCCTAGGAATCCGGCCCAGAGCGGCCCTGAAGGCGGGGAGTTCGGCGGCGGCCGGGCTCGCCGCCCTCGGCCTTTTCATGACGTCGTGCGCCACCGGTGGCACCGGCGCCCGCGACGAGGGCCCGGCGGGCAGCGACGCGGTGGCCAAGGGCAGCATCACGCAGGCGGGCTCCGGCTCGCCCTCCAGGACACCCAAGCGCGTGGACGCGGTCAAGATCGTCAAGGACGACCCGGCGGTCAGCGCGGCGGTCAAGCGCGACCTGAAGCCGTGCGTCGCCGACGAGTACCCGGTCGACGTGTCGTACGGGGATCTGACCGGCGGATCCTCGAACGACATAGTGATCAACGTGATGACCTGTGCCGATGCCGTCGGCGTCGGCTCGTACGTCTATCGCGTGGAGAACGGCAGGTACCAGAATGTCTTCAAGGCCGAGGAACCGCCGGTCTACGCCGAGATCGACCGGGGCGATCTGGTGGTCACCCAGCAGCTGTACGAGAAGGGCGACCCGGTGTCGTACCCCTCCAGCGAGGAAGTGATCACCTACGGCTGGTCCGCGACGCGCTTCGTCGAGCAGTCCCGGATCCACAACGACTACAGCAACGCGGTGGGCGGCACCAGTTCGCCCGACCCCGACGCGAACTGAGAGCGGACGGAACAGCCGGATGCCAGAGCAGACCCACGTCCTGTTCGTCGAGGACGACGACGTCATCCGCGAGGCCACGCAACTCGCCCTGGAGCGCGACGGCTTCGCGGTCACGGCCATGCCCGACGGGCTCTCGGGCCTGGAGGCGTTCCGCGCCGACCGTCCCGACATCGCCCTGCTGGACGTGATGGTCCCCGGACTCGACGGGGTCTCGCTGTGCCGCCGTATCCGCGACGAGTCGACCGTGCCGGTCATCATGCTGTCCGCGCGCGCCGACTCGATCGACATCGTGCTCGGCCTTGAGGCGGGCGCCGACGACTATGTGACCAAGCCCTTCGACGGCGCCGTGCTGGTCGCCCGTATCCGCGCGGTGCTGCGCCGCTTCGGGCACGCGAGCGGCGGCATGGGCGCGACGGCCGAGGAGTCCGCGACGGTGGACGGCGGGGTGCTCGCCTTCGGTGATCTGGAGATCGACACCGAGGGCATGGAGGTGCTGCGGAGCGGTACGCCGGTGGCGCTGACGCCCACCGAGATGCGGCTGCTCCTGGAGTTCTCGTCGGCGCCCGGGACGGTCCTGAGCCGCGACAAGCTGCTCGAACGTGTATGGGACTACGGCTGGGGCGGGGACACCCGGGTGGTCGACGTCCATGTACAGCGGCTGCGTACGAAGATCGGCCAGGACCGTATCGAGACGGTCCGCGGCTTCGGCTACAAGTTGAAGGCCTGAGCACGATATGCGGGGGATATTTCAGCGCTCGGCTCCGGGGAAGCCCTCGGTTCCCGGGCAGGGACCGATCCCGGGGCGAGGACCGGTTCCGGGGAGACCCGCGGACGCGGGCGGTGGCGTGAACGCGGGTTCCCACCGCGGCGCAGGCGCCGGGATCGGCGCCCACGGAGATCCCGGCACCGGCGACATCCTGGGCAGGAACACCCGCAGGGGCCGAGGCATCGGCATCGGGATCGACCGAGGGGCGGATTCGGGTACGAGCATCCGTACGGGCATCCGCTGGAAGCTCAGCACGGCGATCGCCCTGGTCGGCGCGCTGGTCGCCATCGCGCTGAGCCTGGTCGTGCACAACGCGGCCCGCGTCTCGATGCTGGACAACTCGCGCGACCTGGCGGACGAACGCATCCAGCTCGCCGAGCGCATGTACGGGCCCGGCAGACAGCCGCCGTTCGGGGCCAAGATCGACGATCCCTCCATTCCGGCGGACCTGATGGTGAAGGTCTCGGAGGGACGGCGGGCGACCTACGTCTCCGACAGCCCGAACGGCGTGCCGGACATCTGGGCCGCCCTACCGCTCAGGAACGGCCAGGTGCTGTCCTGGCACGAGCGGTTCACGGACCGCAACGCGGACGTGATGAAGGACCTCGACCAGGCGCTGATCATCGGCTCCATCGCGGTCGTCTTCGGCGGCAGCGCGCTCGGCGTGCTCATCGGCGGGCAGCTGTCGCGCCGGCTGCGCAAGGCGGCGGCCGCCGCGAACCGGGTCGCCAAGGGCGAGCGGGACGTCCGGGTGCGGGACGCGATCGGTGGTGTCGTGCTCGACGAGACGGATGATCTCGCACGTGCCGTTGACGCCATGGCCGACGCGCTCCAGCAGCGCATCGAGGCCGAACGCCGGGTGACCGCCGACATCGCCCATGAGCTGCGGACCCCGGTGACCGGACTGCTCACGGCGGCCGAACTCCTGCCGCCCAGCCGCCCCACCGAGCTCGTACGGGACCGGGCGCAGGCCATGCGCACCCTCGTCGAGGACGTCCTGGAGGTCGCCCGGCTCGACGGGGCCTCCGAGCGGGCCGAGCTGCAGGACATCATGCTCGGCGAGTTCGTGACCCGGCGGGTGGCCGCCAAGGGCGCGGACGTCGAGGTGCGTGTGGTGCACGAGTCGGAGGTAACGACGGACCCGCGCCGCCTGGAGCGCGTCCTGCTCAACCTCCTCGCGAACGCCGCCCGGCACGGCAGGCCGCCGATCGAGGTCACCGTCGAGGGCCGCGTCATCCGCGTCCGCGACCACGGCCCCGGCTTCCCCGAGAAACTCCTCGCCGAGGGACCGAGCCGCTTCCGCACCGGCAGCACCGACCGCGCGGGCGACGGCCACGGACTCGGCCTCACCATCGCCGCGGGCCAGGCACGGGTGCTCGGCGCACGGCTGACCTTCCGCAACGTACGACCCGGCGGGGCCCCGGACGACGTACCCGCCGAGGGCGCGGTCGCGGTGCTGTGGCTGCCGGAGCACGCGCCGACGAGCACGGGGAGTTACCCGATACTGCCGCCCTCCAGGAAGTAGCCGTAGCGGCGAGGGCCGGTCCTGCCGGCTGCGGACCCGGCACCCCCGTCCCCGGCGGCTCCAGACCTGACGGGACTGTCCCGGCGGCTCCAGACCGACGGGACTGTCCCGGTCCTAGCAGCTCCAGTCCTTGTCCAGGTCGAGCTCGCCGGAGCGGTGCTGGGTGAGGGAGAACCAGTTCCCCGAGTCATCGCGGAACAGCGCTTCCGTGCCGTAGGGACGCTCCTGCGGTTCCTGGAGGAACTCCACGCCACGGTCCTTGAGCCTCTTGTAGTCGCCCTGGACGTCGTCGGTCCGCAGCACTCCCGCGCCGAGCATGCCCTTGGCGATCAGCTTCTTCATCATCTCGGCGGACTCGGGGTCCATGGCGGGCGGTCCGGGCACCATGAGGGTCAGGTCGATCCCGGGCTGATCCGGGGCACCGACGGTGAGCCAGCGCATGCCGCCCTCGCCCATCGTCATGTCCGTACGGAGTTCGAGCCCGAGCTTCTCGGTGTAGAACTCCTTGGCCCGGTCCTGGTCGAGGACCCAGACGGTCGAGATGGCGAGTCCTTTGATCATGGTGTGCTCCAGGTGTGCGGGATCGCGAGGTGTGCGCGGCCGGGCCGGGTCGTCGTCGGCCGCGCGCGCCCTGCCACGGTAGGCGCCCTCCCCGTCACGGCGCTTCTCCGGAATTGCGCTCTCCCGCAGCGGTGCCTTCACGGGATCCCGCGCCCGGCCCGGTCCGGAAGCCGCCGGCCCAGAGCATCGCGTAGCAGCCGGGTATGAGGGCGGCACCCCGCCCGACGTGTTTCGCCCGGTACTCGCTCGGCGTCATCCCGGTCCAGGCCTTGAAGCGCGCGGAGAAGGTGCCGAGGCTGCTGAAGCCGACCAGATGACAGATCTCGGTCACCGAGAGGTTCGCGGTACGCAGCAGGTCCTCGGCCCGGTCGATGCGCCGGTGCGTCAGATACTGGCCCGGGGTCTCGCCGTACGCCGCCTTGAAGGCCCGTATGAAGTGATACCGCGAATATCCGGCGCGCGCGGCCAGCGCGCCGAGATCGGTGCCGGACTCGGCCCAGTCCCGGTCGATGACGTCCTTGGCGAGCCGCAGCTGCCGCATTCGGTCCACGTTCCCGATGGTGGCACGCGGCACTGACAGCGACCCGGCACCGGGGCAGACCCGTGCGGGAGGAAGTCCGTGCGGGAGGAGGCCCGGCACAGGAGAAGGCCCCCGGGGCGGACAACGCCGGGGGCCTTCGTTTCGAGGAGTTCAGGGGCCGTCGCGAGGACCGGCCCCGCGATCAGGTCAGACCGGCTCGGCGAGCTGGACCTGGGGTGCCTCGTCCTGCGCGCCGTCCTCGGCGGGCTTGGGCGCTCCCGCTCCCTTGAGGGCGACCTCCTTGACGAAGACCGACGAGATCATCACGATCACGGCCACCGACGCGCCCAGCAGGAAGGCCGAGTGCGTACCGGCCGACACCGCGTGCTGGTAGGCCTCGCGCGCCGCCGCCGGCAGCTTCGCCAGGCTCGCCGCGTCCAGCTGCGGGGACTGCTCGGTGATCTTCGAGCCCAGCGCGCCGGCCTTCTCGGCCATGACGTCCTTGACGCGGTTGTTGAACAGCGCGCCCATGACGGCGACACCGAACGACGAGCCGAGCGTACGGAACAGGGTGGTGGAGGAGGACGCGACGCCCATGTCCTTCATCTCCACGCTGTTCTGCGCCACCAGCATGGTGACCTGCATCAGACAGCCCATGCCCAGGCCGAGGACGGCCATGTAGACGCCGGACATGAAACGGGTGGTGTCCGTGTCCATCGTCGACAGCAGGTAGAGGCCGATCACCATCAGCACGCCGCCGATGACGGGGAAGATCTTGTAGCGGCCGGTGGCGGTGGTGACCCGCCCGGCGACCATCGACGTCACGAGCATCGCGCCCAGCATGGGCAGCAGCAGCAGACCGGAGTTGGTCGCGGACGCGCCCTGCACCGCCTGCTGGTACAGCGGCAGGAACAGCGTGGCGCCGAACATGGCGAAGCCGGTGACGAAGCCGATGATCGACATCAGGGTGAAGTTGCGGCTGCGGAAGATGTGCAGCGGCACGATCGGCTCGGCGGCCTTGGTCTGCCAGAAGACGAACCCGACCAGCGCGGCGACGCCGAGGCCGATGAGCTCCATGATCCGCGCGGACGACCAGGCGTACTCCGTGCCGCCCCAGGTGGTGACGAGGACGATGGAGGTGATGCCGACGGTGAGCAGCGCGGCGCCGAGGTAGTCGATGCGCGTCTCGGACCGCTTCTTCGGCAGGTGCAGGACGATGCTGATCGCGGCGAGCGCGATCGCGCCGAGCGGCAGGTTGATGTAGAAGGACCAGCGCCAGCCCCAGTTGTCGGTGATGGTGCCGCCGATCAGCGGACCGCCGATCATCGCCAGCGCCATGATGCCGGCCATCATGCCCTGGTACTTGCCGCGCTCACGGGGCGGGATCAGGTCACCGATGATCGCCATGACGCCGACCATGAGACCGCCGGCGCCGAGACCCTGAATGGCCCGGAATCCGATCAGCTCACCCATGTTCTGGGCCATGCCGCTGAGCGCGGAGCCGATCAGGAAGATCACGATCGAGGTCATGAAGGCGCCCTTGCGCCCGTACATGTCGCCGACCTTGCCCCAGATCGGGGTGGAGGCCGCGGTGGCGAGGGTGTACGCCGTCACGACCCAGGAAAGGTGTTCGAGTCCGCCGAGGTCACCCACGATGGTCGGCATGGCCGTGCCGACGATCATGTTGTCGAGCATGGCCAGCATCATCGTGAGCATCAGCGCGAGCAGGACCACGCGCACGCTGCGCTGTCGCTTCCCGCCCTCGACCGCCGGCTGGCCGTCGGCCCCTGGCCCGGCCTGCTCCGCGGCCGGTTCGGCCGCTTTCGTCTTGTCCGCCATCGTTCTTCCCACTCCCCTAGTACCTCTGCCGCCGTCCGACTACTTACTTGCCGACCGGCAAGCTGACTACACTCAGGGAAAATAGCCCCGTAACTAGCCGGGCGTCAAGTAAGTATGACTAGTTTTACCAGCCGGTCGACAGGTAAGTTTCAGGGAGCGCGAGGAATACGAGGATGGGCGGCACGATGGACGGCACCAAGCGGCAGCGCCGGGGCGACACACGGCAGCGCATCCAGGACGTGGCCCTCGAACTCTTCTCCGAGCAGGGCTACGAGAAGACCTCGCTGCGCGAGATAGCCGAGCACCTCGATGTCACCAAAGCGGCGCTCTACTACCACTTCAAGACCAAGGAAGAGATCCTCATCAGCCTCTTCGAGGATCTGACGAGGCCGCTCGACGAGCTGATCGAGTGGGGCAGGCAGCAGCCGCACAGCCTGGAGACCAAGCAGGAGGTGCTGCGCCGCTACAGCGACGCCCTCGGCGGCGCGTCCCCGCTCTTCCGCTTCATGCAGGAGAACCAGGCGACTGTACGCGAGCTGAGCATCGGCGAGACCTTCAAGGACCGCATGATCAGCATGCTGGAGATCATCAAGGAGCCCGAGTCGCCGCTGACCGACCAGGTCCGCTGCATCAGCGCGCTCTTCACGATGCACGCCGGCATGTTCGTGCTCAAAGACGTCGAAGGCGACCCCGAGGACAAGCGCAAGGCCGTCCTGGAGGTCGCGATCGATCTGGTGACGCAGGCCCACGGGGGCGGAGCGGCCCACGGGGGCGGAGCGGCCCACGGGGGCGGAGCGGCCCACGGGGGCGGAGTTTCCTAGCGCCGCTTTCCTGACGCCGGGCCTCCGCCTCGGGCTCTGCTCCGGCATTCCGCGCCGGGGCTCCGCGCCGGGTCACCGGCGCGGGTGGGTCAGACAGTCACACCCATGCCGTGCAGGAACGCGACGGGGTTGATGGCCGAGCCGTAGTTGGGCGTCGTGCGGATCTCGAAGTGCAGGTGCGGGCCACTGGAGTTGCCGGTGTTGCCGGACAGGGCTATGTGCTGACCGGTGGCGACGACCTGACCGACGTGCACGTCGATGCGCGACAGGTGGGCGTACTGCGAGTACGTGCCGTTGCCGTGCTTGATGACGACGGCGTTGCCGTACGCCGGACCGTCGCCGGCGCCGTTGCCGCCCGCCTTGACGACGGTGCCGCCGTGCGCGGCCATGACGTTGGTGCCCTGCGGCACGGCGAAGTCCTGACCGGAGTGCTTGTGGGCCCACATGCCGCCGGCCTGGTCGAAGGAGGCGGACAGGGTGTACTTCGCGACCGGGTCGATCCAGGAGGCGGCCTTCTTGGCGACGGCCTTCTTCGCGACGGCGGCCTTGTTGGCGGCCGCGGCCTTCTTCACCGCGGCGGCCTTGGCCTGAGCGGCGGCCTGCGTCTGTACGGCGTTGGCCGCGGTGACGGTCGCGCTGGTGCTGACGCCCGTTTCGGCGGCGGTCGCGACCCCTGCGCCCAGTACGGCCGTGGCGCCCAGGCCGACGGCCAGAACGGCCGCCCGAGTGCGGACCAGGGACGTAAGGGACTTGCGGGACGTGACGCGCTTCGACATGAATACCTCGTTGAGCCGGGGACAAGGACTTGGAACAACCACTCCGGCGCAGTGCCTGCCGCCGAGTGGGCCATTCATTGGTAACCCGCGCCCCCAGGTCGACTCAAACCCTCCATCTACGACGCGAACTAGTACTTCATCGCAAAACTTGATGAACCTTGACACCTCGGACATTCAGGAGGGGATCTTGTCGCTTTCGCCCGGGAAACCCGGTTTAACCCCACTTCGGGGCGGCACACCCCTTGCTGAACATGCCTTCACCCCGCCCTTCGCGGCGCCGCGCCACAGGTCCTCCCCACCCCGGACCAAAGGTCCTTTATGTCCGTTTCGGCGTCTCTACTACTCGCCCTAGTACCGGCTGAAACGCCTGTGCCCCTTGTCACCGGGCCGCCGGATCCGGGACCCCCTGAATGTGACGCGGGCTACGCTCCGGCCCCTGGTTTCAAGGGTCTTGGGGACCCTGTCGGCCGCCCCCGGCCGCCCGAAATCAGTGACCGGGCGCACAAGAGGAGCCGACGACCGCCGCGAGTGGTGGTGAGACCGCGTTCCGCGGCGCGGATCAGCCGTCAGAACGTACGGTTGCCCTTCCGGCCCAACGTTCTCCCGGGGGATCGTCGTGGGCCCAGTAGCCGTCGGCACACGCCTGGCCTCAAGCGTGGCCGGGCCTCTCATCAGGAAGCTCTTCGTGGCGCAGGGCCCTGGAGCCGGGCTCGTGGACAAGCCCGTCCGCATATCCGCGTTCGTGTCCTTCAAGGGCGAGAAACGGGTCGTCGGCGAGAAGGAACTGGCCGGTCTCGCGGGCGCTCTGGTCGGCCGGGCGCTGCGCGGCGCCGAGGGTCCGTTCCCCGCCGACGAGGAAAGGCCGTCGTCCACGCCGTCGCGGCCACCCTGCACGTCCTGGGCGACCTCACCATGACGGACATCCAGGCGGTGGAGCTCGGCCACCGGGCGCTCGCCCTGCGGCTGCGCGCGGCCGGCGGAAACCCCGACCGGGACCTGTCCTTCGACGCGGCTGGATGGCCGTCGCCCACGCCCGGCCACGGGAACGGGCCGAGCTGCCGGGCGCCATGACCCGCGCTGCGGCGCGGCTCGACGGGCCGTCCGCGACCCGCGTACGGCTTCTCGCCCCCGCCTCACTGGAACACGCCACGCAGCTCGCGCCCGAGGTGCGGGCCGCTGTGGAGGGCGACGCGGCCGCCCTCATCCCGCCCAGGACGTCCGAGGAGGCCCGCGCCCTGGCCGAGGCCGGCCCCTCGCCCTGGCCGAGGCCGGCCCCTCGTCCTGGAGCTGCTGCCCGGACCGGAGGGCTGACCGAGGCCGAGGCCCGCGGGATCGTGGTCACCGCCTGCCTGATCGGCACCGACGCGGCCATCTCCGTACTGGCACGCTTCCGCTCGCACCCGGCCCTGTCCGTACGGGCCCAGCTCACCTGGGGACGGCACAGGTTCGACACCGGGCGCTACGCGTCCGAGGTCATCACCCAGCTCGACCCGGCCGACCTGTACTTCACCGCGCACTCGGCCGCGCAGCTCCGCACCCTGCGCGAACTGGGCGGCCGGTCCCGGCTGCAGACCGTCGGGGACATCGACTCGGCGGAGCTGCGCTCCTGCCTGCCGCCCGACCAGGTGACCCGGCTCGCGCTGCGCCACAACAGCCGGCTGCGGGACCTTGACTTCCTGACCGCCCAGGGGCGACTGGAGCAGCTCAACCTCGATCAGTGCACAGGGATCGACGGTCAGCCCTTGGCGGAGCTGCCGTTGTGGGGGCTGTACCTGATGCCCGCCTCGGGACGGACCCCGGCCCCCGGCGGTCTGGCCGGGCTGACCTCGCTGCGTGAACTGAACGTCGGACACCGGCTCGTGGGCCGGTCGCTGAGCGAAACCCTCCCGCTGAACTCGCCTCTGGACGTGCTCTCCTTCGGACTGGACGTACCGCGCGACACCGGGATGCGGGGGCTGAGCCACTGACAGTCCTGCGCACCCTGTGGCTGAGCCGCGTGCCCGGCGAACTCTCCCGCGCCGACTGGTCCGAGGTCGCCGCACTGGCGGGGCTCAGGGAACCGCGGATCCATCGGGGCGCCCTGGGATCCCTCGTGTCGGCGCCACCGCTGCCGGCCGTCGAGCACCTGGAGCTGAGAAAGCCGACGGGGAACGAGGACCTCTCCGGACTCCGGACCGTGCTGCCGAATCCGCGGACGGTCAAATTCGTCCTCGATTCGGACACCGGCACCGCGCCGGAACAACTCACGCGTCAATTGCCCGGCGAACACACGACGACCAAGAACCACAACGTTCTGTGACTTCTCCCCTCCAAAATCTGTGACTCCTCAACCTGTGGCTCCTCCCCTGCGAAAAAAGGGGCTGCCCCGGGACCGAAGTCCCGGGGCAGCCCCTTTTCAGACGGACCCGGAGGTCACGCCTCCTTGCTCAGGTTGGGACCGGCGCCGCCGGCGGCCTGCTCGATCGGCGGGACGTCGGGGAGCGCCGACTTCTCCTCACCGCGGAAGGTGAAGGCCTTGGCCTCGCCCTCGCCGTCGGTGTCGACGACCACGATGTGGCCGGGACGGAGTTCGCCGAAGAGGATCTTCTCGGAGAGAATGTCCTCGATCTCGCGCTGGATGGTCCGGCGCAGCGGCCGGGCGCCCAGCACGGGGTCGTAGCCCTTCTTCGCGAGGAGCGACTTGGCGGTCGGGCTGAGCTCGATGCCCATGTCCCGGTCCTTCAGACGCTCGTCGACCTTGGCGATCATGAGGTCGACGATCTGGATGATGTCTTCCTCGGTGAGCTGGTGGAAGACCACCGTGTCGTCGACACGGTTCAGGAACTCGGGGCGGAAGTGCTGCTTCAGCTCCTCGTTGACCTTGGCCTTCATCCGGTCGTAGTTGGACTTGACGTCGCCCACGGCCGCGAAGCCGAGGTTGAACCCCTTGGAGATGTCCCGGGTACCGAGGTTGGTCGTCATGATGATGACCGTGTTCTTGAAGTCCACGACCCGGCCCTGGGAGTCGGTCAGACGACCGTCCTCCAGGATCTGCAGCAGCGAGTTGAAGATGTCCGGGTGGGCCTTCTCGACCTCGTCGAAGAGGACGACGGAGAACGGCTTGCGGCGGACCTTCTCGGTCAGCTGGCCGCCCTCTTCGTAGCCCACGTAGCCGGGGGGCGAACCGAAGAGACGCGAGACCGTGTGCTTCTCGCTGAACTCCGACATGTCGAGGGAGATCAGCGCGTCCTCGTCACCGAAGAGGAACTCCGCGAGGGTCTTCGACAGCTCCGTCTTACCGACACCCGAGGGTCCGGCGAAGATGAAGGAACCACCTGGACGCTTCGGGTCCTTCAGACCCGCTCGCGTACGGCGGATCGCCTGCGAGAGCGCCTTGATGGCGTCCTTCTGGCCGATGACCCGCTTGTGGAGCTCGTCCTCCATGCGCAGCAGACGCGAGGACTCCTCCTCGGTCAGCTTGAAGACCGGGATGCCGGTGGCGGTGGCCAGGACCTCGGCGATCAGCTCGCCGTCGACCTCGGCCACGACGTCCATGTCGCCGGCCTTCCACTCCTTCTCGCGCTTGGCCTTCGCCGCCAGCAGCTGCTTCTCCTTGTCGCGGAGAGAGGCCGCCTTCTCGAAGTCCTGGGAGTCGATGGCCGACTCCTTGTCGCGGCGCACGCCCGCGATCTTCTCGTCGAACTCACGGAGGTCCGGCGGTGCGGTCATCCGGCGGATGCGCATCCGGGAGCCCGCCTCGTCGATCAGGTCGATCGCCTTGTCGGGGAGGAAGCGGTCCGAGATGTACCGGTCGGCGAGCGTCGCCGCCTGCACCAGGGCCTCGTCCGTGATGGACACGCGGTGGTGGGCCTCGTACCGGTCGCGCAGACCCTTGAGGATCTCGATCGTGTGGGGGAGGGAAGGCTCCGCCACCTGGATCGGCTGGAAGCGGCGCTCGAGGGCCGCGTCCTTCTCGAGGTGCTTGCGGTACTCGTCCAGCGTGGTCGCACCGATGGTCTGGAGCTCACCGCGGGCCAGCATCGGCTTCAGGATCGAAGCGGCGTCGATGGCGCCCTCGGCGGCACCCGCACCGACCAGCGTGTGGAGCTCGTCGATGAACAGGATGATGTCGCCGCGGGTGCGGATCTCCTTGAGGACCTTCTTCAGGCGCTCCTCGAAGTCACCGCGGTAGCGGGAGCCGGCGA
Organism: Streptomyces sp. NPDC002742; assembly: GCF_042888885.1. NCBI lineage: Bacteria > Bacillati > Actinomycetota > Actinomycetes > Kitasatosporales > Streptomycetaceae > Streptomyces > Streptomyces sp. NPDC002742. The sequence continues at coordinate 36,016 of NZ_JBIAQF010000019.1, forward strand.
CCAGCGCGCCGAGGTCGAGGGTGTAGAGGTGCTTGTCCTTGAGGGTCTCGGGCACCTCGCCCTTGACGATGGCCTGGGCCAGGCCCTCGACGACGGCGGTCTTGCCGACGCCGGGCTCACCGATCAGCACCGGGTTGTTCTTCGTACGGCGGGACAGCACCTGCATGACCCGCTCGATCTCCTTCTCGCGCCCGATGACCGGGTCGAGCTTGGACTCACGAGCGGCCTGGGTGAGGTTCCGGCCGAACTGGTCGAGGACCAGGGACGTGGAGGGGGTGCCCTCGGCAGGACCACCGGCGGTGGCGGTCTCCTTGCCCTGGTAACCGGAGAGCAGCTGGATCACCTGCTGCCGCACCCGGTTGAGGTCTGCGCCCAGCTTGACCAGGACCTGGGCGGCGACGCCCTCGCCCTCACGGATCAGGCCGAGCAGGATGTGCTCCGTGCCGATGTAGTTGTGGCCCAGCTGAAGGGCCTCGCGGAGCGACAGCTCCAGGACCTTCTTGGCACGGGGGGTGAAGGGGATGTGGCCGGAGGGGGCCTGCTGGCCCTGCCCGATGATCTCCTCCACCTGCTGGCGGACCGCCTCGAGCGAAATCCCGAGGCTCTCCAGGGCCTTAGCGGCGACACCCTCACCCTCGTGGATCAGGCCCAGGAGGATGTGCTCGGTGCCGATGTAGTTGTGGTTGAGCATCCGGGCTTCTTCCTGAGCCAGGACGACAACCCGCCGCGCGCGGTCGGTGAACCTCTCGAACATCGTTAATCGCTCCTCAGAGCGGTCAGGCAGTAAGGGGACGCTCCCCTCCCTGTCCTTCCGCAGCTTAGTCCCGCAAGCGGGGACCGCTCATTCCAACTGCCGACACCGTCCTTGGCCTCCTGACCCCGAACGCCGACATCTGCTCCAACCTGATGGTGCGAGACGATGTTCCCGCAGGCCAGGCAGATACCCTCTCCCGCTGTACGCCGATGGCGAACGTGAGATGCCCGAGCCCTACGTGTCGCCCCTCCCACTAGGGATGTCTTACCCGCACGCACGGACACTCCATGCCGCGCGCACCGGTTCCCTCCGCTACGGGCGAACATCCATGCCCGGCGGAACGCTCCCGCACGCCCCTTTTCCCGGAACTCTGTGCGGTCCCGCAAACACCCAGCGTAACTCCGGGGCTCTTGTGGCGGTTGCTCCTTGCATGGTTCCCACCGTCCCTGTCCCTCGTCGGCCGTTCGGTCCCGGTGATCCGGTCGATCCGGTGCATCAGTGGTACGAGAACGAACTGGGATGGACGGCAGTGCCCGGATCGCCGGTACGGCTCGTCACCGGGCTGCGCTTCGACGTCCTGGAGGTACCGGCGGAGGCGGGATTCGCGGCGCTGCGGCATCTGGCGCCCGTTTCTCCGGTGGCACTGCAGGGGGACCGGATGCGGCTGCTGGTGGCCGCGGGGAGCGCGGAGGAACTGCCGGGGCTGCTCGACTGGCTGGAGTGGGGCTCTCTCGCGCTGGATCTCACGGCGATCGGCGCGGACGGAAGCATCGAGGCTCCCCCGCCGCCGGATCCCGGCGTCCCGGTGGCGCCGGAGCGCGGGACCGTGGAGCCGGAGCCGGAGCGGGACCGTGGAGCCGCCTCCGTGGCGCCGGACTTCGGGGCTCCGGTGTCACCGGGTCCCCGTCCTCCGCGGCCGGCCGGATTCGGGGACCTGCCCGAGGACCGGCCCGAAGGCCACCCGCGAGCCCGTCCCGCGGACCGGCTCGCGGCCGGTCCGAAAACGCAGAGGGGCCCGCGAGGGGCCGCCCGCTGGCTGCGACCCCCGGAGCCCGGCCGCGAGGTGGAACCGGCGTTGCCGACGCTGTCGGCGCTGGGCGGCGGGGGCGTCGGCGGGGGCGTTGGGGGCGCCCCCGATCTCGTACGACTGGTGCAGACGATGGCCACACAATGCCACCGGGTAAGGCTGCGGAGAGCGTGCGCTCAGCCGTTGGCCTTCTCGTATTCCTCGCGAATGGTCGCGGGAACGCGGCCGCGGTCGTTGACCTCGTAGCCGTTCTCCTTGGCCCAGGCGCGGATCAGCGCGGTGTCCTGGCTGCCACCGGAAGCGGCGCGGGCCTTTCCGCGTCCACCCGAGGCACGGCCTCCGGTACGACGGCCACCCTTCGTGTAGGGCTCAAGAAGGCCACGGAGCTTGTCCGCATTGGCGGTCGTGAGATCGATTTCGTACGTCTTGCCGTCCAACGCGAACGTCACGGTCTCGTCCGCCTCGCCACCGTCGAGGTCGTCGACAAGAAGGACCTGAACCTTCTGTGCCACCGGATTTCCTTTCATCGATAACTTCAGGGCAAGGAGGACCCGCGGCATCCGCCGTTTCGCCGTCCCTTGTTATATGCAGTACTGCACTACGTCGGAAAGCAAACCGCTTTTGCTGGAAAAACACAAACCCCTGGCAGAGACTCACTGGACACCGCCCGCCCGGAAACGTGCGCGTTTCGGACATAGGGAACGCGGGCAACGCACTCCGCCGGAATAGCCGGCCGCGATCACAGATGCAGAAGCATCCGACTGTTGCCCAAGGTGTTCGGTTTCACTCGTTCGAGACCGAGGAACTCTGCCACGCCCTCGTCATAGGAACGCAGGAGCTCGGCGTACACATCTGTGTCGACGGGAGTCTCGCCGATCTCCACGAAGCCGTGCTTCGCGAAGAAGCCGACTTCGAAGGTCAGACAGAAAACCCGTCGAACGCCGAGCCAGCGAGCGGTCTCCAGCAACTTCTCCAGCAACTGATGACCGACGCCCAGGCCCTTGACCGCGGGGTTCACCGCGAGAGTGCGGACTTCCGCGAGGTCTTCCCACATCACGTGCAGGGCGCCGCAGCCGACCACCTCGGCACTTGAGCCGGCGCCGCGTTCCGCGACCCAGAACTCCTGGATGTCCTCGTAAAGCGTGACCGTGGGTTTGTCGAGCAGGATACGGCGGCGCACGTTCGCGTCGAGGAGTCCGCGTACGGCCGCGACATCGCCTGTCCTGGCCCGCCGGACGGTGACGGTTTTCGCGGTGACTTCGGGATGCTGTGCCGGAAGCTCTGCCGGAACCTCCGCGGGACGCTCTGCTGGCATGAGCGGACGCTATCGCCCGGAGGCGCCCCCGTCGGCGGCGGGGTTCTCCTCGGAGGGCTCGGGCACCGGTGGCCTTTCGGCGGCTTCGGAGGCTTGCGGTTCGGGCCCTTGCACCATGCGTACGGCATCCCTGAGGGCGACCCGCTGTTCCTCGCTCATCATCCCGAAGAAGGCGACGAGAGCTGCCGCCGGGTTGTCGCTCTGCGACCAGGCGTCGTTCATCAGGGCCGCCGAGTAGGCGGCGCGCGTGGAGACGGCCTCATATCGATAGGCCCGGCCTTCCGCCTCACGGCGGACCCAGCCCTTCTGATGGAGATTGTCCAAAACGGTCATCACCGTGGTGTACGCGATGGACCGTTCCTGTTGAAGGTCTTCCAGGACTTCCCGAACGGTCACCGGGCGGTTCCACTTCCACACCCGCGTCATGACCGCGTCTTCGAGTTCTCCCAATGGGCGAGGCACAGTTCAGAACAATAGTGGGAGATGGTCGACAAAAAGGGCGTACGACTCGAAGAACGTATGAAACGTCCAAGTCGTACGCCCTGACAACGCGGTTCGTTGCGGGACGGCCATGACCGAGGGGCGCCCGGAGGAACCGCGCGCGAGGCCGCCCGGGGCTCAGGCCCCGGCGTCCTTGGGGGCCGAAGCCTGCTGGGCGGCGTCCACGCGGGCGAGGGCGGCGTCGACGACGCCGTCCTCCTTGGCCTTGTTGGCCCCGCCCTGACTCTTCACGATCGTCACGATGAGCCCGATGAAGAACACGGCCATCACTACGGGGGGCACGAGCGCGGAGACGTAGTCCATGGCTCCAGAGTAGCTAGCCCGCCGCGAGTTGCTGCGGCGGGTTCGCCGGAGGCGGTCCGGGCCTGCGCCTCGGCGGGAAGACCTCGCCCGGGGTGGGGATCGGCCGCTCGGGACGCGGCGTCCCGGCCGGTGGCCGGGACTGCGGTTTCGGCTCGGACTTCTTGGCGGGCTCGTCGGCGGCGCGGCCGCCGGGCAGGGCCAGCAGCCGGGTGCGGGACGACGGGACCGAGGCGACCACGCGACCCGCGAGCCTGGCGCGCACGTCCTGCTCGGCGAGGACCCGGCAGCGGTCCAGGAGGGCTGCCGCGGCGGGGTTGCCGCGCAGCGCGCGGAGCGCCGCGAGGTCGTCCGGGTTCGGCCGGTACCCGCGGGCGAGCACCTCCTCCAGGAGGAGCAGATAGCCGGCGGCGGTGCCCGGCAGTGCGGCCCGGTAGCGGGCGAGGTCGTCCAGCAGGAAGGCCCGGAGCCTGGCTCCCTCGCGGGCCGCCTCGTCGACCGACTCGGCGAGGCGGAGGCAGTCCTGGACGTCCTCGGCCGAGACGGGGCTGGGGTGCAGGGCGAGGGCGAGGGCACGTCGGAGCACACGCAGCTCCTCCGCGCCGAACGCCATGCCGCCGTGGGATCCGTATGGCGTGGGCATGAAAGTGACGATACGCACCGAATGCGAAGAATCAGACGAATGTACTTCTTGTGGCGCGGCACGGGCCCGCCATTCGGACCATGGAGGTCCGCATGGCGGGCCCGGCGGGGGCGGGGGTCACCTCACGGGCCCCCGCCGCTCAGCGTGCCGCTCGGCGGCGCAGGCCGAGGAACAGGCCGCCGCCGAGAAGCAGGGCCAGCGCCGACGCCCCGGCCGCGAACGTCACCGAGGAGCCCGCGCCCGTCTCGGCCATGCTGCCGCTCCCGGTACCGCCCGTCGCCGTGGCGGTACCGTTGCCGCCCGTGCCGCCGTTGCCGTTGCCTCCGGATGTGCCGCCGGAGCCCGCCGAACCGCCCGAGCCGCTGCTCGTACCACCCGTGCCCGAGGCGTTGCCCGGGACCTGGACGACGATCGCCGCGGTGTTGTTGGTCTTGTCGGGATCGATCGACAGCGAATCCACCGTGATCCGGCCCGGCTTCAGCTTGGCGGGATCGACGACGCGCAGGTCGAAGTCCCACGTCGTGTACTGGCCCGAGTCGATCCAGCCGTCGTGGACGTCCTCGTTGCACAGGTAGTAGTCGAGGACGCCGTGGTTCGTGAACTCGATGCAGGCCTTGGGGGTGGTGACCACCTTCGTCCCGGCCGGGATGTGGACGCGGGTCTCGTAGGCCGCGTCCTCGCCCGGCTCACTGCCGTTCCAGGCAGCCATCCCGGCGGGACCGTTGTTGCGTACGCCCACCGTGAACTTCACCGGGTCCCCGGCCTTCTTCTGCCGCACCGTGGCCCCCACGGCCTGGAGGTCCGCGGTGTTGTCGACCCTGAACTGCGTGACCCCCTCGACGTCCTGCGGATCGCCCGGGGGCGCCGAGGCGGGTCGGGGGGTCGGCTTCAGCTCGGGGCCGGTGCCGCGGTGGTGTGTCTCGCCCTCCTCCCACCGGAAGTACTTCGCCCCGTACGAAGCATGGAACTCCCCTTCCAGCACAGCGGTGTCGACCGTCATCGATCCCAGGTCCAGGTCGTACGAGCCGTCGACGCCGAACGGGCCCTCGAACTCGCACAGGGCCGTGCCGCCGCCGTGCGCGGTGCCGTGGGAGGTCGAGTACTCGCAGTTGCTGAATTCTTGATCGGGCGTCAGGCCCCCCCACCTCATGAGGAAGTCCGTTCCCTTCGCGGTGGAGCTGTAGTTCGTGAACCCGCTCGTGAGCTTCATGGAGGTTGCCGGCTTCACCTTCTCGCCGGCGGGCGTGCGCTCCAGCCGGTCCAGGACCAGTTCGGCTTCGGGAACCGTCACCTTGACCGTCTTCGATGCGAGCTCGACGCCCTTCGACTCGACGGTGATGTGGATCTCGCCCGAGGCACCGACCGTCGCGCCCTTCGCGCGCCGCAGCACGATCGAGTGCGGCGCGGACACATTAGGCGGGAGATTCCCGTTGGAAGCGCAGACCGTGACGAGTGCCGCCGCCTTCCCGCACGCCGCCACGTCGGCGACGCCCTTGAGCGACGTGGCATCGACGGTGAGCTTGTACGAGTCGACCATCGTCGACCCCCTGTTGGCCACGAACAGGTCCGTCAGTCCGCCAAAAGAAGCCTTGTACGGAAGAGCCTGCGCGGTCGCCGGAGCGTCCACCACCACGCGGGTGCCCGCCGGCGCGGGCGCCCCCGCCGCCGAGCCGGTGGACACGCCCGTCAGGGCCGTCGCCGCGACGATGGCGCACACGGCCGACCGGGCCCACCCCGTGCCGGCCGTTCCGGCACGCGCCGGAATCGATCCCATCTGAGCTCCCTCTAGTGGTGCGGGGCCCCGGGACACCCCCGAAGTCACCCGCCAAGACCCTTAACCCCACCAGAAGGTTGTATGAACTTCATACGAACACGGAGCCGATCGCCCTGCCCTGACCGCGGGACACGTTCGTCCTTGTGGCGCCGCACCGGCCGACCGTGCGGACCCATGAGGTCCGCACGGCGGGCCCGACAGGGGTCAAGCCACGGAACCCCCGGTAATCAGCGCGACGCTCGGCGGCGCAGGCCGAGGAACAGGCCACCGCCGAGAAGCAGGGCCGGCGCCGACGCCCCGGCCGCGAACGTCACCGAGTCCATGCCCGTCTCGGCCAGCTCCCCCTGCCCGGCGTCGACGCCGGTGCCGCCGGAGCCCTGCGCGCTGGGCGTATCGCCGGGGCCCTCGGTGCCGCCCGCGCCATCACTGCCAGAACCCCGGCCCGAGGCGCTGACAACGATGGCCGCTCTGTTGTTGCTCTGGTGGGGGTCGCTCCACAGCACCTCGACGCGGCCCGGCTTCAAAGCGGCCGGATCGGCCACGCGCAGTCCGAACGTCCAGGACGTCCGCTGGCCCGGTTCGATCCAGAAGTCCTGCTCGGTGCTCATGCCGCAGTCGTAGTAGACGGCGTCGTGCTCGTCCGTGAGCTTGTGACACTGCTCGGGAACGGTGGTGGCCTCCGTCCCGGCCGGGAGATAGACATGCGTCTGGTACGGCGGGTCCTCGCCCGGCTCGCTGCCGTTCCACGACCGCATCCCGGCGGGACCGTTGTCGCGCACACCGACCGTGGCCGTCACCGGCTCCCCGGCCGTCCTCTGCCGCACGGTGGTCCCCAGGGCCTGGATGTCCGCGGTGTTGTCGACGGAGAACCGGGTGTAGTCCCCGTTGCTGCTCCGCGGCACACCCGGTGGTGCGGAGGCCGGGCGCGGCGTCAGCTTCAGCTCGGCGCCGGTTCCGCGGTGGTAGCCGTCCTCCCCAGCCAACCGCATGTCAGGCACGTAGTGGACGGCAAGCTCACCGGAGAGCACCGCCGAGTCGACCGTCATCGAGCCCAGATCCACATCGTAGGAACCGCTCACGGCGGCCGGGCCCTTGACCACGCAGTGCGCCAGACCGCTCCCATGGGTGGAGTCGTCCCAGGTTCGGTATTCGCAGTTGCTGAACTCCTGGCCGGGCGTCAGGCCTTCGTACCGGACGGAAAAACCCACGCTCTCCTGCGGAGTGGCACCGTAGTTCGTGAACCCGCTCATCACCTTCAAGGAGGTTCCCGGCTTCACCTTCTCGCTGGCGGGCGTGCGCTCCAGCCGGTCGAGAACCATGCCCGCGTCGGGAACCGTCACCTTGATCGTCCGGGTCGTGAGCCGGACCCCGTGCGACCGGGCGATCACGCGGATCTCGCCCGAGGCCCCGACCGCCGCGCCCTTCGCGCGCCGCAGCCCGAGGCTGTACGAAGCGGACTCGCCGGGCTCGAGCGAGTCCTCGCCCCTCGCACAGACCAGGATGTGGTCCGCCTGCTCCGGGCAGCCCGTCACATCGGCGAGACCCGTGAGCGACGTGGTGTCGAGGGTGAGCGTGTAGGAGTCGACCGTCGTCGTTCCCTTGTTGCGCACGCCCGCGTACAGACCCTCGGAGTTCTGATCGTCGTACGGATATGCCCTCACGTCCGTCGGGCTCACCAGCACGACGTCGGTGCCGGCGGGCACCGACGCCCCCGCCGCCGGCCCGCCGCCCCTCACCGCGTCCCCGTTCGCGGCCGCCGGTCCGGTCGACGCGCCCGTCAGCACCGTCGCCGCGACGAGGGCGCACACGGCCAGCCGCGCGAACCCCGCACCGGCCTTTCCGGCGCGTGCCGGAATCGATCCCATCTGAACTCCCTCTGGTGGCCCAGGGCCCCGGGGCGTCCCCGAAGTCATCCGGCATGACCCCGGCTCCCACCAGAAGGTTGTACGAACTCCGCGCGACCACGGAGTCGGCCCTGCTGCCCTAGCTGCGGGACACGTTCCGCTCGTAGACCAGGCGCAGCCCGATCAGTGTCAGCCACGGCTCGTGCTCGTCGATCACCGAGGACTCGCCGAGGACCATCGGAGCCAGCCCGCCTGTGGCGATCACCGTGACGTCCTCGGGATCGTCGGCGAGCTCGCGCGCCATCCGGTTCACGACCCCGTCGACCTGGCCCGCGAACCCGTAGATGATGCCGGACTGCATCGCCTCGACGGTGTTCTTGCCGATCACCGCACGCGGCCGGGCCACCTCGATCTTCCGCAGCTGCGCGCCCCTGACGCCGAGCGCCTCGACGGAGATCTCGATGCCGGGGGCGATGACACCGCCGACGTACTCACCGCGCGCGCTGACCGCGTCGAACGTGGTCGCGGTTCCGAAGTCGACGACGATCGCCGGTCCCCCGTACAGCTCGACGGCCGCCACGGCGTTGATGATCCGGTCGGCGCCGACCTCCTTGGGGTTGTCCGTGAGGATCGGTACGCCCGTCTTGACGCCGGGCTCGACGAGGACCGCGGGGACATCGCCGTAGTAGCGCCGCGTCACCTCGCGCAGCTCGTGCAGCACGGACGGCACGGTCGCGCAGATCGCGATGCCGTCGATGCCGTCGCCGAGCTCCTCGCCGAGCAGCGGGTGCATGCCCATGAGGCCCTGGAGCAGCACGGCGAGTTCGTCGGCGGTCCGGCGCGAGTCGGTGGAGATGCGCCAGTGCTCGACGATCTCCTCGCCGTCGAAGAGACCGAGGACCGTGTGGGTGTTGCCTACGTCGATGGTCAGCAGCATGGTCGCGGTTACTCCGCCGCTCGCAGGTCGAGACCGATGTCGAGGATCGGGGAGGAGTGCGTGAGCGCGCCCACGGCCAGGAAGTCGACGCCGGTGCGCGCGTACGCGGCGGCGTTGTCGAGGGTGAGCCGCCCGGACGCCTCCAGGAGGGCCCGGCCCTCGACGACGCCCACCGCCTCCTCGCACTCCAGGGGCGTGAAGTTGTCCAGCAGGATCAGGTCGGCGCCCGCGTCCACGACCTCGCGCAGCTGGTGCAGGGTGTCGACCTCGACCTCGACCGGGACCTCCGGGAACATCTCCCGTACGGCCTTGAACGCCTCGGCCACGCCGCCCGCGGCGACCACGTGGTTGTCCTTGACCAGCGCGGCGTCGGCGAGCGACATGCGGTGGTTGACGCCGCCGCCGCAGCGCACCGCGAACTTCTCCAGGGAGCGCAGGCCCGGCGTCGTCTTGCGGGTGTCCCGCACCCGGGCCTTGGTGCCCTCCAGGGCGTCCGCCCACGCACGCGTGGCGGTCGCGATGCCGGACAGGCGGCACAGGAGGTTCAGGGCGCTGCGTTCGGCCGTCAGCAGGTCGCGGGTGCGCGTGGTGACGGTCAGCAGCTTCTGGCCGGCCTCGACGCGGTCGCCGTCCTCGACGTGCCGCTCGACCTCGAACTCGTCGGTGCAGATCACCGAGATGACGGCCTCGGCGACCCGCAGGCCCGCGACGACGCCCGCGTCCCGGGCGGTGAAGTCGCCCGTGGAGACGGCGTCCTCGGGGATGGTCGCGACCGTCGTCACGTCCACGCCGTGGTCGAGGTCCTCCTGGATCGCCACGTTCGCGATGTCCTCGACCTCCAGGGGGTCGAGACCGGCGTCGGCGAGGAGCTGGGCGAGCGCGGGGTCGAGGCCGCACTCCATGTAGGCCTCGTCCGTGTCGGCGCCGCAGCCGCAGCCGTCGCCGCAGCCGCCGCTCTGGGCGAGGGGAAGGTCGTGGGTGCTCACTTCGGTCACTGCTCCTGGGGACGGGACTGGGGCGCCGCGTGGGGCTGCCGGGATGTCGGGGGGAAGTCTGCGGTATCGGTGGTCCGGACCGCGAGCGTCCGGTCGGGATTCAGCCGTACGACGATGTGGCGGCGCCACTGGGCGTCGTCCCGGTCGGCGTGGTCCTCGCGCCAGTGGCAGCCCCGGGTCTCCTCGCGCTGGAGGGCGGCGGCGACCAGGACGCGGGCCACGCACAGCAGGTTGGTGGCCTCCCAGGTGTCGACGCCGGGCTCGGAGGTCTTGCCGTTCTCGTCGAGGGCGTCCCGCGCGTCGGTGTGCAGCCGCTGGAGCCGGCCGGCCGCGGTCGCGAGGGACTCGGCGGAACGCAGCACACCGGCGCCCAGGGTCATGATCCGCTGGATCGCGAACCGGTCCTCGGGGGCGAGCAGCGGGTGCGCGGGCTTCTCGGGGTGCGGGACGGGTTCGGGCACACGCGCGTGGAGACCGTCCTCGGCGTGGCTCGCCGCGATGTCGGCGGCGATCCGCTCGGCGTAGACCAGGCCTTCGAGGAGCGAGTTGGAGGCGAGCCGGTTGGCGCCGTGGACGCCCGTGCAGGCGACCTCGCCGCACGCGTACAGGCCGGGGACCGTGGTGCGGCCCCGGGCGTCGGTCCGTACGCCGCCGGAGGCGTAGTGCGCTGCCGGGGCGACCGGGACGGGCTCGGTCACCGGGTCGATGCCGTTGGCGCGGCAGGCGGCCAGGATCGTGGGGAAGCGGTGCTCCCACATGTCGGCGCCGAAGTGCCGGGCGTCGAGGAACATGTGCTCGGCGTCCTGCTCCTGCATCCGGCGCGTGATGCCCTTGGCGACGATGTCCCGGGGCGCCAGTTCGGCCAGTTCGTGCTGGCCCACCATGAAGCGCACGCCGTCACCGTCGACCAGGTGGGCGCCCTCGCCGCGTACCGCCTCGGAGACCAGCGGCTGCTGGCCCTCCGCGTCCGGTCCGAGGAACAGCACGGTCGGGTGGAACTGCACGAACTCGAGGTCGGAGATCTCGGCGCCCGCGCGCAGGGCGAGGGCCACGCCGTCGCCCGTGGAGACGGACGGGTTGGTGGTCGCGGAGTAGACCTGGCCCATGCCGCCGGTCGCGAGGACCACGGCGGGGGCGTGCACGGCGCCCACACCGTCGTGCTGGCCCTCTCCCATGACGTGCAGGGTCACGCCCGCGGTGCGGCCCTCGGCGTCCGTGAGGAGGTCGAGGACGAGCGCGTTCTCGACCGTGCGCAGGCCCCGCGCGCGGACCGCCTCGACGAGGGCCCGGGAGATCTCGGCGCCGGTCGCGTCGCCACCGGCGTGCACGATGCGGCGGCGGTGGTGGCCGCCCTCGCGGGTGAGTTCGAGTCCGCCCTCGGAGGACTCGTCGAAGTGCGCGCCGGTCGCGATGAGCCGGCGGACCGCGTCGGGGCCCTCGGTGACGAGGATGCGTACGGCCTCCTCGTCGCACAGGCCCGCGCCCGCGACCAGGGTGTCGTCGAGGTGCTGCTCGGGGGTGTCGCCGTCACCGAGGGCGGCGGCGACGCCGCCCTGCGCCCAGCGCGTGGAGCCGTCGTCCAGCCGTGCCTTGGTGACGACGACGGTCCTCAGCCCGGCCGCCTCGCAGCGCAGGGCCGCGGTGAGACCGGCGACGCCGGATCCGACGATCACGACGTCCGCGGTGAGGGACCAGCCGGGGGCGGGCGCGTGCAGTCGTATGCCGGTGCCCTTGGCTGTGTCTGAACCTGTGCCATTGCCGGTCACGAGGCGGCTCCGAAGGTGAGGGGGATGTTGTCGATCAGCCGGGTCGTCCCGACCCGGGCGGCGACGGCGAGGACCGCCTCGCCGGTGAAGTCGTCCGGGATCTCCGTGAAGTCGTCGGGGTCGACGAGAGCGAGATAGTCCAGGACCAGCGGCGGCTTCAGGCGGGCCGCCTCCTCCAGGACGAGCCGGGCCGCCGAGCGGACGCCGCCGGGCCAGCCGGGGACGGCCTTCGCGACGGCGTGCGCGTCGGCCGCGGCCCGCGACTCGCCTATGGCGCTCAGGGCCTCGGCACGCGCGCGCGTGGCGGGCACTTCGAGGGCCCGCGCGCGCAGCGCCTCCTGGGCGGCGTGCCGGTCGCGGCCCGCGAACAGGGCCTGCGAGAGGGCGAGCGCGGTGCGCCGCTCCTCCGCCGAGAGGTAGCGGTTGCGGCTGGAGAGGGCGAGTCCGTCCTCCTCGCGCACGGTGGGGACACCGGCGATCTCCACGCCGAAGTTCAGGTCGCGGGCCATGCGCCGGATCAGGGCCAGCTGCTGGGCGTCCTTCTGGCCGAACAGCGCCACGTCGGGCCGGGTGAGGTGCAGCAGCTTGGCGACGACGGTGAGCATGCCGTCGAAGTGGCCGGGCCGCACGGAGCCTTCCAGGCGCTCGCCCATCGGGCCCGCGGAGATCCGGACCTGGGGCTCGCCGCCGGGGTAGACCTCGTCCACGGAGGGGGCGAACACCACGTCCGCGCCCGCCTGTTCGGCGATCTTCAGGTCGGCGTCGAGGGTGCGCGGGTAGCGGTCGAGGTCCTCGCCCCGGCCGAACTGGAGGGGGTTCACGAAGACGGTCACGACCACTTCGCCCGCGTCGCCCGCGGCCTCGCGCGCGGTACGGATCAAGGTGGCGTGGCCCTCGTGGAGGGCGCCCATGGTCATCACGACGGCTCGGCGACCCGTGCGGGCACGCGCGTGCAGTTCGTCGGCGGTACGCAGCAGGGCGGTGGTCATCGGGCGTCTCCCTCGGTTCCCTGGGTCCCGTCCGCCCCGTCGGCGAGTACCCCCAGGAGGTCCTCGGCGAGTTCCGGCTTGAGCAGTCCGTGGGCGAGCGCGCGGTCGGCGGTCGCGCGGGCCATCGCCAGGTAGCCGGCGACGGTCCCCGGGGCGTGCTCGCGCAGCTCGGCGACGTGCGCGGCGACCGTGCCCGCGTCCCCGCGCGCGACGGGTCCGGTGAGGGCCGCGTCGCCGGACCTGAGCGCGTTGTCCAGAGCGGCGCCGAGCAGCGGGCCGAGCATCCGGTCGGGGGCCTCCACACCGGCGGTGCGCAGCAGTTCCATCGACTCGGCGACCAGGGTGACCAGGTGGTTGGCGCCGAGCGCGAGGGCCGCGTGGTAGAGCGGCCGGGACTCCTCGGCGATCCACTCGGGCTCGCCGCCCATCTCGATCACCAGGGCCTCGGCCGCCATCCGCAGCTGCTCGGGAGCGGTGACCCCGAAGGAGCATCCGGCGAGCCGCTGGACGTCCACGGGGGTGCCCGTGAACGTCATCGCGGGATGCAGGGCGAGCGGCAGCGCGCCCGCCCTGAGGGCCGGGTCGAGCACCCGCGCGCCGTACCGTCCGGAGGTGTGCACCAGCAGCTGCCCGGGGCGGACGGCGCCCGTCTCGGCGAGCCCTTCGACGAGCCCGGGGAGGGCGTCGTCGGGAACGGTCAGCAGCACGAGCTCGGAGCGCTCCAGGACCTGCGCCGGGGACACCAGCGGCACGTCGGGCAGGAGCTGCGCGGCCCGCCGCCTGGAGGCGTCGGAGACGCCGGAGACGGCCACCGGGCGGTGACCGGCGAGCTGGAGTGCCGCGGCGAGCGCGGGTCCGACACGGCCGGCGCCGACGACGCCGACGGTCAGCCGCGCGGGGCGGTCCTTGGGCTCTGGCTGGGGAAACGTACTCACTCGACGGCGGCCTTCCGTTCCAGTCCGCTCGGGGTACCGGACGATTTCTCGTCATGTTAACGCGATTGGTTCGAGGGCAGTTCGGCCGTCCACAGGCTGTGGGTTTCCGCGAGCCTCGGGAAAAGCACGTGCGCCGACCGTGTGAACGGGATTTCCGCAGGTCACCGGCGCGCGGGAATTCGGGTGACCGGCCGGGCGTGATCGGGACATCATCCTTGGATGAGCGATACGGCGGCACGGAGCGGGACGGAGCCTGCGGAGCAGGCCGGGGAGAAGACGGCGGCGATGTCTTCCGCGGAACGGTTCGAGCGGCGCGTCGCCGCCTGGAAGGCGGCCGGGCGGGTGCTGTGGCGGCCCGGCCACCAGCAGACGCTCCGCGAGCGCCTTGCCTGGCTGAGCGAGGCCGCGGGCGAGGTGTGCGACCTCGACGGGCGGGTCGACATGTACGGCGACGGCCTCGTCGAGGTTCTGGAGGAGCGGGTCGCCGCGCTGCTGGGCATGGAGGCGGCGGCCTTCTTCCCGACCGGGACCATGGCCCAGCAGGTCGCCCTGCGCTGCTGGGCGGGCCGGACCGGCGACGCGACCGTGGCACTGCACCCCCTCAATCACCCCGAAGTCCATGAACGGCAGGCGTTCAGCCAGGTCAGCGGTCTGCGCCCGGTCCGTCTGACGAACGAGCCCCGGATGCCGACCGCCGAGGAGGTACGGGACTTCCCCGAGCCGTTCGGAGCGCTGCTGCTGGAGCTGCCGCTCAGGGACGCCGGTTTCGTCCTGCCCTCCTGGGAGGAGCTGACCGAGGTCGTGGGGGCCGCCCGGGAGCGCGACGCGGTGGTCCACTTCGACGGGGCCAGGCTGTGGGAGTGCACCCCGCACTTCGACCGCCCCCTGAGCGAGATCGCGGGCCTGGCGGACAGCGTGTACGTGTCGTTCTACAAGTCGCTCGGCGGCTTCGGCGGTGCCGCCGTCGCGGGGCCGAAGACACTCGTGGACGAGGCCAAGACCTGGCGGCACCGGTACGGCGGCATGATCATCCAGCAGTTCCCGACCGTCCTGTCGGCACTGATCGGCCTGGAGCGCGAACTGCCCCGGCTGCCGGAATACGTCGCCCACGCGCGCGTGGTGGCCGGTGCCCTGCGCGAGGGCTTCACCGAGAGCGGGGTCCCCTGGGTCCGCGTCCACCCGGAGGAGCCGCACACCCACCAGTTCCAGGTCTGGCTGCCGTACGAGCCGGACGTCCTCGGGGACGCGGCACTGCTCCACGTCGAGGAGACGGGGACGGGCCTCTTCGCCCAGGGCTGGAACCGGGGCGGGCCCGGACTCTCGTACACCGAGGTCACGGTGGCCGGGCCGGGTCTGGAGTGGACGGCGGACGACGTCAGGGCGGCGGTCCGGACGTTCGTGGAGCGGCTGCCGGGCGGGATCACCGGACAGCGCGGGGTCACCGAGTAGCACGGGGTCACCGGACGGCTCGTCGGAGCGGTACGGGGGCGGGATCGTCACGACGGCACACACGCCGGGCACGGCGCGGCGGCACACCCGCTCGGCACGGCGCGGCGGCGCACCCGGGACGACGGCGCGGCTGCTGCACGGCCCGCGGAGCCCGCCGGGCCCGCCAGGGGAGACCGAGGGGGGAGACCGAGGGCGATCGAGGGCGATCGGGGGCGGCCGCGGAGGTCAGCCGGCCGGGTGCCGGTGCTGTCCGTGCAGCCACCGGGTGAGAGCGCCGCGTATCCGGCCGTGGGCCGGGTGCCCGGCCACGACGGCCCGGAACCGCCGGTACTCGCGCAGCTCCCGCGCGACCTCCCAGTCATGGCTGCCGGGTGCCGGAGGTGCCGCTTCCCCGTGCTGCGAGGCCCGGTAGGTGTCCAGGAGGTACTGCTGCGTGATGCTCATGACCGATCGCCTCTCGGGACGAGGGATGGGATCCGAGGCCCCGCGCGGACCGCCCCGGTTCGTCCCAGGTTGCACCTGATCACCACGGCTGTCGCTCCGATTGACGGCCGCCGTCAATCGACGGCGGCCGTTGTCGGTGGCGAGGTGCACCATGGGGACATGAGCGTGCACATCGACATCGGCGGGCTGAGGCCGGAGCGGATCGCCGTCGTGCCGTCGCCGCTGGCCGAGCTGGGGATGGCGCTGCACGCGCTCGCGGAGCCGGGCCACCACCCCGGGCTGCAGGGCTGGGTGACGGGGGTGACCGCCCGGCTCGACCCCCACCTCGCGGACCGGATGTGCGAGGCGGACTTCCTGTGGCGTACGACGTTCTCGGACCTGTTCCTGCCGTGCGCGGGCGTCCCGGGCGGGGCCTGCCTGCCGGGCGCGACGCTCGCCGAGGACCTGGACCTGCTGGACAAGCTCACGGACGAGCAGTTCGTGGACGCGGCTCTGGAGTTCACCTGCGCGCTGGCCTACGGCTCCGAGGGGCCGCACGCCCTCTCCGACCCCGAGGTGCGGCGGCGCGCCGTGGACCTGGCCGCTTCGCGCGGGCCGCAGCAGACCCGGTTCACCGAGCGGCTGCTGACGGACCCGCCGGGCGTGCGGGCCTGGCTGCGGCAGTTCCTGGAGGACTGCGACGAGGCCTTCTTCGCCGAGACCTGGTCCCGGCTGCGCCACCCGCTGGCCGCGGAGGCCCGCCACAAGACGGATCTGCTCCGGCACAAGGGCCTGTCCGAGGCGCTGGCCTCCGTCTCCTCCGCCCTGTCCCTGGACGAGAAGGCGCGGATCATCACCGTCGACAAGCTGACCGAGGGAAGCACGGTCACGGCCGACGGCGGCCTGCTCCTCGTCCCCACCAGCCTCGGCCGCCCGCACCTGATGGTGCTGCACCGGTACCGCTGGACGCCGGTGCTGCACTACCCCGTCAGCTCCCCCGAGCTCGCCGCCCCGCCCTCCGTGGAGCAGCTCACCCTGCGGATGACCGCCCTGTCCCACCCGGTCCGGATGCGGATCTGCCGCCATCTGGCGCGCAGCGCCTACACCACCGGCGAGCTGGCACAGGTGCACGGCATGACCGCACCGGAGATATCCCGGCACCTGGGCGTGCTCAAGAAGGCGGGTCTGATCACCACGCGGCGCCGCGGCCGGTATGTGCTGCACCAGCTGGACGTCGGTGTGGTGGCGCGGCTGGGCAGCGATTTCCTGGAGGGCATCCTGCGCTGAGGGCTGTCCGCATCCCGGTCACGCCCCGCCCCGGATGTCAGCCGTGCGCCGGAGTGCGTCAGCCGTGCCCGCCCGCCCGGACGAGCCCCGTCTCGTAGGCGAGCACGACCACCTGGACCCGGTCACGCAGGCCCAGCTTGGTGAGAATGCGCCCGACGTGGGTCTTCACGGTGGCCTCGGAGAGGACGAGGCGAGCCGCGATCTCCCCGTTGGACAGGCCCTGCGCGACAAGGATCATGACCTCGCGCTCGCGCTCGGTGAGCCGCTCCAGCCCCTTGTGCTGGGGCTCCTTGCCGGCGTTGGGTAGCAGCGGCGCGAACCTGTCGAGCAGGCGCCGGGTGGTGGACGGCGCGACCACGGCGTCGCCGCTGTGCACGGACCTGATGGCCGCGAGCAGCTCGCCCGGGGGCACGTCCTTGAGCATGAAGCCGGAGGCACCCGCCTTCAGCCCGGAGAAGGCGTACTCGTCGAGGTCGAAGGTGGTGAGGATCAGCACCTTCGGCGGGTTCGGGTCCGAGCAGATGCGGCGGGTGGTCTCCACGCCGTCCAGCTTCGGCATGCGTACGTCCATCAGCACCACGTCGACCTCGGTGGCGCTCAGTACCTGCAGGGCCTCGACGCCGTCGCCCGCCTCGGCCACGACCTCCATGTCCGGCTGGGCGGCGAGCACCATCCGGAAGCCGGTGCGCAGCAGCACCTGGTCGTCGACGAGCATCACGCGGATCGCCATCGGGGTCCTTTCACTTCGTAGGGATCATCCGTACGGATCGCAGGGATCGGATCATTTCGTACGGAATCATTCGTAGGGGATCAGGGGTGTACAGGTGTCAGTGGGCCGCTTTGAGCGGCAGCAGGGCGCTGATGCGGAAGCCTCCGCCGGGCCGCGGCCCCGCGTCGAGGGTGCCGCCGACCATGCCGACGCGCTCCCGCATACCGATCAGACCGTGGCCCTGCCCGTCGGCGCCGCCCTCCTCGTACAGCTCGTGGGGCGCGCCCTTGCCGTCGTCCTCGACGAGCAGGCCGAGGCCGTCGTCGAAGTAGACCAGGCGGACGCTCGCACCAGCGTTCGGGCCTCCGTGCTTGCGGGTGTTGGTGAGCGCCTCCTGCACGATGCGGTACGCCGTGAGTTCCACTCCGCTGGGCAGCGGGCGCGGGGTGCCCTCCACCTTGAAGTCGACGGGGAGGCCGGAGGTGCGGCACTGCTCGATGAGGTCGTCGAGCTGCTCGACGTCGGGCTGCGGCACGTACTCGCCGCCTTCCTGGTGCTCGCCGGTGCGCAGGACGCCCAGCAGGCGGCGCATCTCGGCGAGGGCCTGCCGGCCGGTCCCCGAGATGGTCTCCAGCGCCTTCCTGGCCTGGTCCGGGGCGGTGTCCATGACGTACGCGGCGCCGTCGGCCTGAACCACCATGACCGAGACGTTGTGCGCGACGACGTCGTGCAGCTCGCGGGCGATCCGGGCGCGCTCGGCGGCGACCGCCACCTTGGCCTGCGCCTCGCGCTCCTTCTCCAGCCGGGCGGCGCGCTCCTCCAGCTGCGCGAGGTAGGCGCGGCGGGTTCGGATCGAGTCGCCGAGCACCCAGGCGAGCGCGAACGGAACGGTCTGGAAGATCGCTATGAGGACGCCGCCGAGACCGCCGGCCTCGGTCGCGGGCCAGCGGAGCTGTGAGAGCGTTCCCGCGCACAGGCCGCCGATCAGCGCGAACCGGGAGGCCCAGCGGGCGCCGTCCGCGGCGACGGTGTAGATGATCACCAGCATCGCGAAGTCCTCGGGCGCCGACGGGACGTCCAGGACCAGCTGGGCGAGGCCTGCCGCCACGGCCAGGACCAGCATCTTCTCGGGCATGCGGCGGCGCAGCGCGACGACCGTGCTCAGTACGACCGCGATCGGGAGCGCCGGGGCGAGTGACGACCCCTGCTGGTCCCCGGCGCCGTTGACATTCGTGATGCTCACGCAGGAGATCCCGAACAGGGCGACGGCCCAGAAGCTGTCGACCCACGTCGGGTACCTGCGGAGAAAGTCATAGAGGCGCTGCACGTAACCCAGAGTAGGGAAGCCTGCAGTGTGCAGGGGTCAACCGGAGGATCGATCCGGGACCGCCCCTCGTACTCCCCAAGGTGGAGGCCCCCCGCTCCGGGACGCTTAGCCTGACCCCGTGAGACGTGCGGCGAAGGGCGAGTGGCGTGGGTGGCGCGAGGCGACGGAAGAGGCGCTGTACGGCCCCTCCGGCTTCTATCGCAGGTCCGAGGGACCGGCCGGACACTTCCGGACCTCGGTGCACGCGTCCCCGCTGTTCGCGGGCGCCGTGGCACGGCTGCTGTGCCGCCTCGACGCGGCGCTCGGCCACCCGGACACCCTGGCCTTCGTCGACATGGCGGCCGGCCGCGGCGAGCTGGTGACCGGTGTTCTCGCCGCCCTTCCCGCCGACGTGGCCTCCCGCGCGCGCGGCTACGCGGTCGAGCGGGCCGACCGGCCGGCCGGCCTCGACCGGCGGATCACGTGGCTCGCCGAACCCCCGAAGGGGATCACCGGGCTGCTCTTCGCCAACGAGTGGCTGGACAACGTGCCCGTGGACGTCGCCGAGGTGGGCCCGGACGGCGTTCCGCGGCTGGTCCTCGTACGCGGCGACGGGGCCGAACGTCTCGGTGAGGCCGTCACCGGGGCGGACGCACGGTGGCTGCGGAACTGGTGGTGGCCGCCGGCCGGCGCGCGGCTCGCCCGCACGCCCGCACCGGGAGCACGGCCGGACCGCACGCTCCCACAAGGAGCACGCCTTCCACAGGGGGCGCACACGTCCGCCGAAGAGCCCCTCGTGCCCGCCGAGGGCTCCCGTGCCGAGATCGGGCTTCCCCGGGACCTCGCCTGGGCCTCCGCCGTGTCGGCGCTCGACCGGGGCCTCGCCGTCGCCGTCGACTACGCGCACTTCGCGGGCGGACGGCCGCCCTTCGGGACGCTCACCGGTTTCCGGGAGGGCCGCGAGACGGCGCCGGTGCCGGACGGGTCGTGCGACATCACCGCTCATGTGGCGCTCGACGCGTGCGCGCTCCCCGGGGGGCGCGTGGTGACCCAGCGCGCGGCACTGCGCGCGCTGGGCGTGAGCGGCGCACGTCCCCCGCTCACGCTGGCGTCCACGGATCCGGCCGCCTATGTGCGCGCCCTCGCGGGCGCCGGCGCGGCGGCGGAGCTCACCGCGCCGGGCGGGCTGGGCGGCTTCGGCTGGCTGCTCCAGCCCATCGGCTTCCCCGACGGGCTCCGGGACACCCCGGCCGCCGCGGACAGCCCGGACGCCGAGAACGACCTCCTGCGCGATGCCCTACTTGTCGATGTCCCCGACCACGAAGAAGAGTGACCCCAGGATCGCCACCATGTCCGCGACCAGCGTCCCGGGCAGCAGTTCGGTGAGCGCCTGGATGTTGTTGAACGAGGCGGAGCGCAGCTTCAGCCGGTACGGGGTCTTCTCGCCCTTGCTGACGAGGTAGTAGCCGTTGATGCCGAGAGGGTTCTCGGTCCAGGCGTACGTGTGCCCCTCGGGCGCCTTCAGGACCTTCGGCAGGCGCTGGTTGATCGGGCCGGGCGGCAGCTCGGCGAGCCGGTCGAGACAGGCGTCCGCGAGGTCCAGGGAGACGTGCGTCTGTTCCAGGAGACATTCGAAGCGGGCCAGACAGTCGCCCTCCTGGCGCGTGACGACCTTCAGTGTGTCCTGGAGTTCGCCGTACGCGAGGTACGGCTCGTCCCGGCGCAGGTCGAAGTCGACGCCGGAGGCACGCGCGATGGGGCCGCTCACGCCGTACGCGTGCACGGCCTGCGGAGTGAGGACGCCCACACCGCGCGTGCGCCCCCGGAAGATCTCGTTGCCGAGCACCAGGTCGTCGTACACGCCCATTCGCGAGCGCAGCGCGGCGACGCAGGCACGCGCGCGCGATGCCCATCCGGCCGGAAGGTCCTCCTTGAGGCCACCGACCCGGTTGAACATGTAGTGCATGCGCCCGCCGGAGATCTCCTCCATGACGTGCTGGAGTTCCTCGCGCTCCGTGAAGGCGTAGAAGATCGGGGTGATCCCGCCCAGCTCCAGGGGGTAGGAGCCGAGGAACATCAGGTGGTTGAGGACGCGGTTGAGCTCCGCGAGGAGCGTGCGCGTCCACACCGCGCGCGCGGGTACCTCCATACCGAGCATCCGCTCCACGGCCAGGACGACACCCAGCTCGTTCGAGAAGGCGGACAGCCAGTCGTGGCGGTTGGCGAGCATGATGATCTGGCGGTAGTCGCGCGCCTCGAAGAGCTTTTCCGCGCCGCGGTGCATATAGCCGATGACCGGCTCCGCGTGCTGGATGCGCTCGCCGTCGAGTACGAGCCGCAGACGCAGCACGCCATGGGTCGAGGGGTGCTGGGGGCCGATGTTGAGCACCATGTCGGTGCTCTCGGCAGCTCCGCCGATTCCGACCGTGGTCTCCGTCGTAGGAGTCATGGACACAGTCTGTCGTACGTACGCTTGCACCATGGAGACGGGGAGCACGCGGACCGACGAGAGCGCGATGACGCCGGAGCCGGTGTGGACCGGGCTGCCTCCGGGGCTGCTGCGGATGCGACGACTGTTGCTGGTGGTGTGGCTGGGACTCATGGCGGTCACCGTCGGACTGCTCCTCGCCCTGTTCGCCGGTCCGGGCTGGGCGGCCTTCGCCCTGCTGCCGCTCGCCCTCATCGCGTGGGGCTGGCGCATGCTGGGGCGCAACTGGCGCTCCTGGAAGTACGCCGAACGCGCGGACGACCTGCTGATCAGCCGGGGTGTGCTGTGGCGTGAGGAGACCGTGGTGCCGTACGGGCGCATGCAGCTGGTCGAGGTGACCTCCGGGCCCCTCGAACGCCACTTCGGGCTCGCCGGTGTGCAGCTGCACACCGCCGCCGCGGCGACCGACGCGCGCATCCCGGGTCTCGACCCGGCCGAGGCCGAGCGGTTGCGGGACCGGCTGACCGAACTGGGCGAGGCACGATCGGCGGGACTGTGAGCACGGACACCCCGGACCCCGCCGGGCACACCTCCGCCGTGCCCGGCGGCCCTTCCGGTACGCCGGTCCTGCCGGGCGACGCCGACTCCGTAGCGGAAAAGCCGCTGTACGAGCGGCGGTTGCACCCCGCGACGCCGTTCCGGCGGGCCTGGGCGCCCTTCGCCGTACTCGCCGGCTGGGCCGTCCACGACCCCGACCAGGCACAGAAGCAGCTGACCGGACTCACCACGACCGCACTGCTCCTCGGACTCGCCGTGATCGTCCCGGGCGCCGCCCTCTACGGCTTCATGAGCTGGTGGTTCACCCACTTCGCGGTGACCGACACCGAACTGCGCATCCGCACCGGCCTGTTGTTCCGCCGCACCGCGCACATCCGGCTCGAACGGCTCCAGGCCGTCGACATCACCCAGCCGCTGCTGGCCCGCGTCGCGGGCGTCGCCAAACTCAAACTCGACGTCGTCGGGACGGACAAGAAGGACGAACTGGCGTATCTGGGCGAGGGAGAGGCCCGGCTGCTGCGCGCCGAACTCCTCGCCCGCGCCGCCGGGTTCGCTCCCGAGTCCGCCCGCGAGGTCGGCGAGGCTCCGGTCCACCGGCTGCTGCACGTCCCGCCCGGCGTCCTGGTCGCCTCGCTGCTGCTCACCGGCGCCACCTGGGGTTCCCTCGTCGCCGCGCTCGTCGTCCCGACACTGCTGTGGCTCGCCACGCACAGCGCGTGGACGGTCCTCGCGACCGGACTGCCGCTGCTCGGCGCCGCGGGCGCCAGCAGCGTGGGACGGTTCGTCGCCGAGTACGACTGGACGGTGGGCGAGTCGCCCGACGGACTCCGCATCGACCACGGGCTCCTGGACCGTACCCACGAGACGGTTCCTCCCGGACGCGTGCAGACCGTACGCATCGTCGAACCCCTGCTGTGGCGGGGCAGGTGGGTGCGTGTCGAGCTGGACGTGGCCGGGTCGTCGAACTCGGTCCTCGTACCCGTCGCTCCGCGCGAGGTCGCCGAGGCGGTGATCGCGGCGGTGCTGCCCGGGGTGACCGTCCCGGCGTCCCTGGACCGGCCGCCGCGGCGGGCCGGCTGGTGCGTGCCGTTCTGGTGGCGCGGGTACGGACTCGCCGTCACCGACACCGTGTTCGCGGCCCGCCACGGGCTGCTGCGGCGCAGCCTCTCCCTCGTCCCGCACGCGAAGGCGCAGAGCGTACGGCTGACACAGGGGCCGTGGGAGCGCTTCAAGGGGCTCGCCGACGTCCACATCGACGCCGGCGCCGGCAAGACGGTGACGGCGCGGCTACGGAACGCCGCGGAGGCGAGGGAGCTTCTCCAGGCCCAGGCGGACCGGTCCCGCACGGGACGGCGGGAAGCCCGGCCGGACCGGTGGATGGCCTGAGCGCCCGCACGGGCGTCGCGTTCGCGCCGAGGCGGACCGACAGGTGTACGGCCCGAGCGGAGGACGGACCGAGGCCGGGCCCACGGGCGCGGCGGGTGTGCCCCCTTGAAACGGGGTGAGGGCAGTGGCGTCGCGCCACTGCCCTCACCCCGCTACGCCGGTTCGGCAGGCAGGCGGGTGGGCGGGTGGGCGGGTGGGCGGTTCAGGAAACCGCGCTCCGCAGGTCCGTCATGTTGATGTGCTCGGTCTCGTCGTGCGCGGTCAGGTCGATGACCTGACGGCCGGCGTCGCGCGAAGCCTCGCTCGCGGGCTTGAACCCGGACTCGGCCTCGGCCTTGTGCAGAGCGAGCGCCTCCTGACCGACCACATCGGCCAGGTCCTCGTTCTGTACGGCCTCCATCGCGGCGGCGTCCGACGCCTCCTTCTGCGTACCGAAGAAGTCGAACCCGCCCTCGACCGAGGGGCGTCGCACCGGCGCCGTGTGCGGGACGACGGCGACCGCCGTCGGCACGGTGAAGTGTCCTGACCGCCGGGGAGGCTTGACGGGATGCGCCGCCCGGGCGGGCTGTGCCGCCTCGGCCTGGGGGGACGTCGCCGAGGGCGAGGACGGTGCGGGCTGCGACGGCTTGGCCTCGGCGGCCGCGCGCTGATGCTCGCCGACCGCCTCGGGCTTCCCCTGCGCCCCACCCGCCTCCGCGACGGAGTCCGAGGACGGACCCGCCTCGATGGCCGGAGCGCCCTGCGGGGCCTCGCCGTTCGCGGCCGAGTCCTTCGCCGCGACCAGTTCCCTCTTCGCGACCACGCCCTTCGTCGCGACCTCGCCCCTCGTCGCGACCTCGCTCTTCTGTGTCGCCGCGCGCTTCTTCGCCGCCGCGTCCCTCTTGACGGCCGCGTCCAGCGCGGACTCGCCGCGGGCGGGCACGGTGTTCGGGGACTCGGCCGTCGCCGAGTCGGCGTCGGGGGCGGCGGCCGGAACCGCGCCGTCGGAAGCGGGATCCGCATCGGGGTGCGAGTCCCGCAGCGCCAGGGCGACGGACGTCGAGACCGCCCCGGCCCCGACGCCTTCCGCCTTCGTGCCTTCCGTGTCCTGAGCACTGCCCGCTGTCCGGCTCAACGCCGCTCCGGCCCGCAGGAAGAGCGACGATCCGGCCGGAGAGAAGACCTCGGGAGACTCGTCGGTCTCGGGGCCGGCCTCCACCGGCACCTCCGAGTCCGCCACCGCGTCCGCGTCCAGGGGAGCCGTGTCGTCGTCGGGCGCCATGAAGGCCTCGATGGCATCCATCCCGCTCCCGGACGCGGAGACCACGCCTTCGGGCTCCCCCGGCTCTCCGGACTGTTCCGGCCCGTCAGGTTCCTCGGACGTCTCGACCGCCTCGGGCGCGTCCGGCGAATCCGGCGCGTCGGTGGGGTCCGTCACGTCCGGCGAATCCGGCGCATCGGTGGAGTCCGTCGCATCGGTGGAGTCCGTCACGTCCGGCGAATCCGGCGCGTCGGGTGAATCCGGCGTCTCCACCGAGTCCGGGGCCGTCCTCGCGGCAGGCAGGGCGCGTGCCGGCACCGCCGCCTCTATGGCGAGCTGCCGACGCCCCTCCAGAGCGGTCGCCCGCTCCGTCTCGGCCGTGGCGTACCGCCGCAGCAGTGCCGCGTGTTCATTGCGCAGGCCGGCCAGCTCGGTGCGCTTGGCGCGCAGCTTCTGCTCCAGCTTGACGCGCAGCTCGCGCGACTCGTCGAGGTCGGTCTCCAGTTCGGCGACGCGCTCCTCGTGACGCCACTCGTCGCTGGCACGCGCGCGCGTGAGGTCGGCGACGCGTTTGCCCGCCGAGGTGTCCCAGCGGCGCATGACGACCGCGCCGGCGACCGCCGTCACCGCGGCAGCCGCGGCCAGGACACGGAGCGCGAACGCATCCGTGAACAGCCAGGGCCCTACGGCGCAGACGAGCGACACGCCGGCGATCGCCGAAGGAGGCAGCACCCTGTGCAAGGGCGGGGAATGGCGGTGGCGTCCACGTGGCATGGCCAGAAACTTACCGCGCGTAGGCGAATCTTGGTGCCCCGCACGGTAAAAACACAGTCACCCCGGAGGCTTTGTCCTGTACCAGGCGCCCGCGGGGCACACCGCTTGTCCCACAAGGCCCGTCACGCCCCCGGTGACGCCCGCTCCTCGATCAATTCCGCCGGCTCCGGGAGTTCACCGAATCGGAATCATTGAGGCGCGGCCTTTCCCCGAGAGGCGGCCTTTCTCCGTACCGAGCACCCTAATTCGTCCGCTCGGCACGGCACTGCCCGACACGGGACGACCACCCCGGCACCGCACGGCACCGCACGGCTTCGGGCGGCTTCAGACGGCTTCAGACGGCATCGGACGGCATCGGACGGCGGGACACGATCCCGGCGCGGCGCGGTTCGGCGCGACACGACCCGGCACGGCGCGGCGCGAACCCGGTGCCGTGCGGCGCCGCGCGACCCCGGCGCCGCGCGGTTCGGCGCGGGACCCGTCAGCCGTCGCTCAGCCGTCCGCTGATCCACTGCAGCGTCCCCGGGATCTCCCGCCGCCACGTATTGAAGTTGTGGCCCCCGCTGTCGAGGATGATCGACGAGATCCTCGTGGGTTCCCTGGACTTCACCAGGTCTATGAAACCCAGTGTCGACCGGTAGTTGGCTTCTCCCACCTTGCTGCTCGTGACGAGGAGCGAGGTGTCGGGCGCGGGCTTGTTCTTCAGGTACCAGCGCAGGTCGGCGGCATTGCGCAATGCCTTGTCTCCGTGGAAGAGGTCGCCCGTCGTACGGTCGATCGGCGCCTTGTAGTACGGCGAAAGACCGGCGCCGGCCGCGTACACCCCGGGGTGGTGGACGGCGAGCTTCAGCGCGCAGTATCCGCCCGTCGAATCGCCGATGACGCCCCAGCTCCCGGGCTTCCCGCCCACCCTGTAGTGGGCCGACACGGCGTCGGGGAGGTCCTTGGCGAAGAAGGACTCGGTCTGCGGACCACCGGGGACGTCCACGCACTCGGTGTCCCTCGGGGGAGCGACGGTCGACCGCAGCATGACCAGGATCATCGGCTGGCCCTTGCCGCTCTTGACCAGACGATTCGCCGACTGCGGGACGTGCAGGGCCGTGATGAGCGCCTTGGCGGTGCCCGGATAGCCGGTCAGCACGGTGACGGCCGGGAACCTATGGGTGCGGTACTGCGGCTGGAAGTACTCCGGCGGCAGGTAGACGTACGCCGTTGTGGCGATACGGGTCGTACGGCCGACGATGTCGATCTTCTGGATCTGGCCGCCGGTCTGCGGCCGGGTCCCGCCCGAGACGGACACCTGCTCGGTGTCCACCACTTGGAGCGGGTCGCCGCCCGGACCGCCCGCTCCGTTGTGGTCGACGACCACACCCTCACCCTTCTCCCGGCCCAGGAGGTCCGCCCAGCTGGCATAGAACCCGAACGCCTGGTTGACGGACAGTCCGATCGAGGCGAACAACATCACCTGGGTGGCGAGGAGCAGCCCCACACGTCCGCTGACGGACCACCAGGTGTGCCGGGCGAGCCGCGGCCACCACCACACCGTGCCGATGAACAGCAGCACGGCGAGCAGGACCACCAATGCCAGCACCTTGTTGCTTGTGAGACCCATGGGAAGTTCCGCCTGCGCTTTCCGTCCGGGTCCGTCCCGCCCATTTGGCGAGGCCTTGCCCTGGACTTTCCTTGCCTTTTGAACCGGCTTTCCGGAAGGGAGTGAACCTGTCTCCCCAAGACACCGTCCTAGAGGGCGCAATGTCGCCGGATGCCGGAATGGCACCGGAATCAAGGTCTCTCGCAGAACTACGGGATGCGATGTCTGTCAGGGTAGATGGGGAATTGTCGGGTGGGGTTCCAGACCGAACAGGCCGAACGCGGCGCATACTCCGCGGTCCGAGCCCGGAGGTCGTCCCCGCCCTGGTCGCCAGGGCCTGCACGCTCGTAGGTCTCCTGGACATCGCCGCGGGCGTCTTCCCGCGCTTCCGTCACAGCCGTATGCACGCCCTGGCCGAGGTGCTGCCCGGCGCCTTCGGCCCCTTCGCCGCGGCGCTGTCGCTGAGCGCCGGGGTGCTCCTGCTGCTGCTCGCCCATGGGCTGCGCCGCCGCAAACGCCGGGCTTGGCGCGCCGCGGTCGCACTGCTCCCGGCGGGTGCCGTCGCGCAGTTCGCGTACCGCCACTCGGTGATCGGCGTGGTCATCTCGGCCGCTCTGCTCGCACCGCTGCTGCGCAACCGCGACGAGTTCGAGGCGCTGCCCGATCCGCGCAGCCGCTGGCGCGCGCTGGCCAACTTCGTTCTCATGGGCGCCGGTTCCCTCGTCCTCGGACTCGTCATCGTCAGCGTCCACGACGACCGCATGATCGGCGACCCGAGCCTGGCCGACCGCATCAGCCACGTCCTGTACGGCCTGGTCGGCTTCGAAGGCCCGGTGGACTACGCCGGTCCCACCTCCTGGACCGTCGCCTTCTCCCTCGGCGCGCTCGGCTGGCTCACCGCCGTCACCACCATCTATCTCGCTTTCCGGCCCGAACACCCCGCCGCCCGCCTCACGGAGGACGACGAGGCCCGGCTGCGCGTCCTCCTGGACAAACACGGCGGCCGCGACTCCCTCGGCCACTTCGCGCTCCGCCGCGACAAAGCGGTCGTCTTCTCTCCCAGCGGCAAGGCGGCGGTCACCTACCGGGTCGTCTCCGGGGTGATGCTCGCCAGCGGTGACCCCATCGGCGACGTGGAGGCCTGGCCCGGCGCGATCGAGCGCTTCATGGACGAGGCCAGGGCGCACTCCTGGACGCCCGCCGTCATGGGCTGCTCCGAGACGGGCGGCGAGGTGTGGACCCGCGAAACCGGCCTCGACGCCCTCGAACTGGGGGACGAGGCGGTGGTGGATGTCGCGGATTTCTCCCTCTCCGGGCGCGCCATGCGGAACGTGCGCCAGATGGTCAAGCGCATCGAGCGCGCTGGCTACGAGACCCGGGTACGGCGTGTCCGTGACCTCGGCGAAGGAGAACTGGACCGGATACGGCGAGCCGCGGAGGACTGGCGCGGCACCGACACCGAGCGCGGTTTCTCCATGGCGCTCGGCCGTATCGGCGACCCGTCCGACAGCGACTGTCTGATCGCCACGGCCCACAAGGCCGACGACCGGCCCGGCCCGTACGGCGACCTGAAGGCCGTCCTGCACTTCGTCCCTTGGGGCACGGACGGCGTGTCGCTCGATCTCATGCGGCGCGACCGCGCGGCCGACCCGGGTATGAACGAACTCCTCATCGTGGCGGCGCTCCAGGCGTCGCCCCGCCTCGGCATCGAACGGATCTCGCTCAACTTCGCGATGTTCCGCGCGGCGCTCGCCCGCGGCGAGAAGATCGGCGCCGGGCCCGTGCTGCGCGCCTGGCGCGGACTGCTGGTCTTCCTGTCCCGCTGGTTCCAGATCGAGTCGCTCTACAAGTTCAACGCCAAGTTCAACCCGCGCTGGGAGCCGCGCTTCGTCGTCTACGCCGCCTCCCGCGACCTCCCCCGCATCGGCCTCGCCGCCATGCAGGCCGAGGGCTTCGTGAACCTCGCCCTGCCCCGGATACTGCGCCGCCGCACGCAGGTCCCGCGTCCCTGCGCGCACGGTGTGGCGGAGCGGAGCGTGAGGGCCGTGTAGCCGGCGGGCCGAGCGATGGAGGCGGGCCGGCAGGCCGAGCGATGGAGGCGGGCTGCCGGCTGCTCGTGGACTACGGACTGCGGGCTGCCGACTACGGACGGGAAACGGGCCGCGAGCGGCCGAAGGCACCGGCGTGAGGCGCCGGCGGGAGGGATCCGCGCCCGCGCACCGGGAGCCACGGAGACCGGCAGCGGGCCATGATGCCTCCCGCAGGAGGCCTAGGCTGGACGTATGAGTATTGAGCGCGGGCGCGGCCGAGTCGCGGGACTGCCGACGTGGGACCGCTGCGCGGTCATGGGGGTCGTGAACGTCACCCCCGATTCCTTCTCCGACGGCGGCCGCTGGTTCGACACGACGGCCGCGGTCAAACACGGCCTCGGCCTGGTCGCCGAGGGCGCCGACCTCGTGGACGTGGGCGGTGAGTCCACCCGTCCCGGGGCCACCCGCGTCGACGAGACGGAGGAGCTCAAGCGCGTCATCCCCGTCGTCCGCGGCCTCGCCTCCGAAGGCGTCACCGTCTCCGTGGACACCATGCGCGCCTCCGTCGCCGAGCAGTCCCTCGCCGCGGGCGCCGCCCTTGTCAACGACGTCAGCGGTGGCCTCGCCGACCCGGCGATGATCCCGGCCGTCGCGGCCGCGGGCGCCCCCTTCGTTGTCATGCACTGGCGCGGCTTCCTGGCGGGCGGGAACGTCCAGGGCACGTACGAGGACGTGGTCCGCGAGGTCTTCGAAGAACTGCACGCGCGCGTGGAGGCCGTTCTGGCGGGCGGCATCGCCCCCGACCGGGTGGTCGTCGACCCCGGGCTCGGCTTCTCCAAGGACCCCGAGCACGACCTGGCCCTCCTGGCCCACCTCGACCGCCTCCGTGCCCTCGGCCACCCCCTGCTGGTCGCCGCCTCCCGCAAGCGTTTCCTCGGCCGCGTCCTGGCCGGCCCCGAGGGCGCCCCGCCTCCCGCGCGCGAGCGCGACGCCGCCACCGCCGCCGTCTCGGCGATCGCCGCCCAGCAGGGCGCCTGGGCGGTCCGCGTGCACGAGGTGCGGGCCACCGCCGACGCGGTACGGGTCGCCCGCGCCGTCGAGGGCGCCCGGACCGGCGGGGATGCCCGGACCGGCGGAGCACCGGGTGCCGTCGGCGGTCCGGCCGCAGAGGGAGCCCGGTGAGCACACCGCGTACCGACGTCGAACAGGTCGAACTCGCCAACACGGCGTTCTACGAGGCCATGGAGCGGGGTGACTTCGAGGAACTGTCCTCGCTGTGGCTGGCCCCGCTGGACACGTCCGACGACGACTTCGAGGGCGAGGGCGCGGTCGTCTCCTGCGTCCACCCCGGCTGGCCCGTCCTCAACGGCCGCGGCGAGGTGCTCCGCTCGTACGCGCTGATCATGGCGAACACGGAGTACATCCAGTTCTTCCTCACCGACGTGCGCGTCTCCGTCTCCGGTGACACGGCCCTGGTCACCTGCACCGAGAACATCCTCAGCGGCGGCCCCGCCCCCGACGACAGCGACGAGCTCGGCCCGCTCGTCGGCCAGCTGGTCGTCGCCACGAACGTGTTCCGCCGTACCGCCGTCGGCTGGAAACTCTGGTCCCATCACGCCTCGCCGGTGCTGGCCGAGTCCGGGGAGGAAGAGGACGAGGACACCGCCGGTTGAGTGGTGTGCGGCCCGCAGGGACCAACAGGCGATTGGAATCGCCGACCCGGGGTAGGGGCGGCTACCAACCCGTGAGCCGCGGCGTTCCCCAGGGGAAACGCCCGGTGAAGCCTCGTGGCCTTCACCGGGGCGCCCGTCCCCGTGGGCGAGCGTTGTCAGTGCCCGCAGGTAGATTCGTTCGAGGCCGGTGCGCCGACCGCACTCGGCGCATGACGGCCGTCACCGACAATTGCAGGAGTGATTCGCGTGGATCGTGTCGCGCTGCGCGGCCTCAAGGCCCGCGGGCACCACGGCGTCTTCCAGAAGGAGCGCGAGGAGGGCCAGACCTTCATCGTGGACCTGACGCTGGGCCTGGACACCCGGCCGGCCGCGGCCGACGACGACCTGGCGAAGACCGTGCACTACGGCATCGTGGCGGAAGAGGTCGTCGCCGTGGTCGAGGGCGAGCCGGTCGACCTCATCGAGACGCTCGCCGAGCGCATCGCCCAGACGTGTCTCAAGCACGACGCGGTCCAGGAGGTCGAGGTCTGCGTCCACAAACCGGACGCACCCATCACGGTCCCCTTCGACGACGTGACCGTCACGATCATCCGGAGCCGAGCATGACCGCGTCCTTCACCGAGGGTCACAGCGACCCGACCGTCCAGCCGGTGCCCGCCTCCGTGGTCGAGCGGGTGGACGCCGCCGACACGACCCTGCAGAACCCCCGGCGCGCGGTGATCTCCCTCGGCTCGAACCTGGGCAACCGTCTGGAGACCCTCCAGGGCGCCATCGACGCCCTGGAGGACACCCCGGGCGTCCGGGTCAAAGCCGTCTCCCCCGTCTACGAGACGGAGCCTTGGGGCGTGGAACCGGGCAGCCAGCCCTCGTACTTCAACGCGGTGGTGGTGCTCAGGACCACCCTCCCCCCGTCCTCGCTCCTGGAGCGGGCCCACGCGGTCGAGGAGGCCTTCCACCGGGTCCGGGACGAGCGCTGGGGCCCGCGCACGATCGACGTGGACATCGTGGCGTACGCCGATGTCGTCTCCGACGACCCGGTGCTGACCCTCCCTCACCCGCGGGCCCACGAGCGGGCCTTCGTCCTCGCCCCCTGGCACGACGTGGATCCCGAGGCCCAGCTCCCCGGCCACGGCCCCGTGGACCAGCTCCTCGCCGCGCTCACCCGGGACGGCGTCGCGGCCCGCACCGACCTGGAACTCCGGCTGCCCGAGTAGTCGTTAAGGTCAAGACGACCACAGGCCGGCCCGACACGGGGCCGGCCGCAGGCGGGCTACCGAAGGGGCATCGTGAAAGAGCTGCGTATCAGGACACTGGCCGCCGTGTTCGTGGTGGCCGGAGTGCTGTCATGGGCGGGCGCCCGCCTGTGGAACGCGGTGGGCACGCTGCCCCGGGTCCCGTTGGCCGCCCCCATCGTCCTCGCCCTGATCGCGATCGTCCTCCTCGCGACGGCCCTGTCGCTGCGCGCCCGCCTCAAGGCGCAGCGCGAGCGCCGTCCCGGCGCCAAGGGCGTCGATCCGCTGATGGCCGCCCGCGCGGTCGTCTTCGGCCAGGCGAGCGCCCTGGTGGCCGCGCTGGTGGCGGGCATGTACGGCGGCACCGGCGTCTTCCTCCTGGAATCACTGGAGGTCCCCGCCCGCCGCGACCAGGCCATCTACGCCGGCCTCTCCGTCATCGCCGGAATCGGCGTGATAGCGGCCGCCTTCTTCCTGGAGCGCGTCTGCAAGCTCCCGGAGGACGACGACGAACACCACGGCGGGGCCGCTCCGGTGGCATAGCCCGCGGCCGCCCCCACAGGTCTGAGACCGACCGCCCACATCGGCGTCCGTTCCGGGCCCGTTCCGGGCCCGCTCCTAGCTGGTCCGTTCCTAGCGGGCCATGATGAGGCTCATCGCCTCGTTGCGCGTCGCGGCGTCGCGCAGCTGTCCGCGCACCGCCGACGTGATGGTCTTGGCGCCCGGCTTGCGGATGCCGCGCATGGACATGCACATGTGCTCGCACTCGACGACCACGATGACCCCGCGCGGTTCCAGGATCTCCATCAGGGAGTCGGCGATCTGCGTCGTCAGCCGCTCCTGCACCTGGGGGCGCCGGGCGTAGACGTCGACGAGGCGGGCCAGCTTGGACAGGCCGGTGATCTTGCCGCTGGTGGCCGGGATGTAGCCGACGTGCGCGACCCCCCTGAAGGGGACCAGGTGATGTTCACACGTGCTGAACACCTCGATGTCCTTCACCAGGACCATCTCGTCGTGGCCCAGGTCGAACGTCGTCGTCAGCACGTCCTCCGGCTGCTGCCACAGGCCCGCGAATATCTCCCTGTACGCCCGCGCCACCCGCCCCGGCGTCTCCCTCAGGCCCTCGCGGTCCGGGTCCTCGCCGACCGCGATCAGGAGCTCTCGTACGGCGTTCTCGGCACGCTTCTCGTCGAACTCGCCGATCACGCCCTCGCCGTCCAGCGTCACGGGGTCGGTCATGTGGTCCTCGTTCCTGTGGATCCTTGTGCGTGCCTCGACGCGTCCAAAAGGTGCGGGCACACGAAAATACCGCGCCCCCCAGGCTAGAACCTGGGGGGCGCGGCATCCATTCCGGGCCTGGTGAGGCCGCCGGGAGCCGACCGATGTCAGCTCTCGGTGCGGTCCTCCGGGGCCGCCTCCGTCGCCGGGACGGACTCCGTCGCGGTGGCGATGGCCGCCGCCGAGCCGTTCGCCCCGTTCGTCAGTGACAGCTCCTTGGGGGAGAGCACCGGCGGGCGGGTGGACGGCGTGCGACGGGAGGAGCCGGTCCACGCGGGGCGGGCCGGGCGCTTGACGATGGGAGCGAAGACCTCGGCGATCTGCTCCTTGCTCAGCGTCTCCTTCTCCAGCAGCTGGAGCACCAGCGCGTCGAGTACGTCGCGGTTCTCGACCAGGATTTCCCAGGCCTCGTTATGCGCGTTCTCGATGAGCTTCTTGACCTCTTCGTCGACGAGCGCGGCGACCTCTTCCGAGTAGTCGCGCGGGTGCGACATCTCCCGGCCCAGGAAGGGCTCGGTGTTGTCGCCGCCGAACTTGATCGCGCCGAGACGCTCGGTCATGCCGTACTGCGTGACCATCGCGCGAGCGGTGGCCGTGGCCTTCTCGATGTCGTTCGCGGCACCGGTGGTCGGGTCGTGGAAGACGAGCTCCTCGGCCGCGCGGCCGCCCAGCATGTACGCGAGCTGGTCCAGCATCTCGTTGCGCGTGGTGGAGTACTTGTCCTCGTCCGGCAGGACCATCGTGTAGCCGAGGGCACGGCCGCGCGACAGGATCGTGATCTTGTGGACCGGGTCGGAGTTCGGAGAAGCCGCCGCGACCAGGGCGTGGCCGCCCTCGTGGTACGCGGTGATCTTCTTCTCCTTGTCCGACATGATCCGGGTCCGCTTCTGCGGGCCCGCGACCACGCGGTCGATCGCCTCGTCCAGCATGGAGTTGTCGATCAGCTTCTGGTTGCTGCGCGCGGTGAGCAGCGCCGCCTCGTTCAGCACGTTCGCCAGGTCGGCGCCCGTGAAGCCGGGGGTCCGACGCGACACCGCGGACAGGTCGACGTCCGGAGCGACCGGCTTGCCCTTCTGGTGAACCTTGAGGATCTCCAGACGGCCCTGCATGTCCGGGCGGTCGACCGCGATCTGGCGGTCGAAGCGGCCGGGGCGCAGGAGGGCCGGGTCGAGGATGTCGGGCCGGTTCGTGGCGGCGATCAGGATGACGCCGCCCTTCACGTCGAAGCCGTCCATCTCGACGAGCAGCTGGTTGAGGGTCTGCTCGCGCTCGTCGTGACCACCGCCGAGGCCGGCGCCGCGGTGGCGGCCGACCGCGTCGATCTCGTCGACGAAGACGATCGCCGGAGCGTTCGCCTTGGCCTGCTCGAACAGGTCACGGACTCGGGAGGCACCGACACCGACGAACATCTCGACGAAGTCGGAACCCGAGATCGAGTAGAAGGGAACGCCCGCTTCGCCCGCGACGGCGCGTGCGAGAAGCGTCTTGCCCGTACCAGGAGGCCCGTACAGCAGGACACCCTTGGGGATCTTCGCGCCGACGGCCTGGAACTTCGCCGGCTCCTGGAGGAACTCCTTGATCTCCTGGAGCTCCTCGACGGCCTCGTCCGAACCCGCGACGTCCGAGAACGTCGTCTTCGGGGTGTCCTTGGTGATGAGCTTCGCCTTGGACTTCCCGAAGTTCATGACCCGGGAGCCGCCGCCCTGCATCTGGTTCATCAGGAACAGGAAGACGACGACGATGAGGACGAAGGGAAGCAGAGAAAGCAGGATGCCCACGAAGGGGTTCTGCTTGGACGGCGAAACGGTGTAGCCGTCCGGGATCTGCTTGTCCTGGTACTTCTCCTGCAGTGTGTTGGCGAGGGCAACGCCCTGGTCGCCGATGTAGCTCGCCTGGATCTTCGAGCTGCCGTCAACCTTCTCGCCGTCCTTCAGCGAGACCTTGATGACCTGCTCGTCGCCAGTGGTGATCTTGGCTGACTGGGCCTTGTTGTCGTTGATCGCCCGGACGACCTGGCCGGTGTCCACCGTCTTGTAGCCGCCGGACGAACCGACGACCTGCATCAACACGACCACGGCAAGGACGGCCAGCACGATCCACATGACCGGCCCACGGAAGTATCGCTTCACGTCCATCCATACGGAGCGATGTCGCCCCGTCCCTCCTGCCATAGTGAGTTTGATAAAGACTGTTCTTCGGACGGTACCCCAGCATTGTCACCCGAAGCCGCAGGGGACTGCTGGCAATCCCGTCCACGCATGCTCCAACGGCGCGAAACCCGCTGGGGTTCCCGAACGTCTTGGAAGGACTGAGCCGCCCTCAGGAGGAGTGCGTTCAGCCGCCGTAGACATGAGGCGCGAGCGTACCGACGAACGGGAGGTTGCGGTACTTCTCGGCATAGTCCAGGCCGTACCCGATGACGAACTCGTTCGGGATGTCGAAGCCGACCCACTCCACGTCGATCGCGACCTTGGCCGCGTCCGGCTTGCGCAGCAGCGTGCACACCTTGAGCGAGGCGGGCTCGCGGGAGCCGAGGTTGGAGATCAGCCAGGACAGGGTCAGCCCGGAGTCGATGATGTCCTCGACGATCAGGACGTGCTTGCCCTTGATGTCGGTGTCCAGGTCCTTGAGGATCCGCACCACGCCGGAGGACTGGGTGCCCGCGCCGTACGACGACACGGCCATCCAGTCCATCGTGACGGGGGTGGACAGCGCACGCGCGAGGTCCGCCATGACCATCACCGCGCCCTTGAGCACTCCGACGATCAGCAGGTCCTTGCCCGCGTACTCCGCGTCGATCTTCGCGGCCAGCTCGACCAGCTTCGCGTCGATCTCTTCCTTGGTGATGAGCACCGACTTGAGGTCGGTGCCCATGTCTTTCGCGTCCACCCGCATCACTTTCGGTCGTCCGTCCCACTTTTTTGGGCTCGTTCACCTGCGGGGCGCCCGTGTCACTGGCGGCGGTCCCCTTCGGCTCACCCGCGCGGCCGCTCGGACCGCCCGCGACCCGGGTGAAGGGGTCCCGGGGAGCCGCGCGAGCGGCCCCGGTGCAGGGTCCGGTTTCAGCCTTGCCGAATCACCAGTCTGCCACCCTGGCGCTGAGCGACGACTTTGCCCGGGAGATTGATGGCCCCCTGACCGCGCCATCCGGTGATCAGCCGGTCGATTTCCTCGATGTGGCGGGCGAACAGCGAACCGGCCGGAGCGCCCGCCTCGATGGCCGCGCGGCGCAGGATCCGGCGGCGCACGGCGGGCGGCAGGGCGTAGAGCTTGGCGCACTCCAGGAGGCCGGCCGCGTCACGTACGGACGCCTCCGCCTGGCTGGCCCACGCGTCGAGGGCGTCGGCATCGTCCCGGGAGAGCTGGGCCGTCCGGGCGAGTGCCTCGACGACCCCTTTGCCGAGCGCCTTCTCCAGGGCGGGCAGGCCCTCGTGGCGGAGCCGGGAGCGGGTGTAGGCCGGATCGGCGTTGTGCGGGTCGTCCCAGACGGGCAGCGACTGGACCATGCACGCCTTGCGGGCAGTCTGCCGGTCCAGGTACAGGAAGGGACGGCGGTAACGGCCGTCGGCCCCCGAGACCGCGGCCATTCCGGACAACGAGCGGATGCCTGAGCCGCGGGCGAGGCCGAGCAGGACGGTCTCCGCCTGGTCGTCACGGGTGTGGCCGAGAAGGATCGCGCAGGCGCCGTGGCGCTCGGCGGCGGAGTCCAGGGCGGCGTACCGGGCGTCGCGGGCGGCGGCCTCTGGGCCTCCGTCGCGGCCGACGGTGACGGCGATGGACTCGGCCGGGGCGAGCCCCAGCTCGGTGAGGCGCAGCACGACGTCGTCGGCGCGCAGGTCGGAGCCGGGCTGCAGACCGTGGTCGACGGTGATGCCACCGGCGCGGATGCCGAGTTTGGGGGCTTCGAAGGCGAGTGCGGAGGCGAGCGCCATGGAGTCGGCGCCGCCGGAGCAGGCGACGAGCACGAGTGGTGTCGGGGACCCGTCCTCGCCCGGTCGGGGCCGGGAGCTCGCGGGGGGCTGGTCGTGCGGGGCCAGTGGGTGCGCGGTCATGCTGCGCCGCGTTCCGGGGGCGGGGACGCGCTCCGCGTCGGGCGCGCAGGGGCGCGCGGCACCGCGTGCGGGCGTACGCCGGGTGTCGGGGGTGGACGGTTGCTCGGTGAGGATGTCGTGGAGTACGCGGCGGACCGCCAGGCGTATCGCCGCGACCGCAGGATGGGGACCCATGTCCGGTTCCCTTCATGAAGTTTTCGGGGGGTTAGCCCGGGATCGGTCACTCAGAGTGTGTCGATGGTGACAGAACCGGGGCGTTCCCCGAGCATTGCACGCCTACCCATGCTCCACGGTCCCTCGGACGGGTGATAGCAGGAGCGTTTGACTGCCATCGGCCGGATTCGTTTCACGACCGTCCCGTAGGGTTCACGACTCCGTCTTGCGGTGCACCCGCGCGACCCAGTCCGCCGGTTTGGCGATCTCCGCCTTGGTCGGGAGAGTGTTCGGAGACGTCCACACACGGTTGAAGCCGTCCATGCCGACCTCGCCGACGACCGCCCGTACGAACCGCTCGCCGTCCCTGTACTGCCTGAGCTTGGCGTCCAGGCCGAGCAGTTTGCGCAGGGCCAGGTCGAGGCGGGAGGCGCCCTTGGCGCGGCGCTGCTGGAATTTCTCGCGGATCTCGGCGACGGAGGGGACCACGGCGGGCCCGACGCCGTCCATCACGAAGTCGGCGTGCCCCTCCAGGAGGGACATCACCGCGGTGAGCCGGCCGAGGATCTCGCGCTGTGCGGGCGTCTGCACGATTTCCACGAGGGAACGTCCGCCGTCGTCCTCCTCGCTGTCGGGGCGGGAACCGGAGAGCGACTGGGCGGCCTCCCTGATGCGCTCCAGGACCGTCATGGGGTCGACCTCGGTCTCCGCCAAGAACGACTGGATTTCACCCTCCAGGTGGTCGCGCAGCCAGGGCACGGCCGTGAACTGGGTCCGGTGCGTCTCCTCGTGGAGGCACACCCACAGGCGGAAGTCGTGGGGCTGGACGTCGAGTTCGCGCTCCACGTGCACGATGTTCGGGGCCACCAGCAGGAGCCTGCCGCCGCCGTTGCCCGAGCCGGTGGGCGCCCCGGCGGGCAGGTCCCTGGTCGCGGGCGCGAACGTCTCGTACTGCCCGAGGACCCTCGACGACAGGAACGACAGCAGCATGCCCAGCTCGACGCCGGTGACCTTGCCGCCGACGGCGCCGAGGACGGCTCCGCCCGGGGTGCTCCCGCGCCGTTCCTGCATCTTGTCCAGAAGGGGCTTGAGGATCTCCCGGAACCCGGCGACGTTCGCCCGGACCCAGCCGGGGCGGTCGACGACGAGGACGGGGGTGTCGTGGAGGACGTCGTCACCCATACGGGTAAAGCCCCGGACGTGCTCCTCCGAGGCCTTCGCGTGCCGGCGCAGCTCGGCGACGATGGCCCTGGCCTCGTCGCGGCTCACCTCGGGGCCCGGCCGCACGAGCCGGGTCGCGGTCGCCACCGCGAGATTCCAGTCGACCATCCCAGTAGATGCAGCACCACCGATGCTCGTCATGCGTCAACCGTACGTGAGCGGGTCCGGCTGCGGTGAGGGGTACGGCGCCGGATGCGCCCCGATCGAGGGGCTGATGGGTGCTTCTGGTGCCCACGGGACGGGAGGGGCCGGAGGTCTCCGTTCGGGGACGGTCAGGGGGTGTCTAGCGGCAGCCGCACGCCACCAGTGCCGTCGCCGTGTGGTCCAACGCGGCCCGCGCGTCCAGGGGGTTCGGGGGGTGGGCGGCGTCGGAGGTCAGGAAGGCGAAGGCCAGCAGGCGGCCGTCCTTGTCGACGACGGTGCCGGCGAGGGTGTTGACGCCGGTCAGGGTGCCGGTCTTGGCGCGGACGACACCGGTGGCGGTGGGGGCGTGCGCGTAACGGGTGCTGAGGGTGCCGGTGAACCCGGCGACGGGCAGGCCGGTGAGGACCGAACGGAGTTCGGGGTGGGCCGGGTCGCCGGCCTTGGCCAGCAGGGCGGTGAGCAGGTCCGCGGAGAGCTTGTCGGCACGGTTCAGGCCGCTGCCGTCCGCGAACTGCGCCCCGGACAGCGGGAGTCCGAGCTTCTGCAGCTGGGCGCGGATCGCCTTCGCGTCGCCGCCGAAGCTGGGTTCCTCACCGGTGGCGAGGGCGACCTGGCGGGCGAGGGCCTCCGCGATGTCGTTGTCACTGTTGGTCAGCATCCGCTCGACCAGGGCGGACAGCGGCGGCGAGGAGACGGAGGCGAGGGCCTCGGAGCGGCTCGTCGCCTTCGAGGGGCCGGGCGCCGTCGTGGTGATGCCGTGGTCGTGGAGCAGGTCCGCGAACGTGCGCGCGGCGGCCGCCGCCGGGTCGAGGGCGCGCCCGGCCGGCCCGCTGGTCGTGTCGTCCAGGCGGCCCTCGTCGGCCATCAGGGCGGTGACCTTCGCGATGTTCTCGTTGACTCCGATGGGGTGAAGACCGGGGCCGGAGTACAGCGAGGTGTCGTAGGAGAGCGTCACGTGGTCCATGTGACGGGCCTTCAGGGCGGTGGCCGTCTCCGCGGCGAGGGTGCTCAGGTCCGCCCAGCCGTCCGCGGGCTTGCGGGCGGTCAGCGTCGGGTCGCCGCCGCCGACGAGCACGACCTCCTTGGTGTCGGGCTCCAGGACCGTACGCGTCTGGATGCGGTGGTCGGGCCCCGACGCCGTGAGGGCGGCGACCGCGGTGGCGATCTTCGTCGTGGAGGCCGGCGTCTGGACCTGGTCGGCGCCCTTGCCGTAGAGCCGCCTGCCGGTCGCCACGTCGACCACGACGGCGGTGCGCACCGCGCCGAGGACGGGGTTGGCCAGCAGCGGGTCGAGGACGTTCGCGAGTGCCTTCTCGGCGGGCGCGGGCACGGCACTCGCCGAGCCGCCGAGTCCGGCCAGCACGGAGGCGGCGCTGGGGGCGGGCCGGGGTGACGTTCGGGGCGTACGGGATGTACGTGCGTGATCTGCGCCACCCTCGGGCGCCCGCGATGCGGCCCAGTCCCGCTCGGCCGTACGCTGGCCGGTGGAGTCCCAGGGGCCGGCCACGGCCGCCGCCCCGGCCGCCAGGGCCAGGCCCACGGTGGCCGCGACGGCTGTGAGCTGCGGTGTCGTCAACCGCACGGCACGCGGCCGCATGGCTCGGGTGACCCGCGCCACATGCGGTTTCACCGTCCGCGCGACCCGCACCACATGCGGTCTCGCAGCCCGCCAAGCCCTCAGCTCTGGCACGACCACCAGCCCCTTTCGCGATCACCCACCTGCGTGAGGGACACTTAACCACCAGAACTATGTGCTGATCATGGAGGAGCCACCGGTGGAGTTCGACGTCACGATCGAGATTCCGAAGGGTTCACGGAACAAGTACGAGGTGGACCACGAGACCGGTCGGATCCGTCTGGACCGTCGACTCTTCACCTCGACCAGCTACCCGGCCGACTACGGCTTCGTCGAGAACACTCTCGGCGAGGACGGCGACCCGCTGGACGCCCTGGTCATCCTGGACGAGCCGACCTTCCCCGGTTGCCTCATCCAGTGCCGCACGATCGGCATGTTCCGTATGACGGACGAGGCCGGCGGCGACGACAAGCTGCTGTGCGTCCCGGCGCACGACCCGCGTGTGGAGCACCTGCGCGACATCCACCACGTGTCGGAGTTCGACCGCCTGGAGATCCAGCACTTCTTCGAGGTCTACAAGGACCTGGAGCCCGGCAAGTCCGTCGAGGGCGCCGACTGGGTCGGCCGCACCGAGGCCGAGGCCGAGGTCGAGCGTTCCTACAAGCGCTTCAAGGACCAGGGCGGTCACTGACCTCCCCGTGGGCGGTCGATGACCTCCCCCTCTTCCGAACGGGCCGCGTGATCCCCATGGGGGTCTCTCGGCCCGTTCGTGCGTCCGTACGCATACTGAGGCATACGGAAGGCAAGAAGGAGAACCACACTCACGCGAAAGGCGAGGCTGGAGTTGGTGGCGGACCCGGAAGCGGAAGACCGCAAGCCGCAGTCGGACGAGGCGAGGAGCGCTTTCAGCCCGCCCGCGGGTGTGGCGGCGCCGGGACCGGCGGCGGCCGACGAGGAATCGTCGACGACATCGGAGTTCGCGCTGCCCGTGGGTCTCGACGCCCCGCAGCCGCACGGGCCGGAGCAGGAGGGCTCGGCATTCAGCACGCCGCGCACCTACAGCGCCAAGCACGCCCCGCCCGCCTTCACCCCGGCGACCGGCATCCCCCTGGTCAGCCTGACCAAGGACGCGCCGTGGCAGGACCGTATGCGCACGATGCTGCGCATGCCGGTGACCGAGCGGCCCGCGCCCGAACCCGTGCACAAGGAGGACGACTCGGGGCCCGCCGTCCCGCGCGTCCTCGACCTGACCCTGCGCATCGGCGAACTGCTGCTGGCGGGCGGTGAGGGCGCCGAGGACGTGGAGACGGCGATGTTCGCGGTCTGCCGCTCCTACGGTCTTGACCGCTGCGAGCCGAACGTCACCTTCACCCTGCTGTCGATCTCGCACCAGCCGTCCCTGGTGGACGACCCGGTGACGGCGTCACGGACCGTGCGCCGCCGGGGCACCGACTACACGCGCCTGGCGGCCGTCTACCGGCTCGTCGACGACCTGAGCGACCCGGAGACCGCGTTCTCCCTGGAGGAGGCCTACGGGCGCCTCGCGGAGATCCGGCGCAACCGGCACCCGTATCCCGGCTGGGTGCTGACAGCCTCCGGCGGGCTCCTCGCCGGAGCCGCCTCCGTGCTCGTCGGCGGTGACGCGATCGTGTTCGTCGCCGCGGCGCTCGGCGCGATGCTGGGCGACCGGCTCGCCTGGCTGTGCGCGGGACGCGGGCTGCCGGAGTTCTACCAGTTCACGGTGGCCGCGATGCCGCCGGCCGCGATAGGGGTCGCGCTCACTCTGGCGCACGTCGATGTGAACGCCTCCGCGGTGATCACCGGTGGGCTCTTCGCGCTGCTGCCGGGGCGGGCGCTCGTCGCGGGGGTGCAGGACGGGCTGACCGGCTTCTACATCACGGCGTCCGCGCGGCTGCTCGAAGTCATGTACCTCTTCGTGGGGATCGTCTCCGGCGTCCTGCTGGTGCTCTATTTCGGCGTCAAACTGGGCACGCAGCTCAACCCGGACGCCGGACTGCACATCTCCGAGCGGCCGCTGATCCAGATCGCCGCGTCCATGCTGCTGTCGCTCACCTTCGCGATCCTGCTCCAGCAGGAACGGTCCACCGTCCTCGCGGTGACTCTCAACGGGGGCGTGGCCTGGTCGGTGTACGGGGCGATGCACTACGCGGGAGGGCTCTCGCCGGTGGCCTCCACGGCCGTCGCCGCGGGCCTGGTGGGTCTCTTCGGGCAGTTGCTCTCGCGCTACCGGTTCGCGTCCGCGCTGCCGTACACGACGGCCGCGATCGGGCCCCTGCTGCCCGGCTCGGCGACCTACTTCGGGCTGCTGTCCATCGCCCAGAACGAGGTCGACAAGGGCTTGGTGTCGCTCACCAAGGCCGCGGCCCTCGCGATGGCCATCGCGATCGGGGTGAACCTGGGTTCGGAGATCTCCCGGCTGTTCCTGCGCCTGCCGGGCGGCTCCGCAGGCGGGCGGCGGGCCGCCAAGCGGACGCGCGGGTTCTGAGGCCCGGCCCGGAAGAACCGGGCCGCCGGAGGGCGGACCGCGGAAGGCCGGGCCGCCGGAGGGCGGGCGCCTCAGTTCTGCGCGGGGCCCTGGCCGTACGGGTACTGCTCCGAGCCGTACCGCTGCTGCGGGTGGTCCTGGGGGTGCTGCTGGGGGTACTGCTGGGAGTACTGCTGCGGCGGGTGGGCCTGGCCCTGGTCGGGGCCCTGCTGGTAACCCTGGTCGTACTGCTGCTGGTCGTAGCCGTAGCCCTGGTCGGAGCCGTAGGGCTGCTGGTGCTGGTACTGCTGCTGCGGCTGCGGCTGCCGGTACTGCTGCCGGGGCGGATAGCCGTTGCCCTGATGGCCGTAGCCCTGGTCCTGATTGCCGTACGACTGGTCCTGGCCCTGCTGGTTCCCGTACGACTGGTCATGCCCCTGGTTGCCGTACGACTGCCCGTGGCCCTGGTTGCCGTACGACGAGTCCTGGCCCTCGTGGACCGGCGGCACGCGCAGCGGCCTGGTCGCGTCGTCCATGACGGGCACGGCGGGCCGGGTGTGGGCGGCCGCGGGCTGGGCCGGGACGGGCTCCTGGGGCGGGTTCTTCTTGGCCTGGGAACGGGCACGCAGGAACTCGATCATGATCGGGACCACCGAGACGAGCACGATCAGGATCAGGATCAGCTCGATGTTCTTGTTGACGAACTCGATCTTGCCGAGCCAGGAGCCGAGCAGTGTGACGCCCGCGCCCCACATCACGCCGCCGATGACGTTGAAGGTGAGGAAGGGGCGGTACCTCATACCGCTGACACCGGCGATGATCGGCGTGAACGTGCGCACGACGGGCACGAAGCGGGCCAGGACCAGGGACTTGGGCCCGTACTTCTCGAAGAACTCGTTGGCCTTGACCACGTTCTCCTGCTTGAACAGGCGGGAGTTCGGGCGGGTGAAGAGCGAGGGCCCCACCTTTTTGCCGAAGAGGAAGCCCGCCTGGTCGCCGAGGACGGCGGCGAGGCAGATCAGCGGGATCGCCGCCCACAAGGGGAAGTCCATCGCGCCCGTGGCGATCAGCAGACCGCAGGTGAACAGCAGCGAGTCGCCGGGCAGGAAGAAGCCGATGAGCAGGCCGGACTCGGCGAAGACGACCAGCAGCAGGCCCCAGATGCCGAAGTTGTCCAGGAGCGTGTTCGGATCCAGCCAGCTGGGACCGAGGGCAAGCGTCATCACGGTTCCGGGCTCCTGAGGGGTGAGGGAGGTACGGCGGTCCTGTACGGCCGGCCAAAGCTATCAACGCATTGTGTCCACGCCAGGTTCCACCCGTGTCTCCAGGATGCACTGTGCGACGACTGGGACAAAGCTGTGAGCCATGGGCATCGATGAATACGGCGGCGGCCAGGGTCCCCACGAGGACGTCCTGGTCGTGACGACGAACGACGTTCCCGGCCATCGCGTCGAACAGGTGATCGGTGAGGTCTTCGGCCTCACCGTGCGCTCGCGTCATCTGGGCAGCCAGATCGGCGCGGGCCTGAAGTCGATGATCGGCGGTGAGCTCAAGGGGCTCACCAAGACACTGGTGGAGACCCGCAACCAGGCCATGGAGCGGCTCGTCGATCAGGCACGCGCGCGTGGCGCCAACGGCGTACTGATGTTCCGTTTCAATGTGTCGGAGGCTGCGGACGTGGGCACGGAGGTGTGCGCGTACGGCACGGCCG
Source organism: Streptomyces sp. NPDC002742 (assembly GCF_042888885.1). Lineage (NCBI taxonomy): Bacteria > Bacillati > Actinomycetota > Actinomycetes > Kitasatosporales > Streptomycetaceae > Streptomyces > Streptomyces sp. NPDC002742. Next base: position 80,502 of record NZ_JBIAQF010000019.1, read on the forward strand.
TGGTCCTGGCCAAGCAATAACACTCATCGGCACATCGGGACATCGGTAAGAGGCGCCCGCCATTGCCGACGCACCTTACCGATGCCGGCGCCCCTTACCGATGTGCCGGCACCGCCCGAGCGGGTCACCGACGCCGACGGCGTCGTCCGAGCGGACGGCGGCGAGCGGCCGGCTCTGCGCCCGTCGCCGTCACGGACACCTCCTGGATCAGCCCTCCCCGGTGTGCCGGGCGGCGTTCGCCGTGATCGCGTCCCTCAGGTGCTCGGCGAGCCCCGGCCGCATGGAGTCGTAGAACTCCTTGAACCGCTCGTCGGCGACGTACATGCCGCCGAGTCCCCGGTGGATCTCGTACGTGCACGCGTAGAACCATTTGGTGATGTGCTGCCGGTGTTCCTCGGCCATGTCCATGGCCCGCTCACCGTCCGGCCGCTCCCCGGCCTCCATCAAGGCGTCGTACCGCTCGCCCCAGGAGGCCACCTCGGCCCGCATGCGCTTCCAGTCGTCCTTGGTGTAGCGGGCGGCGCGACGTTGCGACTCGGCGTACGTGTCCGTGCCGCCCCAACGGCGCTCGGCCTCCTCCGCGTGCGCCTCCGGGTCCTTGTCCCCGAAGACCTCGAACTTCTCCTCGGGCGTGAGGTTGATGCCCATCGTGCGTGCCTCCATGGCGTGTTCCACGGCCGCGGCCATCTTCTGCAGCTTCTCGATCCGGGCGGTCAGCAGGTCGTGCTGGCGGCGCAGATGCGCGCGCGGGTCCGCTTCCGGGTCGTCGAGCAGGGCGGCGACCTCGTCGAGCGGAAAGCCGAGCTCCCGGTAGAACAGGATCTGCTGCAGCCGGTCGAGGTCGGCGTCGTCGTAGCGCCGATGACCCGCATGGCTGCGTCCGCCGGGCGCGAGCAGACCGATCTCGTCGTAGTGGTGCAGCGCGCGCACCGTGACTCCGGCGAATCCGGCGACCTGGCCCACTGAGTAGCTCACTTCCGCTCCTTCCTCGGTACGCCCTTCACGATGAGGCCTGACGCGACGTGAGGTGCAAGCCGGAAATACCGGGGTCCGACGACGGGACTCGGAATGTTATGTCCGTTTCGCGCGCTTAGGGTGAGCCCGTGACCCACGAAGCGGCTCCCCCGGGACCGGCCCTCACCCGGGCGACGCCCGCACGGACTCTGCTGCCGCTGTTCCTTCCGTCCGCGGTCGTCGGCGCTGTCTCGGCCCTTCTCTACGTGGGCGTGAGCAAGCTGGCCGACCAGCTCAAGGACGTCCTGTGGACGGATCTGCCGGACGCGCTCGGCATCGGCGGCTACTCCTCTCTCTGGATGATCGTCATGCTCACCACCACCGGCATCCTGGTCGGTCTGGTGGTGTGGAAGGCGCCGGGGCACGCGGGCCCCGACCCGGCCACCGTGGGGCTCCAGGCCGAGCCGATGGCGCTCTTCATCCTGCCCGGACTGCTGGTTGCCACCGCGCTGATGCTGGCGGGCGGCCCGAGCCTCGGCCCCGAGAACCCGATCATCGCCACCAACGTCGCGCTGGCGTTCTGGGCGGGCCGCAGGTTCGCGCCCGCGGCGCCCGGCGTGCTGTGGGTGACCCTGGCCGAGGCGGGGACGATCGGCGCTCTGTTCGGCACTCCGGTCGCGGCGGCGCTGGTCATCTCCGAGGCGCTCGCCGGGCGGCAGGTGAAGGGGCTGTTGTGGGACAACCTCTTCGCGCCGCTGACGGCGGCCTCGGTGGGTTCGATCACCACGGCGCTGCTGGGACACGCGAGCTTCGACCTCGGTCTGCCCCCGATCGGCAGTCCCGGCTGGGCCGATGTGCTGTCCGCGCTGGTGATCGCCTCCGTGACGGCGGTGCTCGGCATGGCCGGGGTCCGCGTCTTCCCCTACGTCCACAAGGTGTTCACGCTCCTGCGCCACCCCATGGTGGCGCTCCCCGTCGGCGGGCTCGTCCTCGGCCTGCTCGGCTGTCTCGGCGGGCCGCTGACGCTGTTCAAGGGCCTGGACCAGGTCGCCGAGATGGCCCGGAACCCGGACGGCTATTCGGCGGGCCGGTACGCGCTGATGGGCGGGGTGAAGCTGGCCGCGCTGGTCGTCGCGGCGTCCTGTGGGTTCCGGGGCGGCCGGATCTTCCCGGCCGTGTTCATCGGTGCCGCCTTCGGTCTGTGCGCCCACGCGCTCGTGCCGTCGGTCCCGTCGTCGCTGGGCTTGGCCGCGGGGGTGCTGGGCATGCTCCTCGCGATCACCCGGCAGGGCTGGGTGAGCCTGTTCACGGCCGCCGTCCTGGTGTCCTCGCCCACGATCATCGCCCTGCTCTGCATCGCCTCCCTGCCGGCCTGGCTGCTGGTGACCGGGCGGCCGCAGATGCAACTGCACGAGGACGGAAGCCCGATCCGGTGAACCGCCGGGTGGCCCTCATCCGATGAACCGGATGAACCAAAAGGGGACGCGCCGTCCCGCTGAACCGTTGGGAGAACCAAAGGGACGCGCCGTCCCGCTGAACCATTGGGAGAAGCACATGCCGCTCCACCAGGGCCACCAGAAGCCCGATGACCGCCCGCTCTCCGTCAATCCGTTCTACGGCGAGACCAATCCGGTCAGCGGCATGATCGAGGCGCCGCCGAAGCACCGCCTCCCGGACGGACCACTGCCGCCCACGACCGCGCTCCAGCTCGTCCACGACGAACTCATGCTGGACGGGAACTCCCGGCTGAACCTGGCCACCTTCGTCACGACCTGGATGGAACCGCAGGCCGGGGTCCTGATGGCGGAGTGCCGGGACAAGAACATGATCGACAAGGACGAGTACCCCCGTACGGCCGAACTGGAGCGGCGCTGTGTGTCGATGCTCGCCGACCTGTGGAACGCGCCGGATCCGTCGGCCGCGGTGGGCTGTTCGACGACCGGGTCGAGCGAGGCGTGCATGCTCGCCGGCATGGCCCTGAAGCGGCGCTGGGCACAGCGCAACGCGGACCGCTATCCGGGCGCGCGGCCCAACCTGGTCATGGGCGTGAACGTCCAGGTGTGCTGGGAGAAGTTCTGCAACTTCTGGGAGGTCGAGGCCCGCCGGATCCCCATGGAGGGCGACCGGTTCCACCTCGACCCCGAGGCGGCGGCGGAGCTGTGCGACGAGAACACGATCGGGGTCGTCGGAATCCTCGGCTCCACCTTCGACGGGTCGTACGAGCCCATCGAGGAGCTGTGCGCGGCGCTGGACCGGCTCCAGGAGCGCACCGGCCTCGACATCCCGGTCCATGTCGACGGCGCGTCCGGGGCGATGATCGCGCCGTTCATCGACGAGGACCTGGTCTGGGACTTCCGGCTGCCCAGGGTGTCGTCGATCAACACCTCGGGGCACAAGTACGGCCTGGTCTACCCGGGTGTCGGCTGGGCGCTGTGGCGGACGGCGGCCGAGCTGCCGGAGGAACTGGTCTTCCGGGTGAACTACCTGGGCGGCGACATGCCGACCTTCGCGCTCAACTTCTCCCGGCCCGGAGCGCAGGTCGTCGCGCAGTACTACACGTTCCTGCGGCTGGGCCGCGAGGGCTACCGGACCGTGCAGCAGACGACCCGGGACGTGGCGCGCGCACTCGCCGAACGCATCGAGTGTATGGGCGACTTCCAGCTCATCACCCGGGGCGACGAGCTGCCGGTGTTCGCCTTCACGACGGCCCCCGAGGTGACCGCGTACGACGTCTTCGACGTGTCCCGGAGAATGCGCGAGACCGGCTGGCTCCTACCCGCGTACACCTTCCCGGAGAACCGCGAGGACCTGTCCGTGCTGCGCGTCGTGTGCCGCAACGGCTTCTCGTCCGACCTCGCCGACCTCTTCATCGAGGACCTGACCCGACTGCTGCCCGAACTGCGCCGCCAGCCGGGTCCGATGACCCATGACAAGGGCGCGGCGACGGGTTTCCACCACTAGGACCTGCCGAGGCGGCCGGGCCGGGCCGCTCGCGGCTCTCCGGGAGGAGCCGCGAGCGGGCGGGCGGGCGGTTGGCGGGGGCGAGCGGTTGGCGGGCAGGCGGTAGGCGGGCAGGCGGTAGGCGGGCGGGCGAGCAGTGGGCGGCAGGCATCGGCCCGCGTCGCTTGCGACGAGACGGACAGCCGGCATGCCGTCAGGACGGGCGCAGTCGGGCCTCGGGCGCGGAGCTCAGCCCCGGGCAGGTGTAGGTGTCTTGCGGGGGCTCAGCCCCGGTAGGCGTCTCGTGGGGGCTCAGCCCCAGGAGGTGCCCTGCTCCATCGCCACCAGTTCGAAGGCCGTCTTGCCGTCCAGGGACTCGCGGATGATGTCGGCGTGCCCGGCGTGCCGGGCCGTCTCGCGGATCAGGTGGAGAGCCAGCCAGCGCATCGAGACACGGCCCTCGGGCGGGAACCAGGGGTCGCTCGGGAGCGCGAAGGTGTCGTCGAGGCTCGGCACCGCGCGGAGGAACTCGTCCGTCTCGGCGGCGACCTTCTCCCAGTACGCGAGCTGCGAGGCGACCGTCTCGCCCTCGGCCAGGACGAAGCACTCGTGCCAGTTCGACTCGTCCCGCTTCACCGCGGGCGACTCGCCCTTGGCGCGGGCCACCCAGCCCTGCTCGACCTCGGCGACATGCTTGAGCAGCCCCGAAAGGGAGAGTTCACTGGCGCTCGGGCGGCTCGCGGCCTGCTCCTCGGTCAGCCCGAGCAACGACCGGCGGATGCCGCCGCGCTGCTCCTCGATGAAGGCGAGCAGCGCCCCGCGCTCGTCGCCCCGCTCTTCCGCTCGCACCTGCGTGACCATGACCGGCCGCCTTTCATCGGGTCCTCCTGACTGACACCGACAACGCTACGGACCCTTGCGGTCAGGTTCTGTCCGCAAGGGCCCGGGCGCGCTGACGATCATGCGAAGGCGTATCGAGGTCGTATCGAAGGGGTTTGAGGGTCAGCGGGTCGGACGGGTCTCAGAAGGGGAAGCGGCTCCGCCCGTGCTGCACCGAGATCCACTTCGTCGTGGTGAAGGAGTCGACCGTCGTCTCGCCGTTCAGACGGCCGATGCCGGAGTGCTTCTCACCGCCGAAGGGGACGAGGGGCTCGTCGTGGACGGTGCCGTCGTTGACGTGGAACATGCCGGTGTCGATCTGCTTGGCGAAGTTCACACCGCGCTCGATGTCCGCCGTGTGGACGGCGCCGGAGAGGCCGTACGGGGTGTCGTTGACGATCCGGACCGCCTCTTCCTCCCCGTCGAACGGGACGAGGAAGACGACCGGGCCGAAGATCTCCTGCCGGAGCAGGTCCGAGCCGGCGGGGACACCGGTCAGGACGGAGGGCTCGACCATGTTGTCCGTGGTCGAACCCTGCAGCAGGGCAGTGGCGCCCTCCGCGATCGCCTGCTCGACGACGCTCGACAGCGCGTCCGCCTGGGAGGAGTTGATGACCGGGCCGATGACCGTCTGCGGGTCGCTCGGGTCGCCGGTCTTCAGCGTCCTGACCTTGGCGACGAACTTCTCGGTGAACTCGGCCTCGATCGACCGGTCCACGAGGACACGGTTCGCGGCCATGCAGACCTGGCCCTGGTGGACGAAGCGGCTGAAGACCGCCGCGTCGACCGCGTAGTCGATGTCCGCGTCCTCCAGGACCACCAGTGCGCTGTTGCCGCCCAGTTCGAGCACCGAGCGCTTGAAGTTCGCGGCGCAGACCGTGGCGACGTGCCGGCCGACCTTGTCGGAGCCGGTGAAGGAGATGACCTTCGGGACCGGGTGCTCGATGAAGGCGTCGCCGATCTCGGCGATGTCGGTGATGACGACGTTGAGCAGACCGCCGGGCAGGCCCGCTTCCTCGAAGATCTTCGCGACCAGGGAGCCACCGACGATCGGGGTGTTCTGGTGCGGCTTCAGGACCACGCCGTTGCCGAGCGCGAGAGCCGGCGCGACGGACTTGATCGACAGCAGGAGGGGGAAGTTGAAGGGGCTGATGACACCCACGACACCGACCGGGACGCGGTAGAGGCGGTTCTCCTTGCCGTCGACCGGCGAGGGGATGATCTTCCCCTCGGGGCGCAGCGCCAGCTGGACCGACTCGCGCAGGAACTCCCGGACGAGGTGGATCTCGAAGGCCGCCTTGAGGCGGGTGCCGCCGAGCTCGGCGATGATCACGTCGGCGATCTCCGCCTCGCGCTCGTCGATGACGGCGAGCGCCTTCTCGAAGACCGCGCGACGCGCGTACGCGTTTGTCGCGCCCCACTTCTTCTGCGCTCGCTCGGCGGCGCGGTAGGCCTCATCGACCTCGTCGACCGTCGCTATCGTGATCGACGCCAGCTTCTCGCCGTCGTACGGGTTGAAGTCGATGATGTCCCAGGAGCCCGTTCCCGGGCGCCACTCGCCGTCGATGTACTGCTGGGCCAGGTCGGTGAAGTAGGACGACATGTGCTCCCTCAATCCCTGTGCTGCCGAGGCAGTCCTTGGCCCGGGTCAGCAGACATCCGATCACGGTCTGATCACACGTCATCGTACTTGTGTTTCAAGGGAGTTGAAGGAGACCGGGGAAGTCCGGGGGAGCCTGTGGGCGCGCGCGGGGAAGTCCGTGGACGCGCGACACGGACCGGGACAGGGCGGAGGAGTACCGGGGTTCGCCGTCCCGCCAGCGGTTCTCAGGAGAGCTGGAGCAGCCCCCGCAGAAGATCGCGGCTCTCGGACGGCCCCGGGCTGTCCTGCTGCAACTGCTTGAGCGCGCCCTCGTACTGGGTGACGTCCTCGCGCTTGTCCAGATAGAGCGCGCTGGTGAGCTGCTCCAGATAGACGACGTCGGACAGATCGGACTCCGGGAAGCTCAGGATGGTGAAGGAGCCGCTCTCGCCGGAGTGCCCGCCGAAGCTGAACGGCATGACCTGAAGCCGTACGTTGGGGTGCTCCGAGACCTCGATCAGATGCTGGAGCTGTCCGCGCATCACCTCGCGGTCGCCGTACGGGCGGCGCAGCGCGGCCTCGTCGAGGACGATGTGGAACTCGGGGGCGCTCTCGGAGACGAGGTACTTCTGCCGCTCCAGGCGCAGGGCCACGCGCCGGTCGACGTCGGCGGCGGAGGCGCCCTTCATCCCGCGCCGGACGACCGCGTGGGCGTACGCCTCGGTCTGCAACAGGCCGTGGACGAACTGCACTTCGTACACCCGGATCAGGTGGGCCGCGCCCTCGAGGCCGACATAGGTGGGGAACCAGCTGGGCAGGACGTCGGAGTAACTGTGCCACCAGCCCGCGACGTTGGCCTCCTTCGCGAGCGAGACGAGGGAGGTGCGCTCGGCTTCGTCGTTGATGCCGTAGAGCGTCAGCAGGTCCTCGACGTCGCGTGTCTTGAAGCTCACCCTTCCCAACTCCATGCGGCTGATCTTCGATTCGGAGGCACGGATCGAGTAGCCGGCCGCTTCACGGGTGATGCCACGCGCCTCACGCAGGCGCCGCAGATGTGACCCCAGCAGCATGCGCCGCACCACCGAGCCGCTCGACTCACCAGCGCTCACGTTCGTCAGCCTCCCCAACCGTCTTCCAGACGCCGAAGTCTGCCACTAAAACACTTCAAGCAGTACTCGTTCAGTTACGGAAACGGAAAGTAGCCAAAGGAGCCGCACAGGAAAAGATCGCTCGGAGGTCAACAACCGAGAATAAGGTGAAGGAAGAAATGAGCAAGAAGTAGGAGAGGAAGGTCCAATTCGGGCGCGTGCACGTGCATCTGCCCTTGCATCTGCTGTACGCATTCGGAACCATGGTCCCCGCGCCACCGCTGCATCGCAACGATCGCGAACACCCGGGAGTGCCTCGCATGGGGACGAATGGATCGACCATGCTCGAACCCTTACGGCAGGGACTTCCGCCTCTCGATCCCGCGGCCGTGTCCAGCGCCGCTTCCTGCGCCTTGCCCGCCCGCTACGAAGCGGTGCGCGAGGCCCGGCAGTTCACCCGCGGAACGCTGGACCAGTGGGAGATAGGCGACCGTTTCGACGACGTCTGCCTGGTGGTCTCCGAGCTCGTCACCAACGCCCTGCGGCACGCGCTGCCCTCGGACACCCCCCGCAAGGACGACCAAGGGCCGCCCGTACGCCTGCACTTGATGCGGTGGACCTCGCGTCTGGTGTGCGCGGTGCGCGACCCCAGCCACGACAGTCCGGTCGCCGGCGACTCGGACGACTTCGCGGCGGAGTCGGGGCGCGGCCTCTTCCTGGTCGACTCGTTCTCGGACAGCTGGGGCTGGCACCCGCTCGCCGGAACGCTCAGCGGCAAGGTCGTGTGGGCGCTGTTCCGGCTGGGATCCCAGCCGGGGACGGCCGCAGGCCCCTCCGAATGACGAACCGCGGCGCCTTTTGGCGCCGCGGTTCTACGCGCGTTACAGAACGCTGCGCACCGTTCACCTTCGGTTGACGCCACCCGCCCCGTGACCGGCTCTCCCGCGACCGGCCCGTTCCGGACAGTTCACGATCACGGCTGTCAGCCCGCGATCAGATGGTCGAACTCGCCGTCCTTGACGCCCAGGAGCATCGCCTCGATCTCGGCGCGTGTGTAGACGAGCGCGGGCCCCTCGGGGAACCGCGAGTTCCGCACGGCCACGTCACCGCCGGGCAGCCGCGCGAACTCCACGCAGGAACCTTGCGAGTTGCTGTGCCGGCTCTTCTGCCAGGCGACGCCGTCCAGCTCGGTCGCAGCCATGCCGTTGTACACGAATTCAGCCATACCGTTGTACACGTCATCCACGTCGAACACGTCGTGGTCCACAGGTCGCTCCCCGGTCGTGCAGTGGCTGAGGTGGCCATAGATGCAGTAGTCAACTGACTCGGATCATAGCTCCGTTCATGTGCAAATGCATGTGCATATGCATGTGCAGATGCACGTGCACGCGGGGTGGTCCTGCGGTTACAGCTATTGCCGTCCTTGACTACCGGCTGTCGTTCGCCCGACTACGGTCTGCAGCTCACCGGAGTGCGGGCCGAACTACATCCGGTCCAGCGCATTCCCCAGAGATCGCAGCACATGCGATCTCCAGCCCCCGTCCATGATCTTCCGCGCCATCATCTCTGCGGGATCGTCCGGATCGAATCCCTCGTGTACTAGGAAGAGACGCGTACCGCGCCCTTCCTGTTCCAGTGTCCAGGTAATGGTCCAGTCCGCGGGACGGGATGCGTTCGCGTCGGCCCACCGGACGCTCAGCATCCGCTGCGGCTCGTAGGCGAGAACGCGCACGTCAACCGTGCCGGAGAAGTTCGAATTGGGGCGCGGGACCGCGGTCAGCGTGTACCGGTGGCCGACTTCGAGCCGGAAGTTCTCGGACCCCGGCATCTGCCACTGCGCGAGCAGTTCGGGCTCGGTGAGCGCACGCCAGACCTTGGCCGGCGGATGCGGCAGGAACTGGTCGACGCGGATGGTCGTGAGGTCGTCCTCGGGTGCGGGGATCGGGCCTTCTGGATCGGCGTTCGTGCCGCGCTTATCGGGGTTCGTGCCGTGCGGGTCGGGGGTCGCGCCCTGAGCGCCGTTCGTGCCCTGCGGGTCGGGGGTCGCGCCCTGCGGGTCGGGGGTCATGTCTCAGCATCGTCGGGCATGCGGTCCAGGAGATCGCCGAGACCCTTCAGTCTGTCGCGCCAGAACCGCTCGTACGGATGGAGCCAGTCCTGCACGTCGACGAGCGGGGCGGCCTCCAGGCGGTAGATCCGCTGCCGGCCCGCGCGCTCCTCGGACACGAGTCCGGCCTCCCGGAGCACCTTGAGGTGTTCCGAGAGGCTGGGGCGGCGCATGGCGAAGTGGTCGGCCAGGGCCTGGACGGGCTGGGGCCCCTGCTCGCGCAGCAGCCGGAGCACCTCACGGCGGGTGGCGTTGGCGAGCGCGGCGAAGATCCGGTCCTCGCGGGCACCGGCGAGAACTTCGGCGGACGCTCCTGCGGGAACCCCGGCGGTAGGTCCGGCGGGAACCCCGACGGAAGGTCCGACGGAAGATCCGCCGGGAACCCCGGCGGAAGCCACTGCCCCGCTGCCGGGCCCGGCCTCGGTTCCCGTTCCGGTCCCGGTCACAGTCATGGCGCGCTCAGCACCCTTCGCTCCTACTCCGAGGCCGTCTCCAGGGCGGCCTTCTCCGTGATCAGCATCAGACCGTTGCCGTCCGGGTCGCGGAAGGAGGCCATGCGGCCCCAGGGAAGGTCGTCGGGGCCCTCCACCGCGACACCCGCGGCAGTGAGCCGCGCGCAGTCGGCGTCGACATCGGTCGTGACCAACATGATCCCCCGGGTCTCACCGGGCGTGAAACTCCCCATGCCCGGACCCGAGAGGGTGAAGACGGTCTGCGCCCCCGCGGGCGCCACCTGGAGCCACCGGCCGGGCGGCATGTCCCGGTCGGCGGTGACCTCGAAACCGAGGACGTCCGTGTAGAAGCGCAGCGCCCGGTCCTGGTCGGCGACGGGAAGCGTGACGAAGGAGGCGTGGGTGATGTCCATAAGCGCAGGATAGGTAGGAGATTCCCTACCCGTCAAGCATAGGAAATCTCCTACCTATGGATCCGAGCGGGTTCCCCAGGTCCTCCTGGTAACTTGCTGCGATCGTTCGGGTGACCCGCATCCAACCCACTTTGGGGGCTTCAGTGACTACGGCGACCTTCCCGTCCCGCCAGGCGCGTATCGCGGCCGCGACCGCGGGAGTGGCGGCGGCGCTCGCGCTGACCGGTTGCAGCAGCGGGAGCAACGACTCCGGGGACGCGTCCGCGAGCCCGAGCGTGTCCGCCACGGACGGCACCGGTACGGGTGACGCCGGTACGGGTGACGCCGGTACGGGCGGCAGCTCCGGAAGCACCCCCTCCGCAGGCGGCGAACTCCAGGGCAGCTGGCTCACCACCGCGGGCGGCAAGGCCGTGGTCCTGATGATCAACGGCAAGCAGGCGGGTCTCTTCGCGACCGGCGGCACCGTGTGCAGCGGCACCTCGTCCGGCGAGGCGAGCATGCGGATGATCCGCCTCGCCTGTACGGACGGCAACAAAAAGCGCGCCGTCGGCATGGTCGACTCCGTGAGCGGTACGACCCTGAAGGTCACCTGGGAGGGCGGCCTCGGCAAGGAGACCTACACCAAGACCGCGGGCGGGAAGCTGCCGACGGACCTGCCCACGGCGAACCTGGGCTCCTGACCCCGCGAAGTTGACGGCCCGGGCGCCCGCACCCGGTCCCGCGCGGCAGGGCGTCCCGTCGTTTCACTACGGAAGGGCGTTCCGTCGGTTCGTTCAGACACTCCGTTCCGACAGCGGCCCGTTCCGACGGCAGTCCGTTCCGACCGCGGCCCGTTCCGACAATGCGGGAAAGATTCGCGGACAATAGCGGGCGATATCGGTCCCGGGTGGGTGAACGGCCAGGGGCGCGCAACCTCGGCGGCCCCGGGTGCGTGATGATCCATGCACATCGTCACGACCTCCAGGGGAACCCATGCGCGCTCTGCCCATCGCCGTCACCGTCCTCGCGGCGGCCCTCGCTCTGACCTCCTGCGACGGCGGCGGCTCCGGCAGCTCCAGCGGCTCCGGGAAATCGGGTGACTCGGCCGGCTCCGCCAAGAAGGCCGCCGTCGCGGCCTGCGTGATCGGTGACGCGGGTATCCAGGTCGGTCCCGCGAACGCCGCCACGGCCGCCGGGGACACGGGCAACATCCCGGTCACTCTCACCAACAAGGGCGCCCAGTGCACCCTGAAGGGCTTCCCCGGGCTCTCCGTACAGGCGGGCGGCACCTCGGCGGACATCGCCGCGGACAAGTCCGCGGCCCCGGAGCAGCTGACCCTCGCCAAGGGCGATACCGCGTCCTTCACCATCACCTACGTACGGGGCGCGACGGGCGACGCGAAGACCCTCGCCGTGAAGACGCTGAAGATCGGCCTGCCCGGCGCCGACACGACACGGAGCTTCCCGTGGTCGTACGGCCCGCTCGCGGGCAAGGGCTCGGCGAGCGAGCCGAACGCCTCCGTGACCCCGTTCCAGCACGCGGGCGACTGACGAACGAGCACCCTGCCGGGCCCGTACGGAACCGTCGGACCCGTACGGAACCGCCGGGCTCTCCCACGGGACGGCCGGGGAATCGCGAGACGCCGGGTGCTCACGGGTACGGGCAAGGGCGCACGTACGGGCGAGGTCGCACGGGTACGGGCGAGGTCGCACGGGTACGGGCGAGGTCGCACGGGTACGGGCGAGGTCGCACGGGTACGGGCGAGGTCGCACGGCACGACCGGGCGCCCACGGGAACGGGCGAAGTCGCACGGCACGACCGGGCGCTCACGGGAGTGGGCGCCTGCCCCGGACCTGCGCCCGGTCCGCCGCCGCGGCACCCTCGTGCCATCCGGCCTCGTCGGTGACCCCACGCATCCGGGTTGTCACCGTTTCCGGAAACATCTGGTCCAGGTGGTCCGCGACCGCCACGTCACGGGCCGCCAGCACCGGCAGCAACTCCCCCTCCGTGGCGGTCACCTGGCCCTCGGCGACCGAAGCGAGCCGGTCGCCGATCCGGTGCGCGTACGCGGCGAGGAACGACTGGCGGAACGTCTTCGTGCGCTTGCGGCCGCCCGCCCGCTGAGCCGCCTCCGCCTTCGTCATCGCCGCCGTGGCCTGCACGAGAAGCGAGGTGTAGAGGAGCTCGACCGCCTCCAGATCGGGTTCGAAGCCGACCACGGTCGAAAAGCAGAGAGCGTCGTTCCAGACGGCCCGGCAGCGGTTCGCCCCGGCCACCGCGTCCAGGAGCACCGCCTTGGCCGTCTCGTAGGGCGGCTCGACGCCGATACGGCAGGCGCCGGGCACGTCCTTCGCGTGGGTCCGGGCCGCGAGCAGCGCCTCGTCGATGCTGTGCCGCGCCATCAGCTCCTGCGCCTTGGCGCTGAGCGCCTCCGCCTCCTCCGGGAAACCGGTCGCCTCCGCCTTCGCGAGCAGGGCGCGGATACGGGTGAGCATGCGCGTCTCCTGCGGGGCGGCCGGCCCGGCCGGCAGCTTCGGCGGGTGCAGCGGCTCGATGGAGGGCAGACGCAGGAGCAGACGGTAGAGCTCCAGGACGGCGGTGGCGTGGGAGAAGCGGTCGGCGCGGAGGTCGTGGGGCTCGGCCTCCAGTTCGTCGAGCTGAGCCGCCCAGCGCGCACCCCGGGGCGAGCGGTCGCGCCGACTGTCACCGAGGATCGAGGACGTCACCAGGCGTACGTGTACGTCGTCCAGGTCGCGCCGCACGATCCGTACGACATCGGCGGGCTGCCATCCGCGCCTCCAAGCCGCCGCGACGAACTCCTCCCCGCGCCGGGCGAGTTCGGCGTCGGAGGCCGGGTCGGCGGCGAGCAGGGAGGCGCCGGTGTCGAGGGCCGCTTCGGAGTCGGCGTAGAGGGCGGCCCCGAAGGCGCGCTCCACGGTGCTGGACGTACTCATCCCCCGATCGTGTCACGGGCTGTCCGGGTGCCGAGGTACGCCCTGGTCTCGAAGCCCCCGGCTCGTCCACAGCCTGTGGATAATGCACCGGCCGCCGAACCCGGGACGACAGGAACCCTCCCTGGCGCCCGCCCGGAACTCGCCCGGCACTCGCCCGGCACTCGCCCGCCTCCATTCTCCGCGCGTCCCGCGGGCGCCCCGCCGATGCTTCACGAACGCCTCGGGCGACGACAGATGTCAACTTCGGGTTGACACCCCCAGACTGTCAACCTACCGTTGACACATGACGACGAATCCACCCGGCAAGGCATCCGTGCGTCTCGACGACCTCATCGAGGCCATCAAGAAAACGCACAGCGACGCGCTCGACCAGCTCCAGGACGCGGTGATCGCGGCGGATCACCTGGGCGACGTGGCCGACCATCTGATCGGGCACTTCGTGGACCAGGCACGACGTTCGGGAGCGTCCTGGACGGACATCGGCAGGAGCATGGGCGTCACCCGGCAGGCCGCGCAGAAGCGGTTCGTGCCGAAGGCCGAGGCGGACCTCGACCCCAGCCAGGGGTTCGGCCGCTACACGCCCCGCGCCCGGAGCGTGGTCATGGCCGCGCACAACGAGGCGAAGGCCGCGGGCAACGCGGAGGGGCTCCCCGAGCACCTCGTCCTCGGCCTCCTCTCCGAGCCGGAGGGGCTCGCCGCGAAGGCGGTCACCGCGCAGGGCGTGACCCTGGACGCCGTCCGCGCGGCCGCGGCCGCGGCGCTCCCGCCGGCGGCCGAGGAGGTCCCGGAACTCATCCCGTACGGCCCCGCCGCCAAGAAGGTCCTGGAACTCACCTTCCGCGAGGCCCTCCGTCTCGGCCACAACTACGTCGGCACCGAACACATCCTCCTGGCCCTCCTGGAGTACGAGAACGGCGACGGCGTCCTCAGCGGCATCGGCATCGACAAGACAGCGGTGGAGGCCTACCTCGCCCGCGTACTGGAGGTCATCTCGGCGGGGGGACAGCAGAAGACCGAGGACGAGTAGCGGATTCCGCGGCGGAATCCGCGGACGGATCAGCGGGGCTCAGGAGAGCAGACGGATCAGCAGGGGCTCCGAAGACACGGGACCCGAGCACCGCCGAGCCCCGCCGAGCCCCGCTGGTCGCGTCCGCGGCCATTGTCAGACCCTCCTGCGAGACTCGGAAGCATGACCGAGCGCTGGGCACTCGCGCCGGCCGAGGACGGTGGTGCGGAGATCGCCGCCCTCGGCCCGGACGGGCTGCCCAGGGGACCGGTCCGCCGGGAGGCGGACCTCGCGGAGGCCGTGCGGACGCGGCCGGACGTGAGCCGGTGGGTGTGGCGGTCGACGGCCGATGTCTACCCGCGTCTGCTCGCCACGGGGGTGCGAGTGGAGCGGTGTTACGACATGGAAGCCGCCGAGACCCTGCTGCTCGGACACGAGGGGCGGCTCGGCGAGCCCCGGTCGGCGGCCGCCGCGCTGGCGAGACTGCGCGGCGGCCCCGTGCCGCCGGACCCGCCGCAGCGCTCCGCCGAGCCCGGTTCGCAGTCCTCCCTCTTCGAACCGCGCCCGGTGCACCTGCCGTTGTCGGATCTCCTCACGGTCTACGCCGACCAGCAGCGCCGCCACGACACGACCGCGCATCCGGAGCGGATGCGGCTGCTGACCGCCGCCGAGTCAGCGGGGATGCTGGTCGCCGCCGAGATGAACCAGTCGGGACTGCCGTGGAGCGCGGACGTCCACCGGGACGTGCTGCACGAGTTGCTGGGCGAGCGGTACACCGGAGGCGGTGAGCCGCGGCGCCTCGCCGAGCTCGCCGGGGAGGTGTCCGCCGCCTTCGGGAGAAGGGTCAGACCCGATCTGCCGGCCGACGTCGTCAAGGCGTTCGCGCAGGCCGGGATCAAGGTCAGATCCACCCGACGGTGGGAGATCGAGTCGATCGACCATCCGGCCGTGAAGCCGCTTCTGGAGTACAAGAAGCTGTACCGGATCTGGGTCGCCCACGGCTGGTCCTGGCTCCAGGACTGGGTGCGCGACGGACGGTTCCGGCCCGAGTACCTGCCGGGCGGGACGGTCACCGGACGCTGGGTGACGAACGGCGGCGGTGCCCTCCAGATCCCCAAGGTGATCCGGCGTGCCGTCGTCGCCGACCCCGGCTGGCGGCTGGTCGTCGCCGACGCCGACCAGATGGAGCCCCGCGTCCTCGCGGCCATCTCGCGCGACCCCGGCCTGATGGAGGTCGCGGGCCGCGAGAGCGACCTCTACCAGTCGGTGTCGGACCGGGCCTTCTCCGGCGACCGCGCGCAGGCCAAACTCGCCGTGCTCGGCGCCGTCTACGGCCAGACGTCCGGCGACGGGCTGAAGAACCTCGCCCTGCTCCGCCGCCGATTCCCCAAGGCCGTCGCCTACGTGGACGACGCGGCCCGCGCGGGCGAGGAGGGGCGCCTCGTCCGGACCTGGCTCGGGCGGACCTGTCCCCCGGCGGTCGGGGCGGGCGACGACAGCGGGGAGGAAGCGGGCATCCCGCAGGACGAACCCGTCGACACCGCCGTCGACCAAGGCTGGGTGCCGGGGTACGCCTCCTCCAACTCCCGCGCCCGCGGCCGGTTCGCGCGCAACTTCGTCGTCCAGGGCAGTGCCGCCGACTGGGCCCTGCTGGTGCTGGCGGCACTACGCCGAACCTGCTCCCGGCTCGCCGCCGAACTGGTCTTCTTCCAGCACGACGAGGTGATCGTGCACTGCCCCGCCGAGGAGGCCGACACCGTGGTGGCCGCCATCCGCGACGCGGCCGAACTCGCGGGCCGCCTCACCTTCGGGGAGACGCCGGTGCGGTTTCCGTTCACTACGGCGGTCGTACGGTGCTACGCGGACGCCAAGTAGGGCGTCCGCGCGTCCTGCCGCGCCTTCGGCGCCGGATGCTCTGCGTGGCGGCGACGAAGGTCCGGTTCCCACCGTCGGCGTCGGGCATGGGCGTCGGCATCGACGTCGACGTCGACGTCGACGTCGACGTAGGCATCGGCATCGGCATCGAGGCCGGAACAGGCACCGCCGTCAGACGCTATTGCGCGAGCAGCTTTCGCAGTTCGCCCGTCACGGGGCTGTCCGTCTCCTCCAGGGCCTCCAGCGCCGACATCCACTCCTTGTAGGCCGCTTCGGCGTCGCCGCGCTCCCTGAGAAGCAGGCCCCGCTGATGGCGGGCGAGGCCGCCGGTGTAGCGGTCGGCGCGACGGTCGGCGCGACACCGCAGCAGATCGCACTCGCGCGCGGCCCGTTCCCATTGGCCGACGCCACGCAGGGCGCGCACCAGGCCGAGCCGGGTCTGCGACTCGCCGTGCCAGTCACCGTGGCCGCCCAGGATGCGCAGGCTCTCCTCGAAGTGCGGTACGGCGGCGGTCGGTTCGCCGAGCGTGAGGTGGGCGTAGCCGATGTTGCAGTGCGCGGAGTGCCGGATGATCACGTCCCGCACGGCGTCACCGATGGCGAGGCTGCGCTTGTGGTGATCGATGGCGGCCCGTGGATCGGTGTGCTCGTACAGGTTGCCCAGGTGGCTGTAAGTGATGGCCTCCATGTGCGGATCGCCCAACTCCCGCGAGAACTTCAGGCTTTGGAGCAGGGCTTCACTGGACTCGGCGTAACGGCCCAGGCTTTCGAGGAGCATGCCCCGGTTGTTCAGCCCCCGCCGTGTGCACGACAGCACTCCGAGGCGGCACCAGATCGCGAGCGCCTCGTCGTTCAGGGTGAGGGCCTCGCCCACGCGGCCGGTCACGAAGCGCAGGCCCCCGAGGTCGCCGAGCGCGAACGCCTCGGCGGCCTCGTCGCCGAGCAGCCGCGCCGCTCCGAGCGCCGCCTCGTGAAGGACCTCCAACTCGGCGACGCGACCACTGCGTTGCACGTACGGGTTGAGCTTGCGGGCGAGCACGGGAACGTACGGCGAGGTCTTCGCGTACCGTTCCGCCAGCGCGACCACGTTCGCCAGTTCCGTGTCGCCCCAGGCGAAGGCCTCCCGGGCGGAACAGAACGGGGGCGTGGCCGCGACGTCGGCCGCGTGCCCGGCCGGCTGCGAGGCGGTCGGCCTGCTGCGGTCCTCCCGGTCGAGTCCGGGTTCGAGGATCGCCTCCAGCGAACGGGCTGCGACACCGGCGTACCAGCGCAGGGCGCGCTCGGCGACGAGTGCGTCATGACCGAGGGGAACGGAATCGCCGTGACCGACCGGAACGACCGGACGGCCGCTGCCGGAGCCGGCGCCGACCCCGCCTCCGAAGGCACTCCCGGCGGCCGGAGCGTCCGCGTGCGCACCCGCTCCGGCTGCGGCTGCGGCGAGGACGCACTCCGCCGCACCCGCGATCTCCCGGGCGAAATCCCGTACGAGGTCGTGCGGCGCGTAACGGCCGTAGGCGGTCTCCTCCAGGAGGGCGACATCGACGAGGCGGTCGAGCGCGGCCTCGGCCCGGCGTTCGTCCGTGCCGGTGAGGCGGGCGACGAGGGCGGCTCCGTAAGCCGGCAGGTCGAGCGCGCCGATACGGCACAGGGCGAGCGCCGCGTCCCGGTCGGCCTCGCGCTCGGAGGCGCGCAGCGCGTCGTGCGCGACGGCGAGCGAACGGCGCACGCTCAGGTCGTCGTATTCCAGATGATGCAACCGCCCTTCCGTGGCAGCCAGTTGACCGGCCAGGACGTCCGGGGTCAGAGCGCGGCGGGCAGCGAGGCGTGCCGCGACGACCCGGAGGGCGAGCGGCAGCCGGCCGGTGAGTTCGACGAGGGGGTGCCCGCCGTCGAGTCCGTCCCGGCGGCCGGACACCGCGCGGAGCAGGGCCGCGCTGTCCTGGTCCGTCAGCGGCGCGAGCGGGAAGCGGTCGGCACCGTCCAGTGCGGTGAGCGGTGAGCGGCTCGTCACGATCACCGCGCAGCCCGCGCCAGCCGGCAGCAGCGGCCGCACCTGCGCGGCGTGCGCCGCGTCGTCCAGCACCATGAGAGTGCGGGTGGGCGCGAGCATCGAGCGGAGCAACGCCGCCGCCGCGTCGGGATGTTCGGGGATACGCCGGGGTTCCGCGCCCAGGTCCCGCAGGAGTGCGGCGAGCGCCTGACCGGCGGTGAGCGGGGTCATGCCGGGGGTGGCGCCGTGCAGGTTGACGTACAGCTGACCATCGGTGAATCGTTCCCTCAACCCGTGCGCGACGTGCAGCGCGAGCGCGCTCTTGCCGACCCCGGCCATCCCGCTGATCACCGCGACACGGGGCATCCCGGTGGCGGGGTCACCGCCGAAAAGCCCGCCGCGCGAACCGCTCCGCGTCCCGTCGGCGGCCCCGGAGTCCCTGCCGTAGGCCGTTCCGGGGAACCCTCCGGCGATCGTCGCGTTGCCGGGTGTGCCTCCTGGCGCATCTGCCGACACGCCTTCGGACGCGCCCACGGGTACGCCTCCGGGTACGCCTGCCGACACGCCCTCGGATGTTGCGCCGTCGGGCCCGCCGACGGGGTGCGCCTGGAACTCCGGGTGCGTCAGGTGCGCGGAGCGTTCCGGGTCCAGGACCTGGCAGAGCCGGTCGCGGACGTCTTCGCGGCCGGTGAAGTGTGCCGGGGGCGGTGGGAGTTGGGCGGGGCGGGGCGGCGAAGCCGTGGCCCGGTCGCCCCGGGCGGAGCCGGCCGCGGATTCCGTCGCGCCGCCGCTCCCGTCCCGGCCACCGCGTCGGTCGCCGCCTCTGCCCCCGGCCCTGCCTCCGTCACCACTCCGTGCCCGGTCGCTGTCCCCGTTCCCGTTGCCGTCACTGCTCCAGGTCCGGTCGCTGCTCCCGTTCCCGCCCCCCTCACCGTCCCTGCTCCAGATCCGGTCACCGCTCCCATCTCCGTCCCTGCTCCAGATCCGGTCACCGCTCCCATCTCCGTCGCTGCTCCGGATCTGATCGCCGTCCCCGCCCATGCTCCGGTCGTGGTCCCGGCTCCGGTCGTGCTCCCGGCCCCGGTCACCGTTCCTACCGCGGTCGCCGTTCCTACCGTCACCGTTCCTACCGCGGTCGCCGTTCCTACCGTCACCGTCGCTCCCGCGGTCGCCGCTCCTCCCCCGGTCGGCGTCGCCGCCCAGAACCCCGTTCCCGGCTCCGCCCCTGCCCGGGTCTCGGGCGCCGCTCCGTGCCCCGCCGCCGCCCGGGATCCAGTCCTCGGCGCGGGCCCCACCCGGGGTCCAATCGTTGTCGCGCAGGATCTCGAGGTGGGCCTTGCGCACCGCGGACCCCGGCTCGACACCGAGTTCGTCGACCAGGCGGGCCCGCAGATCGCGGTGGACCGCGAGTGCTTCGGCCTGGCGTCCGGTGCGGTGCAGGACGAGCATCAGAAGCCGGTGG
The DNA here is from genome assembly GCF_042888885.1 of Streptomyces sp. NPDC002742. Taxonomy (NCBI): domain Bacteria; kingdom Bacillati; phylum Actinomycetota; class Actinomycetes; order Kitasatosporales; family Streptomycetaceae; genus Streptomyces; species Streptomyces sp. NPDC002742. The sequence goes on from NZ_JBIAQF010000019.1 coordinate 100,184, forward strand.
AACGACTCGCGGAGCGGATGCTCCGCTGTACGGGCGGCCAGCTCCGGTGCCAGCCCGTCGAGCCGGGAGGCCGTCGGGGCGAGGTACAGCTCCGCCTCGTACCGCCACTCCAGGACCAGCAGCCGGGCCTCCTCCAGACGCTGGACGAAGGCGTGTCCTCCGGTCTCGGGCGGCAGGCCGCTCAGCGGGGTGCCACGCCACAGCGCGAGCGCGGCGGTGGACTCCCGCAGCGCCCGCTCCCAGTCGCGCTCGGCGTGCGCGTCGCGAGCGAGGGTGGCATGCCGCTCGAAGACGCGGACGTCCAACTCGCCCTCGCCGACCCGCAGGACGTACCCCGGCGGTACCGCGCGCAGCCGTTCCGGATCGTCGAGGAGGCGACGCAGCCGGGTCACATGGTTCTGCAGGGACGCCTGGGCGGAGGCGGGCGGCGCCCCACCCCACAGCGCGTCCTTGAGGACGTCGACGGATACGGCCCGGCCCGGTTCGAGGAGCAGCGCGGCCAGCAGGGCACGCGTCTTGCCGCTGCCGATCGAGCCGACCCCGCCGTCGGCGTCGTACAGGACCGGCGGCCCCAGCAGCCCGAACCGCAGCCCGTTCCGCATCTCGCCGCCCCACTGCCTTTCCGCCCGGCCGCTCCGGCCGCGCACCACGGCGGTTTCCCGCCCTCTCGGGGCGAGTTCACGCCGATCCACTGATCGTTCCCGTGGGAACCGTTGGCCTCATGTTAGCGATCCGTTGGCGCGGCCTGATGTGATCAGTCCATCGGATCTGGCCCGACGGTGCGCGCGTACTACGCGTAACTCGGGGGAGTGTCGCCGCCGCGGCCGGATCCGGGGACGTCAGAGGCCCCGGTCGCTAGGTGATCGACCGGGGCCTCCGTCCGTACAGGATCCGTCCGTACAGGATCCGTCCGTACAGGATCCGTCCGTACAGGATCCGCGAGCCGGGGGTTCAGATGACCGGCGGGCGCCCGAGACGGGTCAGCCGCCACACGGTCCGCCAGCGCATCGGGCGCCGCTCTCCGCCGGACTGCCGCAGCCCCTCCGCGAATCCGCCGAACCAGGCCCTCAGCCCGCCGACCGACCGCGTCCGCAGCAGCGTGAGCACGATCCAGATCCCCAGGTGCAGCGGGATCAGCGCCAGGGGCAGCCGCCGACGGGTGAGCCAGACCCGGTTGCGGGCGGTCACGCGGTAGTAGATGGCGTGCCGGGCGGGCGAGGTCTTGGGGTGCTGGAGCAGCAGTCCGGGCTCGTACAGCACGGTCCAGCCGGCGTCGATCGCCCGCCAGGCGAGGTCGGTCTCCTCGTGCGCGAAGAAGAACTCGGCGGGCCAGTCCCCGGTCTCGGCGAGCATCGGCATGGACAGCGCGTGGCCGCCTCCGAGGAACCCGGTGACCGGTCCGCCGCGCATCGGGTCCTTGGCCCCGACCCTCGGCACATGGCGGCGCTGCGTCTCCCCGTGCTCGTCGGCGATACGGAAGCCGACGATACCGAGCCGCGGCTGGGCGGCGTACAGGTCGCGCACCTTGCGCAGCACGTCGCCGTCGACGAGCAGCCCGTCGTCGTCGAGCTCGACGACGACGTCCACGTCCCCGAACTCACGGAGCCGGCTCAGACCGACGTTCCGGCCACCGGGGCAGCCGAGGTTGTCGTCCAGTTCGACGGTGGTCACCTCGCCCGGCAGGCCGAGGCGTTCGGCGAACTCCGGCAGCGGGCAGCCGTTGCCGACGATCACGATCCGGGTCGGTGCCACGTCCTGTTTGGCCACGGAGGTGAGCAGTGCGTCGACCTCGACGGGCCGGTTGCCCATGGTGACCACGGCAACGGCGATCCGTGGCCCCTCCTCCGCCTGTGACACGACACCCACCCCATCCCGGCCGACAACTGTGCCGCGATGCTAGCCGTTCACCGGGATTCCCCCTCACGTACGCTGCCCCGTCCGCCGCGCGTACGTCCTGGTCTACGTCCATACGTCCATGATCAGTGGCGCCGATTCTCCTTGCGCCGTACGAATTTCAGCCCCGACCAGTCCTCCCCCAGCGCCGCCACCTTCACGTCGACGACGCCGAGGGGCAGGAAGAGGTCGCGCAGATCGTTCTCCGTGATGTCGCTGCGGTGTCCGGCCGCGCGGCGGGGCCAGGCGATCCAGAGCATGGCCGCGTCTGACAGGTCCGTGACCAACCCGGCGGCCTGCTCGACCAGTTCGGCGCGCTCCCGGAAGAAGGCCACGGTGACGTCCGCCCCCTTCGGGCCGCCGGTCCCGACCTCGCAGTCCTCCGGCAGTCCGGGAATCTCCCAGTCCCGCGGCCCGTGGGCCAGCCGTACCCGGTGCCCCGCCTTGATGCCGATCTTCCGGGCGAGCGGAGTACCGGAGTACCCGCCACCCGCCGCGCTGGATCCCGTCATCCCCGCAGGATGACACCGTGTGGCCCGGATCCCGCGGGATGACAACCGCGTGGCCCGGATCCCCGCAGCATGACGACCGTGTGGCCCGGATCCCGCGGGATGACACGGTGTGGCCCGGTCAGCCCGCGTACGCGCCCCTGACCTCGAGGTGCTCGACGGCGGGCGGCCCGGCCATCCACTTCTTCAGGCCCGCCTGGAACTCACGGAACTCGGCGATCGCGGGCAGCGGGTTCTCGGTCCCGTCCGCGAGTTCCAGCTCGGCGAGGTAGGTGACGCCGTCGGGCAGCCGGTACGAGGCGTAGCGCACGCCCGCGGGCCGCGCCTCCTCAAGAGCGGTGAACATCTTGTGCAGCGCGTCCTCCAGCTCGCCGACGAACTCGGGCTTCACCGTGGCACGCACCATCAGAACGGTCATGTTCTCGTCTCCTCCTCCGCGGGCCGCCCCGTGCGGCGCCGTCGACTCCCTGACGCGCGGGAGCACGAAGGTGTGACAGGGCGGAGGTGTGCCGGACGCCGAAGGGGTGACCGGCGTCCCGGCGCTCTCGGGCCGGTCGGGGCGAGAGCGGGTCCACGGAGTGGAGACCGCGGCTTCCACGCGGTGGACCCACGGCTCGACTACCGGTTGTCGGCGAGCGGGTTCATGCTGGTGGGAGCGGCCCGGTGCCCCGGACTCCCTCGTGATCCCCGGGGATGCCCGAGGTCTCCCGAGCCGGGGACAGCGGGCGCCCCGTCCACCGCCGGCGGCGCCACAAGGTTCCGGAGGGCGCTATGAGTTCACCATCCGTCCCGCCTCCCGCACCGCTCCCCCCGCTGGGACCGGGAGCCACGGACAAGGGTCTCAAGGGTGGCGCCCTGGGCCTGTTCTCCAGCACGGTGATCGGACTGGCCTCCACCGCCCCCGCCTACAGCCTCGCGGCCACCCTCGGCGTCATCGTCGGAATCGTGGGCTTCCAGTCACCGATCGTGATCGTGCTGGCGTTCGTCCCGATGTTCCTGATCGCCTACGGTTACAAGGAGCTCAACCGGGCCGACCCCGACTGCGGCACCACGTTCACCTGGGCGGCCAGGGCCTTCGGCCCTCGTACCGGCTGGCTGGGCGGCTGGGGCATCGTCGCGGCCGACATCATCGTGATGGCCAACCTGGCCCAGATCGCCGGCGCGTACGGCTTCCAGCTCGTCGGCGCGGACGGGCTGGCGCAGGACACCTTCTGGGTCACCTTCGTCGGCGTCCTGTGGATCGCCGTCATGACCCTGATCTGCTACATCGGCATCGAGCTCTCGGCCAACCTGCAGAAGGCCCTGCTCAGCATCGAGATCGTGGTGCTGTGTCTGCTGGCGGTCACCGCCCTGGTCAAGGTGTACGGCGGTACGGCGCCGAACGTCTCGTCGGAGATCTCGTGGTCGTGGTTCAACCCCTTCGAGATCAACTCCTTCGACGACCTGACCAAGAGCATCCTCGCCGGCGTGTTCATCTACTGGGGCTGGGACACCGCGGTGTCCGTGAACGAGGAGACCGTCGACCGCGACCGCACCCCGGGCCGCGCCGCCGTCATCTCCACCGTCATCCTGCTGCTCGTCTACGTCATGGTCACCACGTCCGCGCAGGCGTTCGCCGGAGTGGGCCAGCACGGCATAGGCCTGGGCAACCCGGACAACTCCGGGGACGTCCTCTCCAGTCTCGGCGCCGAGGTCTTCGGTACCGGGGGCTGGGGCACGGTCGCCACGAAGCTCCTGATCGTGATGGTCCTCACCTCGGCTGCGGCCTCCACCCAGACGACCATCCTCCCCACGGCTCGCACCACCCTGTCGATGGCCGCGTTCAAGGCCATCCCGCAGCGGTTCGCCCGCATCCACCCCCGGTTCCTCACCCCTACCTGGTCCACCGTGGGCATGGGCCTGGCCTCGATCGCCTTCTACGTGATGCTGACCCGGGTGAGCGAGAACGTCCTGGCCGACTCCATCGGCTCGGTCGGGCTGATGATCGCCTTCTACTACGGTCTCACCGGCTTCGCCTGCGTCTGGTACTACCGCAGGGTCCTGACCCGCAGCCCACGCGACCTCTGGACGCGCGGGATCATGCCGGGCCTGGGCGGCGCCATGCTCCTCTACTTCTTCATCAACGCCTGCGTCGTGTACGCCGCCGCCGACTACGGCAGCACCTCGTGGACCATGCCGTTCCCGCCGCACTGGCAGCTCGGCGGCGTCTTCGTCACCGGCATCGGCGCCCTTCTCGTCGGAGCCGTCCTGATGTTCCTGTACAGCGCGTTCCGCCCGGCCTACTTCCGCAAGGAGACGATCGCGGTCTCGTCCCACGACCCGGGCGGCCACTGACCCGCACCCGCCCCGCGGAGGGGCTGGAGCGGGACAGCGGTGACCGGCCCGGTGGCGCGAGGGGAGGTGCCACCGGGCCGGTGGTCCGGAGGGGCGGCGTCAGGCCGGTGCGCCCACCGCGACATCCGGCGAGCCGTCGGGCCGCACTCCGCCGTCCTCGTCGACGTCAGGCGGAACGGTCGACAGGGCGGTGGCGTGCAGATCCTTCGTACGCACCATGGTGAAGCCGACGAGAGCGGCGATGAACCCGAGGACCGCGCTCAGGGTCATGGCGCCGTGGAAGGCGCTCATGAACGCGTCCTGCCCGGTGGCCAGCACCTCTTCGCGCAGGGGCCCCGCGGCCTTGGCGACGGTGTCGAGGGAGCCGGCGCTGATGCCGTGCGCGGCCTGCTCAGCGGCGCTGTTCCCCATCCGCTCGCCGACGACGGAGGAGGTGAAGTCCTGGGACACGCCGTGCTGGAAGTACGCGCCGACACCGGCGATGCCGACCGCGATGCCGACCTGCTGGAAGGTCTCGTTGATACCGGAGGCGACACCGGCCCTGGCCGGCTCCGTGACCCCGATGGCCAGCGCGGCCCTGGCCGGGTTGAAGGCGCCCATGCCGAAGCCGGCGACGACCAGCGCCGGGACGAGCACGGTCCAGGACGAGTCGGCCCTGGTGAGGTTCAGGAGCAGGATGCCGACGCCCATGACCAGGGTCGAGCCGCCCAGCAGCACCCGGAAGGGGACCTTGCCGATGAGACCGCCGCCGAGGGCGCCGGCCACGAACATCGCGCCGGTCAGCGGCAGGAAGCGCAGACCCGTGCCCCAGGCGTCCACGTGCAGCATGTTCTCCAGGTAGCTGGTCTCGAAGAACACCGACGGCAGGGCTCCGGCGTTGCCGATCATGGCGACGAGTGAGATGCCCACGAAGGTGGGGCTGCGGAAGAACGCGGGGTCGATCAGCGCGCGCTCGCCCAGCCGCCGCTCGATGGCCACGAAGAGAACCAGGAAGAGCGCGCTGCCCGCGTACAGGCCGAGCGTGGTGCCGCTGGTCCAGCCCTCGACAGGTCCGCGGACGGTCGCGAAGACCAGAGTTCCGAGCGCGACGCTGAAGGTGGCGAGGCCGGCCCAGTCGGTGGGGTGGGCCCGCCTGTTGAGCGACTCGCGGACGCGCAGGGCGCCGACGAGGAGGGCGATCACGCCGACCGGCACGTTGACGTAGAAGATCCAGCGCCAGGACAGCGCGTTGATCAGCGAGCCGCCGATGAGCGGGCCGGTGGCGACGGCGAGACCGACGGCGGCGCCGAACGCGGTGAAGGCCGTCGCCCGCTCCTTGCCGTGGAACTCGTGGCTGAGCATCGCCGGACCGACCGCGAACATGATGGCGGCGCCGACACCCTGGACGGCGCGGAACCAGCTCAGTTGCCCGGCGCCGTCAGCCAGACCGCAGGCCAGGGAGGCGGCGGTGAAGACGGCGAAGCCGACCTGGAAGACCTTCTTGCGGCCGATCCGGTCGGCGATCGAGCCCGCCGCCACGAGGAAGACCGCCAGCGTGAGGGCGTAGGCGTCGAACACCCACTGCAGGTCGGCGAAGCTGCTTCCCAGGGAGCGGTGGATCTGCGGGAGCGCGATCGACACCACGCTCAGATCGAGCATCAGCATGAACGAGCCCAACGCGACGATCCCGAGTGTCCACCACCTCGTGGGCGATAACGCGCGTTCTGCGGACATGCGAGACCCTTCCATTCAATGGAGTTTCTAGATGATGGAAATCTAGATGATTGGAAAGTCGTACGTCAACGGCCGCCGCGGTCGGTAGCGTCCCGCTGGGGCGATCGGGCGGCGCCCTACCGCCAGCCAGGCGAACGTCACCCGGAGTGACGGTCACCTGGCACGACAAAAGCCCGCGATGCCGGTTTCACGCGGCACCGCGGGCTTCTTCGAGGATGTGTGTGTCGGCCGGAACTCGTACGTCAGTCGGAACAGACGGACGCGGGCCAGCGGCCCGCCATCAGCACGCCGAGCATCTTGCGCAGCGCCTCGCGTTCGTCCTCCGCGAGCCCGCCGAAGAAGGTCGACTCGACCTCCGTGGCCACCCGGTCAGCCGTCGCGAGCGCCTCACGTCCGGACTCGGTCAGGATCAGGTTGTAGCGCCGCCGGTCGGCCGGGTTGCGCCGGCGCTCGACATGCCCGTTGCGCTCCATCTCGTCGATCACCGTCACCACCGTGGTGGGATCGAGGTTGAGCAGTCGGCTCAGGTCCTGCTGAGAGAGCTCGGGCCCTCCGGCCAGGGCGGCCAGCACGAAGAAGTCGCGGATGCGCATACCGACCGCGCCGAGCGCCTTCTCCACGTCCTCCACCAGCACCAGCCCCGCCTTGTGGAGCAGGTAGCCGGGACGCTCGGCGATGAGGAAGTCCTTCCGGGGGGAAGCCCCGTGCTGCCCGGCGTTGCCGCTGCGCACCATGAACCGACTCCTTCGATCGTGGCAGTCTCCACCATCGAAGATACAACGATTCCCGCGCCGGAAGGCTGCCCCGCGACCGCGAAGGCGAAGGCGAAGGGCGCCCCGGAGGTTCCCGCGGCGCCCTTCGTGGTGGTCGTCACCAAAGGTTGGTCAGCGCACGTCCACGTAGTCGTGGTAGCTCTCGGCGTCCACGTAGGAACCGGACGCGAGGTAGACCGCGACCCAGGTGCCGTCCTGCTTCGCGGTGAAGCGGGCGGTGAAGTGGCCGTGCGAGTCGGCCTTGACGGAGCCCAGCCCCGTCCAGGACTTCTTGCCCTTGGCCTGGAAGAGGATGTAGACGCGCTGCTTGCCGAACGCCGCCCACTTCGTGCCGCTCAGCCGCTGCAAGGTGCCGGTGGTGGTCACGGTGTGGCCCTTGCGCACCGGCTCGGGACCGGCGTTGAAGCCGGTGATCCGGGTGGCGGTGCGGTTGAAGTGCACGGAGTTGGAGTAGCCGGCCTGGTAGTCCGACGACCCCGCCGAGTACAGCCGCCAGTAGCCCTTCGGCACCGCCACGTACCCGTCGAGGTTGAAGGTGCCGTCGGCCTTCGTGTTGAACCAGCCGAGCGACTTCCAGCCGGTCTTGCCGTCGGCGGATTGCTGGAGGTACAGCTTCCGGTTCGGCGGCAACTTGCCGTTGCTGGCGCTCATGCTGCCCTGGATGTGCAGGTCCGAGTATTCGTCGATCCAGCTCGAACAGAAGCAGATGTTCGTCTTGTTGATGACGTCGACCTTGAACTGCGCGTGCGAGGCGGTCAGATACGGGTCGGCCAGATAGCTGTCGCGAGTGGTCTCGACCGTGAACGTGCCGTCGTCGTACGGGATGTACGGGTCGGTGAGAGTGAAGCGTCCGCCGACACCGCTGGTCGCCGTGGCGTAGTAGCCCATGTCGACCGCGACACCCCTGGCCGGGCGCCAGGTGCCGTTGTACAGGTACTCCACGACGCCGGACGAGGACGCCTTGGCGCCGAACTTGATCTGCACGCTGGAGTGGTCCAGCCGAATCCGGCTCGGGCTGATCACGACCGGCAGAGTCTTCGTGTCGACGGGCACATAGGTGCTCGTGCCGTCCGGGTTGGCGATCCAGAAGGAGAGTGAGACCGGCACGGACGTGGCGTTGTCGCCGTTCAACTTCGGTGCCACGTCGATCGCGTAGCTGCCGTCGGCGGCCGTCACGGCGCTGAAGCCGTTCTCGGCCACCACGTTCAGCGCCTTGCCGGCCAGCGGCGAGGTCTCGCCGGTGATCGGGTCGAAGAGCGAGATGCGGCCGCTGAGCGTGACGTGCGTGTGCTCCACGTCCAGTACGGCGGGGCTGATGCTGCGGTCGGCGAAGACCGACTTCGGCTCCACGTCCACGGTGGTGGCGTGCGGCGAGGAGGTGACGTCGCCATCACTGTCCTGGGCACTGACCGTCACGTCGTAGCTGCCGTACGACGGCAGTCGCGACATACGAGGCGAGCGCCAGACGCCGTCCTGTGCCGTGCCGGAGACAAGCGTGAAGCCGGTGACCGTGACGTTCGCCGGGTTCGCGCCGCGCAGCTCGGTCAGGTCGGCGGACACCTCGGTGACCGCCGAATCGGAGGAGACGGCGACCGTCAGGAAGCCGGTGTCGGAAGGGTCGGAGCCGACGTCGCCGAACACCGGGACGCCGGTGCCGTCGGCAGGCGCGCCGCTGCCCGGGCCGGGCGTCGGGTCGCCGGGGGGCTGGTCGGTCGGGGTCGGATCGGCGGGGGTCGGGGTGTCCGACGGTTCGCCGATGGGCGGGTCGGACGGGGTCGGGGTGTCCGAAGGAGCGTCGGACGGGGCGCTGGTGGGCGTGGCCGCCGGCGTGGGATCAGCCGTCGGATTCGTGGCCGCGGTGGCCGCCGGATCCTGCCCGAGCGTGCCGTTGTCGGCCGCGTACGCCAGCGTCGGCGCGGCGAGGAGCGCGGCGCCCAGTGCGGCGGACACCGCCGCCGACACCAAGGAGCGTGTTCTCACTGCTGGATTCCCCCCACGGGAATGGCGCGGCCGCGCTGCCCCGGCTGTCAGGGGGGGGCCGACCGCGCTCTTCTGTACGGTTGCTGTGAACATGACGCAACAGACCGGACTCTAGCGGCCACCCCCGGCACCGAGGCAAGCGGGTTACGGACTGACCGGATACCTCAACTGCCTCTGCTCCCAATGCCGTTGTCGGTAATCGCCGGGTTCGTGATCTCCGTGCCCGGCTGGAGAAGCGAGATCTCGCGACCGGAACCAGAACGGAGAGCGGGGACCGCCGCGCGGCCCGCGCTCAGCGCCACCGCCGCATCCGGAAAAAGCAAAAGCCCCAGGTCACGGCGAGTGAGTCCTGAGGCTTCCACAGAGCCGCCTTCGGGATTCGAACCCGAGACCTACGCATTACGAGTGCGTTGCTCTGGCCATCTGAGCTAAGGCGGCGCGCTGCCCACACCTATGGTGCGATCAGCAACGTCGGTAAGTCTACACAGTTTCCGGGGGTGCTCCGCACACGCCCCGGGGCATGCGCTCCAGGGGTGTTCAGCAGGGCTATGAGCAGCGCTTTCCCTTCTCGGGAGGGGTGCCCTGGAGGAGGTAGCGGTTGATCGTGGAGTCGATGCAGGAGCTGCCGCGGCCGTAGGCGGTGTGGCCGTCGCCGACGTAGGTGAGGAGGGTCCCGGAGGAGAGCTGGGAGGCGAGGGACTGGGCCCAGGGGTACGGGGTCGCCGGGTCGCGGGTGGTGCCGACGACGAGGATCGGCGCCGCGCCCTTCGCCTCGATGCGGTGGGGCTCGCCGGTGTTCTTCACGGGCCAGTACGCGCAGTTCAGCGAGGCCCAGGCCAGCCCCTCACCGAAGACCGGGGACGCCTTCTCGAAAGCGGGGAGTGACTGCTCCACCTGATCCGGGCCGGAGAAGGCGGCCGGCAGGTCGAGGCAGTTCACGGCGGCGTTGGCGGACATCAGGTTCGCGTACTGACCGTCGGCGTCCCGCTCGTAGTAGCTGTCGGAGAGGGCGAGCAGGCCCGCGCCGTCGTTCTGCTTCATCGCGGAGGTGAGCGCGTCACGCAGCTGGGGCCAGGCCGTCTCGTCGTACATCGCCGCGATCACCCCGGTCGTCGCGAGCGCCTCCCCGACCTTGCGGCCGTCCGGGTCGCCCGCCGGGATGGGCTCCTTGTCCAGCTGCTGGAAGAACGCCTTCAGGTTCCTGCCCACCTGGTCCGGGCTCGTACCGGCGTCGCCGAGCGGGCAGTCGCTGTGCCGCACACAGTCCTTCGCGAAGGACTGGAAAGCCGTCTCGAACCCCGCCGTCTGCTCCTCGTTCAGCTTGCGTGCGGTGAGGGAGGGGTCCAGCGCGCCGTCCAGGACCAACCGGCCCACCCGGTCCGGGTAGAGGCCCGCGTACGTCGCCCCCAGGAACGTCCCGTACGACGCCCCCACATACGTCAGCTTCTCGTCGCCCAGCACGGCCCGCAGGATGTCCATGTCACGGGCCGCCTCGACTGTGGAGACGTGCCGGAGCAGCTCGGGCGAGTGCCGTCCGCACCCCTCCGCGAACTTCTTGAACGCCTCGACGAGCTGATCGGTCTCCTGTCCGTCGTCCGGCGTGGTGTCCGTCTGGGTGAAGGCGTCCATCGCACGGCCGTTGAGGCACTCGACGGGCTCGCTGCGGGCCACGCCCCGCGGATCGACCGCGACCATGTCGTAGCGGGCGCGCACGTCCGCCGGGTAGCCGATTCCGGCGTACGACTGGAGATAGCCGACCGCCGAACCGCCCGGCCCTCCCGGATTGACCAGCAGCGAACCGAGCCGCTTGCCCGGCCCCGTGGCCTTCTTGCGGGAGACCGCCAGCCTGACATCGCCCGAGCCCGGCTTCGCGTAGTCGAGCGGCGCCTTCATCGTGGCGCACTCGAAGCCGGGGACACCACAGCTGCGCCAGTTCAGCTTCTGCCGGTAGTACGGCGACAGCGCCGACGGTGTGGCGCGCGGCAGCGCGGTGAGCGCCGCCTTGGTCGTCGCGGCCGTCGTCGTGGAACTCCCGGAGGAGCAGGCGGAGATGAGCAGCGCCGCAGCGGCCAGCGGCACGCCGCTCGCACGGAGGGGTCGGGTCGGCCGAGAGGTGCGCCTCAGGTGCATCCCGCGAGCGTAACCTTGCGCGATCGATTGATCACCTTCAGTCGCTGAAGCGGCTCGTACGAGTGACTCGGTCAACCGGTCGCCGGACGCGTCGCCCCTTGGCCGGGAGACCCGGGCAGCACGCCCTCGCCGGATGGTCCGAGCCGCACGGCCGCCTGATGGGGCGATCGGGTCCGCACGACATGGTCAGGCGATCCGGTCCGCACGATCTGATCCCGGACGGCCGGGATCGCGCACGTCCGCCGTGCCGCGCGCCGCGGCACCCCGGAAGCGGACGGTGCGCGGCGCGCGCAAGGTGCTCAGCCCGCCCGGAGCGCCATCGTCATCGCCTCCACCGCGAGCAGCGGGGCGACGTTGCGGTCGAGTGCCTCCCGGCACGCGGCGATCGCGTCGATGCGGCGCAGGGTCGACTCCGGCGAACTGCCGCGGGCCAGCCGCTCCAGCGTGTCCCCCGCCTCCACGTTGGCGATGGCCAGACGCGAGCCGAGCTGAAGGGCGAGTACGTCACGGTAGAAGCCGGTGAGGTCGATCAGGGCCAGATCCAGGCTGTCGCGCTGCGTACGCGTTCTTCGGCGCTTCTGCCGGTCCTCCAGCTCCTTCATGACTCCTGCCGTGCCGCGCGGCATCCGACCGCCCTGGACCGCGCCGAGTGCCGTCTTCAGATCCTCGGTCTCCTTGACGTCGACTTCCTCGGCGAGTTGCTTGGCGTCCTCCGAGGCCGTGTCGATCAGCTCCTGCGCCGCCTTGAGGCAGCCTCCGACGTCGTCGATCCGGAGCGGGAGCTTGAGGACGGCGGCACGGCGCTGCCGGGCGCTCGGGTCGGTGGCCAGGCGGCGGGCCCGCCCGATGTGGCCCTGCGTCGCGCGCGCGGCGGCCGCCGCGACGTCGGGCTCGATGCCGTCACGGCGAACGAGGATGTCGGCGACGGCTTCCACCGGCGGGGTGCGCAGCGTGAGCAGCCGGCAACGGGAGCGGATCGTGGGCAGCACGTCCTCGATGGACGGCGCGCACAGGAGCCAGACCGTACGGGGCGCGGGCTCCTCGACGGCCTTCAGCAGGACGTTGCCCGCGCCCTCCGTGAGACGGTCCGCGTCCTCCAGGACGATGACCTGCCAGCGGCCGACGGCGGGGGACAGCTGGGCGCGACGGACCAGGTCGCGCGTTTCCTTGACGCCGATGGAGAGCAGATCGGTGCGGACGATCTGCACATCGGCGTGAGTTCCGACGAGGCTCGTATGGCAGCCGTCGCAGAACCCGCAGCCGGGGATTCCGCCGAGCGCGCGGTCGGGGCTCACACACTGCAACGCGGCCGCGAACGCCCGCGCCGCCGTGGAGCGGCCCGATCCGGGCGGGCCCGTGAACAGCCAGGCGTGCGTCATCTTGGACGCCTCGGGGAGCGGGGCCTTCGCGGCGACCGCGGTGACGAGGGCGTCGGCGTCCCGGGCAGCGGCGGCGAGCTGCTCGCTCACCTTCTCCTGGCCCACCAGGTCGTCCCACACAGTCATGGGCTCCGCCCTTCCGTCGCATTTTGTCTCGCGTCGTCCATTGTGCGGGTCGCCACTGACAATCGGGCCCCACCCGCCGTTCGCCGTTCGCCGGATACGGGGAGCCGGACGCGTGGCTCCCCGGGCGGGGCATTCACACCACCGGACCGCGACCTGCCGGCCCAGGCAGCGGGGCAAGCCGCCGAACGCAGGCCGCAACCCCCACCCCGCAGGCCGCAACCCGCCGAACGCGGGCTGCCCGCCGCCCGGACTACGGGCCGTCGGAGCACCGGCACCACCGGTGCCCCGGGCTGCCCGGCCGGAGGCTAGCGCCGCCGCCCTCCTCGCCCCTGATCCTGCCCCTCGTCCCAGTCGTCCTCGTCCTCGCGCGGGCCCAGCAGTTCGTCCGCCAGGGTCGGGAGATCGTCGAGCGGGGTCTCCTCGGCCCAGTCGGGGCGGGGCCTGCGGCGCGGGGCGCCCGTCTCGTCCACCTGCGGCAGCTCCCGCGTGCGGTCGACGGGACCCTCTGGCCCGGCTGCCGGCCGGACGGGACCCTCTGGCCCGGCTGCCGGCCGCTCGTCGCGGAAGAAGCCCCGAGGCATCCGGTCCGCCGGGTCACCGGACGGCGCGTCGGACCTGGTCCCCGCACCCCCGTCCCGTACCGGAGGAAGGACGGCCGTCTCGTCGGCCGCGCCCGGAGCCGGAGAGACGGGCGGCAGCACCGCCGTCTCGTCCGCCGCCCCGCCCGGAACCGGCGGCTTCGGCAGCGTGGCCGTGTCCTCGGCGTCGGAACGGGCCGCCGGACGCTTACCGGCGCGTCCCTCACCCGGCCTGAGGGGCGGAAGCACGGCGGTCTCGTCGGCCGCCGGATCGGAGACGACCGGCGTGGGCAGCGTCGTCTCGTTGTCCGGCTCGGAAGCCGCCGCGGCCCATGAAGGCGTGGTTGCGGAGGCAGCCGCGGAAGGTGACTGAGACGGAGATGCCGAGGCTGTCGAGGACTGTCCGGCGCCGCGTCCCGTCCCGGCGCCGGCATCGCGCCCCGTCCATGTGCCGGCCCCCGGGCCGGTCGGGGCACCGCCCCTCGGACCGGCTCCGGTACCCGTCCCGGCGCTCGGCACAGCGGCCTCGGCCGAAGCTGCCGCGGCAGCCGAAGCGGCGGCCGCCTCCGCGGCGATCCGCCGGGCCTCCTCGGCGCGCAGCAACGCTTCCTCGGCCTTCCGCTGCTTCTCCAGGCGGCGCGCCTCGGCCTCGGCGCGCAGCCGCGCCTCCTCCTCGGCCTGCCGGCGCACCCGCTCCTGCTCCGCGGCGCGGGCCTCTTCCTCGGCGAGCAGCCGGACCCGCTCCTCCTCGGCGCGGCGGCGGGCCTCCTCGGCGCGCTGCCGGGCCTCCTCCGCCTGACGCTCGGCCTCGCGGCGCTGGGCCTCTTCCAGCTCGCGCTGCTTGCGCTCGTCCTCCTCGGCGCGCAGTTTCGCGAGCTGCGCCTGGCGCTCGCGTTCCAGACGCTCCTCCTCCGCCTTGCGGGCGGCCTCTTCCTCGGCCTTGCGCCGGGCTTCCTCCTCGGCCGCCCTGCGCGCGTCCTCCTGGGCCTTCACCTCGGCCTCGGAGAGGGGCAGCATCACGTCGAGCCGGTGCCGTACGACCGTGGTGACGGCCTCGGGCTCCTGCGCGGCGTCGACGACCAGGTAGCGGCTCGGGTCGGCGGCGGCGAGCGTGAGGAAACCGGACCGCACGCGCGTGTGGAACTCGACCGGCTCCGACTCCAGCCGGTCGGGCGCCTCGGTGAACCGCTCGCGGGCGGCTTCCGGCGACACGTCGAGCAGGACCGTCAGATGCGGTACGAGCCCGTCCGTCGCCCACCGGTTGATCCGGGCGATCTCCGTCGGGGACAGGTCACGGCCGGCGCCCTGGTAGGCCACCGAGGAGTCGATGTAGCGGTCGGAGATGACGACGGCGCCGCGCTCCAGCGCGGGCCGCACCACCGTGTCGACGTGCTCCGCGCGGTCGGCGGCGTACAGCAGTGCCTCCGCACGGTGCGAGAGACCCGCGGACGACACGTCGAGGAGGATCGAGCGCAGCCGCTTGCCGACCGGCGTGGCGCCCGGCTCGCGGGTCACTACGACCTCGTGGCCCTTGGCCCGGATCCAGTCGGCGAGTGCCTGCGCCTGGGTGGACTTCCCGGCTCCGTCGCCGCCTTCCAGGGCGATGAAGAAGCCGCTCGTCGCGGCAACCTGTGCCGGGTCGTCGCCGCCGCGCAGCGCGTCCAGCACGTCCTTGCGCAGCGGCACCCCGGAACGGTCGTCGACCTTGGCGAGCACCATGGCGGCGACGGGCAGCAGGAGTGCGCCGACCAGCATCAGGGTGAAGGCGGCACCGCCGTGCGCGAACACGAACTTGCCGCTTTCCAGGCGGTGCGGGCCGATCGCGGCGGCCACCAGCGGCGCCACGATCGCGCCGACCGCCACGAAGACCCGTACGACCGCGTGAAGGTGTTCGGTCGTACGGACTCGGCGGTGGTCCTCGGTCTCCTGGTCGAGGAGCGCGTGCCCGGTGTTGGCGGCGACACCCGCGCCGGTACCGGCGAAGGCGACGATCAGCAGCACGCTGGTGACATCCGGGACGAGACCGGCGACCAGCAGCGCGACCCCGGTGAAGGCGATCGCGAGGGCGAGCAGCCTGCGCCGCGACAGCGACGGAAGCAGTGCGGGCGCCGTGCGGATGCCGACGACGACGCCGCCGGTCAGGGCCAGCACCAACAGCCCGTACAGCACCGGTCCGCCGCCCAGGTCGATGGCGTCCAGCACGGCGACGGCGACGGCGGCCGAGATCGCTCCGGCGACGGCCGCGCAGGCCGGCACCAGGAGCGGAATCGCGCCGGTGCGGCCCTTGTCGATGCCGCCGCCCGTCTTCGGGCGGCGCAGCCCTTCGAGCGGCGACCGCGCGCGCGGGGTGCGGGCGTCGGGCAGTTCGAGGAAGGTGATCACCGAGAGGGAGGCCGCGAACAGCCCGGCCGCGACGTACGAGGCGAGCGCCGCCTGGTGCTGGTCGAACCAGTCGATCCCGGCGCCCAGCAGGTTGCTCACGAGGGAGACGGCGACCAGGGCGACGGCCGCGATCGGCACCGCGGCGAACGCCGTACGCAGGGACAACCGCCGCAGCGCGTCCAGGTGGTCCGGCAGCGGGCGCACCGTGGCGCCCTCCAGCGGCGGCGCGGGCAGCAGCGCGGGCGCCGCGCTCTCCCGGCACACCGTCCAGAACCGCTCGGCGACTCCGGACACGAAGACGATGACCAGCAGGACGGCGAGCGCGTTGTCCGGGGTCCAGTCGATGAACAGCGGCGCGACGATGAGGAGCGCGGCCCGCAGGCCGTCGGCTCCGAGCATGGTCCAGCGCCGGTCGAGGAGCCCGCCGGGAGAGGTCAGCGAGGTCAGGGGCCCGAGGAGCACGGCTCCGAAGAGCAGCGTCGCGAGGACGCGTGCTCCGAAGACGGCCGCCACGGCGAGGGCGGCCCCGCGGGCGCCGCCGCCGAAGGAACCCTCGGAGATCGCCGCCTGGAGGGCGAGAACGACCAGGACGAGCAGGGCCAGTGCGTCCGCGACACCTCCCACGAGGTGTGCGCTCCACAACCGCTTCAACTGCGGTTGACGCAGCAGGGCGCGGACGGCACGCTCGCGTGAATCCGCGACCAGGGAGTCGTCGGGGGCCCAATTCTGGGCCGTTGGCTGCTCGGCTCGCGTCATCCTGCCAGCCTATCCGGACCCACTGACTCCCCGGAGGGCTGCCCGAACATACGGACGCCCCCACACCAAATGGTGTAGAGGCGTCCACTTCTGCGACAAGGTAGGACTCAGCCCTCGGAGGCCGCCGTCTTCTTCGCGGCGGTCTTCTTGGCGGGCGCCTTCTTGGCGGCCGTCTTCGAAGCCGTCGTCTTGGCGGCCGTCTTCTTGGCCGGTGCCTTCTTGGCGGGCGCCTTCTTCGCGGCGGCCTTCTTCGCCGTCTTCTTGGCCGGACCCTTGGCACGCTTCTCGGCGAGCAGTTCGTAACCGCGCTCCGGCGTGATCTCCTCGACACTGTCGTCCGAACGCAGCGTCGCGTTGGTCTCGCCATCGGTCACGTACGGCCCGAAACGGCCGTCCTTGACCACGACCGGCTTCCCGCTGACCGGGTCCTCGCCGAGCTCCTTCAGCGGCGGCTTGGCCGCCGCACGGCCCCGCTGCTTGGGCTGGGAGTAGATCTCCAGCGCCTCTTCCAGCGTGATGGTGAAGAGCTGGTCCTCCGCGGTGAGCGAGCGCGAGTCCGTGCCCTTCTTCAGGTACGGCCCGTAGCGCCCGTTCTGCGCGGTGATCTCGACGCCCTCGGCGTCCTCACCGACGACGCGCGGCAGGGACATCAGCTTGAGGGCGTCGTCCAGGGTCACCGTGTCGACCGCCATCGACTTGAACAGCGAGGCGGTACGCGGCTTGACGGCGTTCTTGCCCGTCTTCGGGGTGCCCTCGGGGAGCACCTCGGTGACGTACGGGCCGTAGCGGCCGTCCCTGGCGATGATCTGACGGCCCGTCTCGGGGTCGGCGCCGAGCTCGAAGTCACCGCTCGGCTTGGCGAGCAGCTCCTCGGCGAGGTCGACCGTCAGCTCGTCCGGAGCCAGATCCTCGGGCACATCGGCGCGCTGGTGGTTCTCGGAGTCCTTCTCGCCGCGCTCGACGTACGGGCCGTAGCGGCCGACGCGCAGCACGATGTCGTTGCCGACCGGGAAGGAGGACACCTCGCGGGCGTCGATGGCGCCCAGGTCGGTGACGAGCTCCTTGAGGCCGCCCAGGTGGTCGCCGTCGCCGTTGCCGGCCTCGGCGGCGCCGGTCGCCTCGCCCTCACCGAAGTAGAACCGCCGCAGCCACGGCACGGCCTGCGCCTCGCCGCGCGCGATGCGGTCGAGGTCGTCCTCCATCTTGGCGGTGAAGTCGTAGTCGACGAGCCGCCCGAAGTGCTTCTCCAGGAGGTTGACCACGGCGAACGACAAGAAGGAGGGCACCAGGGCCGTCCCCTTCTTGAAGACGTAACCGCGGTCGAGGATCGTGCCGATGATCGACGCGTACGTCGACGGGCGGCCGATCTCGCGCTCTTCGAGCTCCTTGACCAGGGACGCCTCGGTGTAGCGGGCCGGCGGCTTGGTGGCGTGGCCGTCGACCGTGATCTCCTCGGCGGACAGCGGGTCTCCCTCGCCGACCTGCGGAAGGCGGCGCTCGCGGTCGTCGAGCTCGGCGTTCGGGTCGTCCGCGCCCTCGACGTACGCCTTCAGGAAGCCGTGGAAAGTGATCGTCTTGCCGGACGCGCTGAACTCGGCGTCACGGCCGTCGGCGGCCTGTCCCGCGATCTTCACGGTGACGGAGTTGCCGACCGCGTCCTTCATCTGGGAGGCGACGGTCCGCTTCCAGATCAGCTCGTACAGCCTGAACTGGTCACCGGTCAGTCCTGTCTCGGCCGGGGTACGGAAACGATCGCCCGAGGGACGGATCGCCTCGTGCGCCTCCTGCGCGTTCTTGACCTTCCCGGCGTACGTACGCGGCTGCGCCGGCAGGTAGTCGGCGCCGTACAGCTGCGTGACCTGGGCACGGGCGGCCGTGATCGCGGTGTCGGACAGGGTCGTGGAGTCCGTACGCATATAGGTGATGAAGCCGTTCTCGTACAGCTTCTGGGCCACCTGCATGGTCGCCTTCGCACCGAAGCCCAGCTTGCGCGAGGCCTCCTGCTGGAGCGTCGTCGTACGGAACGGCGCGTACGGCGAGCGGCGGTAGGGCTTGGACTCGACCGAGCGGACCGCGAAGTTCGTGTCCTGAAGGGCGGCGGCGAGCGCACGGGCGTTCGTCTCGTCCAGGTGGAGCGTGTTCGCGCCCTTGATCTGGCCCAGCGAGTCGAAGTCGCGGCCCTGCGCGACGCGCTTGCCGTCGACCGAGGTGAGGCGGGCGACCAGGTTGGACGGGTCGCTGGCGTCACCGGTGCGGCCGGTGCCGAAAGTGCCGTTCAGGTCCCAGTACTCGGCGGAACGGAAGGCGATGCGCTCGCGCTCCCGCTCGACGACGAGCCGGGTCGCCACGGACTGGACGCGGCCGGCCGACAGCCGCGGCATGACCTTCTTCCACAGGACCGGCGAGACCTCGTAGCCGTACAGGCGGTCGAGGATGCGGCGGGTCTCCTGGGCGTCGACCATGCGCTTGTTCAGCTCGCGCGGGTTTTCGACGGCGCTGCGGATCGCGTCCTTGGTGATCTCGTGGAAGACCATCCGGTGGACGGGAACCTTGGGCTTGAGGACCTCCAGGAGGTGCCACGCGATGGCCTCGCCCTCGCGGTCCTCATCGGTGGCGAGGAAGAGCTCGTCGGAGTCCTTCAGCAGGTCCTTGAGCTTCTTGACCTGGGCCTTCTTGTCGGCGTTGACCACATAGATCGGCTGGAAGTCGTTGTCGACGTCCACACCGAGGCGGCGGACCTCACCGGTGTACTTCTCGGGCACCTCCGCGGCGCCGCTGGGGAGGTCACGGATGTGCCCGACGCTCGCTTCGACGACATAGCCGGGGCCGAGATAGCCCTTGATCGTCTTCGCCTTGGCGGGCGACTCGACGATGACGAGTCGGCGGCCGCCGTGTGCGGTGTCGCTGGTCGGGGACAACTTCGCTCTTCTCTCCGGTCGACGCGGAATCTCCCCGGGACTTGATTCCCGAGGGGTCGGGTCATGCTGACGCTGCGGAGTGTGACGGTACATCCCGCCCCCGTGTCAAACGGGAAAAGCCCGCAACGGCCACTCGAACGGTAACCCGACTACCGCCATTCCTGCCGCCCGGAGCGTCGACCAGCCCTTTCGGGCCTATCCGGAGGGTAACTCCTCTGTTACTCGACCCGTGGTCCTCACGCGCGGTCTCACCCGCGCGTGAAGCACCACATTCCGAGCACCAGAGCCCCGCTTCCCGCGACGCCCGCGAGGGTCGCGGATGCGACACGGTTCACACCGTGGGCAACCGGCTCACCCTGCCGCACCCGCACCACTGTCCAGGCCAGGATTCCGCCTCCGAACAGGGCGAACACCACCCCCGCGAAGATCGCCGGTCCGCTCTCCATGGCTCTGTCCTTCCGCCCCGATTCCCCAGGCTCGGGAGGCTGACACGCCTTGGCAGCGTGCGTACGAACCCTCGGTGAACGGCGGGCAACCGGCGTCCCATGAGGTGCTCTCACCGCCCCCGGCGCCGCCGTCCACCCAACCGTCCGCTTCTCGTCGGCGCGGCTCGCGGCGCGCCCGACTGTGGCGAATCCGTCGTTCCCGTCCCGCTCGTCGCCCAGCCGGCCGGCCGGCTGTACACCTTCGCCCGTGTTCCCGCGCGCCCTGCGCGCCCTGCGCGCCTCGAACCTGCCACCACGGAGCTTTCCCCCAGCCGATCACCTTTTCCCGCGCACTTCGCAGGCCATTTCCCGCAGCCCTAGTCCGTCTCCGCACCCCTATACGTCTTCGTCTTCCAGGATCCCGACGACGGCAGTGCGAAGGCGGTGGCTACGGCTACGGCTGGATGCTCTGGCTCTACGGCTGGATGCTCTGGCTACCGCGGGTGTTCTCGACTGCGATGCGACGGCGACAGCGATGAGCCGGGGGTTCGTGGTTCGTGCGGTTCCGGCTGACGCGCGGCGCCGCGGTCAGCGAGGTGAGCGGCATGCGCGCCAGGGATGGCCGGAAGTGTCCGCCGCCCATCAGATGTTGGCCGGTTTCCCCTCCCGGTGGAAGATGCCGATCCGGTGTCCGGCGGAACGAGGCTCGGAGGGCCGGGGACCCGGAGGGCCGGGGCCCCGGAGGCTCAGGGACCCGGACACGAACCCGATCGCGGACGCCCGCGCTCCAGACCCCGGACACGGCCAGGCGACGCCCGCCCGCACCTCGCCGGACCACCCCGGGCGCGTGATGCGCTCCGGAGGAGCCACCCGGCGGGACGGCCCGAGGGACCGCGGGCAAAAGGGCAGCCACGCCGGGTGGCGCCGCACGCCGGACGCTCCGCAGGCCGGATGCTCCGCGGACAGCCGGCACCGCCGACCTCGCCTCACCCCCAGCTCCAGCTCCAGCTCCAGCCGAGGTCCGCCCCACACCGCCCCGGCATCACCCAGCTGCTCGACCGGCTACTCAACCGGCTCCAGGAATCCCTGTTCGACCAGCAGGCGGATCTGCGCGGGCGTCCTGTCGCGCAGCAAGACCGCGTCCTCACCGACCAGTTGGGCGATGGCATCAAGAATCCGCCCCGCGCTCAACGTGCCGTCACACACGCCGGCGAAGCCCGCGCCGACCGTGTCCACCTTGGTGGCCCGGCGCATTCCGCGGTGCTGACGCAGCACCACATGCTCCGGGTCCTCGGCGCCGGGCAGTCCGACCTGCTCCTGCACGACCTCGGTCACGAGTCTGAAGTGACCGGCGAGCAGGCCCGCGTCGTCGTGCCGCCGCAGATAGTCGACCCGGTCGAAGTGCTCGCGCACGGCCTCGCCGAGCGGCTGCTCGACGGAGTGCGGCCACTCCTCGACCGTGATGGAGGGCTCGGCCGCCGTCGTCCTGCGCAGCGTGATCCATCCGAAGCCGACGGCCTTCACCTTGCGCGCCTCGAACTCGTCGAGCCACGCGTCGTACCGGGCCTGGTACTCGGCCGGGTCCGCGCGGTGGTCACCCGCGTCGCGCAGCCACAACTCCGCGTACTGCGTGACGTCCTGTACCTCGCGCTGCACGATCCACGCGTCGCAGCCGCGTGGCACCCAGGAACGCAGCCGGTCCTGCCAGTCCTCGCCTTCCACATGCTGCCAGTTGGCCAGGAACTGGGCGTACCCCCCTTCGTTCAGCCGGGCCCCCGACTCCTGAACGAGCATGCGGCACAGATCGTCCCCGCCCATTCCGCCGTCGCGGTACGTCAGCCGGGCACCCGGCGAGATCACGAAGGGCGGGTTCGAGACGATCAGGTCGTACGTCTCGTCGGCGCGGACCGGCTCGAAGAGGGATCCCTGACGCAGGTCGGCCGCCGGGGCGCCGGAAAGTGCCAGAGTGAGCGCGGTGACGTGCAGGGCGCGGGGGTTCAGGTCGGTCGCGGTCACACGCGTGGCGTGCTGCGCGACGTGCAGGGCCTGGATTCCGGAGCCCGTACCGAGGTCGAGCGCGGAGTCGACGGGTGTACGCACGGTGATACCGGCGAGCGTCGTGGAGGCGCCTCCCACACCGAGGACGACACCCTCCTCCCGGCTGCCGATGCCGCCCGCCCCGCCGACGGCGCATCCGAGGTCGGACACGATGAACCAGTCCTCACCGCCGGGACCGCCGTAGGGCCGGATGTCGACACTCGCCGCGACCTCGTCACCGCCCGTCCGGGTCAGCCAGCCGCATTCGAGAGCGTCCTCGACGGGCAGCACGTCCGCCACACGCGCGTGCGGCACGGGCTGCTGCAGCAGGAACAGCCGCACGAGCGTCTCCAGCGGTGTGTCCCCACGGGTCGCCCTCAGGGCGGGCACGGTCTCACTGCGCGCCAGCGCCGCGTATGCGGGGGCGCCGAGCAGGTCGAGGAGTCCGTCCGCGGTGAAGGAGGCGTCGAGGAGGGCGCTCCGCAGCCGGGCGGCGATGTCGGTGCGATCGGACGAGGGCAGCGGTGACAGGCTGGTGTGGCTCACGCCTCCCATTGTGTCCGCTATCGCCCACCGGCACCCACACCTGTGGACAACGCGCCAGCTGTGGAGAGCACATCACCTGCGACTGTCGTCTGTGGACAGGGCATGCCGAGAGCCCGGCACGCCCGCGCCGGGCTCTCGTTCGATCGAACTTTCGTTCACCACTCCGAGACCCGTCACGGAGACTCGGCTCTGGGCCGCCACCGACGGTTCCCCGGGAACTCAGCCCGTGGTCGCCGCCGCGGACCCGGACGCCGACTTGCAGGTCTCCTGTTGCGCCATCGCCTTGCCCACGTCGCCCTTCTCCAACTGGTTCAGGGCGTCGTTCCCGCTCTGGCTCAGCTTGGCGAGCTGCGTCGCGATGTCCTTCAGGCCGTCGGCGAACTTGGCCTGGTCCTTGGTGTCGAGCTTGTCGACCTGCTTCTTCAGGCCGGCGTACGAAGCGGAGATGCCGTTGAGCTCATTGACCGCGTTGGTCTGCTTCGTCTGGCCACCGTCGACGTTCGGCGGCCCCGCGTTGTCGACGGCGGTACCGATCGCCTTGTAGGCGTCGGACATGTCCTGGAAGGCCTGTGCGTCCGTGTTCTGAACGGCTTCCGGCGTGCTGTTGTCAGAGGTCTGCTTCTGGATCGCGGCGTTGGCGTCCTCGATCTTCTGCGCCTGCGGCTTCACCGCGTCACAGACCGCCTTGGCCCATGAGTTCAGCTTGTCGTTGCTGCTGTTGGCGCTGCCGCCGCATCCCGACAACGCGAGCACCAGTACCGCACCGCCGGACAGTGCGACCGCGAGCTTCTTGTTCACCGGTTTGGTCCCTTCCATGGCTCTCGGCCCCGGAACATACACGCCATGTGGGCGACACTCACATGGCGAATGTCCGCTAAAACACTTGTTGAAGCCATTTGCACCAAGCGAGAGAAGGCTCACGACCGCGGAGTGAACACACACAGGGCGGGCGCACAGCACGTCAAAACGCGCCGTCCACCCGCCCGTTGGCCTGCCTCCCCGACCTGGCACGGAAGTCGTGCCACATCAGGCGCAGAACCTGTGAGCTAGGAAACCACCGCCGGATCGGCCGACTTGGCGACCCCTTCCTCGTTTTCCTCCTCATCGCCCATGACGATCCCGCGCCGCTTCGAGATGTACACGGCACTCACGATCACGAGGAGCGCGAGAATGGCGATGAACACCCGTACGCCGACACTCTTGTCGTCGCCGTACGAGAATTTGACGATCGCCGGAGCGATCAGCAGCGACACCAGGTTCATGACCTTCAACAGCGGGTTGATCGCCGGTCCGGCCGTGTCCTTGAAGGGGTCACCCACCGTGTCGCCGATCACCGTCGCGGCGTGGGCCTCGCTGCCCTTGCCGCCGTGGTGGCCGTCCTCGACCAGCTTCTTGGCGTTGTCCCACGCTCCACCGGAGTTGGCGAGGAAGACCGCCATCAGCGTTCCGGTGCCGATCGCGCCGGCGAGGAACGAGCCGAGCGCGCCGACGCCGAGCGTGAACCCGATCGCGATCGGCGTGAGCACCGCGAGCAGGCCTGGTGTGGCCAGTTCGCGCAGCGCGTCCTTGGTGCAGATGTCGACGACGCGCCCGTACTCGGGCTTCTCGGAGTAGTCCATGATCCCGGGGTGTTCGCGGAACTGCCGCCGCACCTCGTAGACCACCGCCCCGGCGGACCGCGACACCGCGTTGATCGCCAGCCCCGAGAAGAGGAAGACGACCGCTGCGCCCGCGATGAGACCCACCAGGTTGTTGGGCTGCGAGATGTCCATCATCAGGTTCAGCGGTGCGCCGGGACCCGAGACCTTCTCGCCCACGTCGCTCGCGGCCGTGGTGATCGCGTCACGGTACGAGCCGAAGAGGGCCGAGGCCGCGAGGACTGCGGTGGCGATGGCGATGCCCTTGGTGATGGCCTTGGTGGTGTTGCCGACGGCGTCCAGGTCGGTGAGCACCTGCGCGCCCGCGCCCTCGACGTCGCCGGACATCTCGGCGATGCCCTGCGCGTTGTCGGAGACGGGGCCGAAGGTGTCCATCGCGACGATGACACCGACCGTGGTGAGCAGGCCCGTTCCGGCGAGCGCCACCGCGAACAGCGCCAGCAGGATCGACGTACCGCCCAGCAGGAACGCCCCGTACACGCCGAGGCCGATCAACAGGGCGGTGTAGACGGCCGATTCGAGACCGATGGAGATACCGGCGAGGATGACGGTGGCCGCGCCGGTCAGCGAACTCTTGCCGATGTCCCGGACGGGACGGCGGCTGGTCTCGGTGAAGTAGCCGGTCAACTGCTGGATGAGCGCGGCCAGCACGATGCCGATCGCGACGGCGACGACCGCGAGGACCCTCGGATCACCGCCCTTGGCCTTGATCGCCGCGTCCGTGACACCGTCCAGCTCCCCGTAGGTTCCCGGAAGGTAGATGTAGACGGCCAGGGCGACCAGCACGAGCGAGATCACCGCGGAGATGAAGAACCCGCGGTTGATCGCGGACATGCCGCTGCGGTCGGTGCGCCGGGGCGCCACCGCGAAGATGCCGATCATCGCGGTGAGGACGCCGATCGCGGGCACGATCAGCGGGAACGCCAGCCCGGAGTCGCCGAACGCCACCTTGCCGAGGATCAGCGCGGCGACGAGCGTGACGGCGTACGACTCGAAGAGGTCCGCGGCCATGCCGGCACAGTCGCCGACGTTGTCGCCGACGTTGTCGGCGATGGTCGCGGCATTGCGCGGATCGTCCTCCGGAATGCCCTGCTCGACCTTGCCGACCAGGTCGGCGCCGACGTCGGCGGCCTTGGTGAAGATGCCGCCGCCGACACGCATGAACATGGCGATCAGTGCCGCGCCGAGACCGAAGCCCTCCAGGACCTTCGGCGCGTTGGCCGCGTACACGAGCACCACACACGAGGCGCCCAGCAGACCGAGCCCCACCGTGAACATGCCGACGACGCCACCGGTGCGGAAAGCGATCTTCATGGCCTTGTGCGAGACGGCGGTGAGATCCTTTTCGGGCTCACCCTCCGCCGGGGTCGCTTCCCGTGCCGCGGCGGCCACGCGGACATTGCTCCGTACGGCGAGCCACATACCGATATAACCGGTGGTCGCCGAGAACGCCGCGCCGATCAAGAAGAAGATCGACCGTCCGGCGCGCTGATTCCAGTCGTCCGCCGGTAGCAGCATGAGCAGGAAGAACACCACGGCGGCGAATACGCCGAGCGTGCGCATCTGACGTCCCAGGTAGGCATTCGCGCCCTCCTGGATCGCCGTCGCGATCTTCTTCATGCTGTCGGTGCCCTCGTCGGCCGCGAGAACCTGGCGCACCAGGATCCCGGCGACGACGAGCGCCGCCACGGCGACGACCGCGATGACCATCACGATGAGACGGTTGCCGTCCGTCAGAACCGCAGCTGCGAAGGTTGTGGGGTGGTCAAACTGATGAGGGGTAGAAAGCCCCGCCATTCGTCCTCCTTGACGCTTGGGCTGAGCTCAAGATGTGGACGGATTCTAGGTACCGGAACCTGATCAAAACAGTGCGCGGTAAGCGGAATTAGCCGTGACTTGCTCTTCAGCAAATGATCGACAGGCGTCCACGGACCCAAATGCAGTAATGCCCCAGAAGCGTTGACGCTTGATCCAATTATCGCGCGAATGATCGTGAATCAATTCACGAAACGCCGTGCACGATCACCATATGGACGAACGCGAGTTCCCGGACATGCCGAAGGGCCCCACCGAGTAGGGCCCTTCGGGGCAAAAAATGAGGGGCGGTTGTCAGGAAAGAGCCACGGCCGGCGGCGTAGTGGGCCAGCTCATCCTGATCAGTCCGCCGTGCTCTCCGGCGGTGACTTCCACGTCGTCGACGAGGCCGCTGATGACCGCGAGGCCCATCTCGTCCTCCTCGGTCTCCGCGTCCGAGGCGGCGCCGGACGCCGCCCCTCCGGGCACCGAACCCGGCGCCTCGTCACCGACCTCGATGGAGAACTGCTTCTCCTCCTCGATCAGCGTCACCTGCACCGGCGCCAAGATGCCGTTGCTCTGGTGCAGTCCGACGGCACGAGTACAGGCCTCGCCGACGGCGAGCCTGACCTCGTCGAGGACGGCCTCGTCCACTCCGGCCCTGCGCGCCACCGCTGCCGCCACCAGTCGGGCGGTTCTGACGTGCTCGGGCAGCGCGCTGAAGCGGAGTTCAACGGTGGCCATGCATCCCCCTCTGAACTACGGGCGTGCTGTACTACGGGCGTGCTCTCAGGGGACCGGGCCGTGGGCCCGGACCCCCACTCCTGCGAAGCCCGGGCCCACGACCCGGGAGACCGCTGGTCAGTCGGTCGCGTTGACCGCCTCCTCCACCGAGGTGTGGATCGGGAACACCTTGGTGAGACCAGTAATACGGAAGATCTTCAGAATGCGCTCCTGGTTGCAGACCAGACGCAGCGAGCCCTCATGGGCCCGGACGCGCTTCAGGCCGCCCACCAGCACGCCGAGACCGGTGGAGTCGAGGAAGTCCACGCCCTCCATGTCGACGACGAGGTGGAAGCTGCCGTCGTTCACCAGCTCGACCAGCTGCTCGCGCAGCTTGGGCGCGGTATATACATCGATTTCGCCGCCGACCTCGACGACCGTACGGTCGCCATTAGGGCCGGACACATTGCGAGTCGACAGGGACAGGTCCACGGATCCTCCAGCACCTTGCTATCGAGCGGTCGCCCCATGGGACACCTCGGCAGAGCCCCCGGGACGGTTCGCCAGCCGCGATGGCATTCAATCACTTACCGGCAGGCGTGCACGACGCCTTGGGCCCATTGTCCGTCACGCCAGTGACACACTCGATGCCGATGGCCAAGAATCACCGATCCGATCGATCCACGGCGGACACCGCTTCCCGCCCCTCGCCGAGCACCGTCCTGGACCGGCTCGCCTCGGGGCCGAGCCGGGCTTCGCGCATCACTCATACGGAGCACTTGCCCCCGCGAGCGGGTCGTCATGCCGCCTGGCCCGACCGGATCCGTTCGGAGGTCATCGCGGCGGTGCAGGCCGCGGGCATCGAACACCCCTGGGCCCACCAGGCACGCGTCGCCGAGCACGCCCTGGACGGCGAGTCGGTGATCGTCGCCACCGGCACCGCCTCCGGCAAGTCCCTGGCGTACCTCGCCCCGGTCCTGACGGCCCTCCTGGACGGCTCCGAGGCCCCGAACGGCCGGGGTGCCACCGCCCTCTACCTGGCCCCCACCAAGGCCCTGGCGGCCGACCAGCGCCGGGCGGTGAAGGAACTTTCACAACCGCTGGGCAATGCCGTACGCCCAGCCGTGTACGACGGCGACACGCCCTTCGAGGAACGCGAATGGGTGCGCCAGTACGCCAACTACGTCCTGACCAACCCCGACATGCTGCACCGCGGGATATTGCCCTCCCACCCCCGCTGGTCCTCCTTCCTGCGCGCCCTGCGCTATGTCGTGATCGACGAGTGCCACACCTACCGAGGTGTCTTCGGCTCCCACGTCGCCCAGGTGCTGCGCCGTCTGCGCCGCATCTGCGCCCGCTACGGCGCGTATCCCGTCTTCCTGCTGGCCTCCGCGACCGCCGCCGAACCCTCGGTCGCGGCACGCCGCCTGACCGGCCTCCCGGTCGTCGAGGTCGCCGACGACGCCTCCCCACGCGGGGAACTGGTGTTCGCCCTGTGGGAGCCCCCGCTCACCGAACTGCACGGCGAGAAAGGTGCACCCGTCCGGCGTACCGCCACCGCCGAAACGGCCGATCTGCTGACCGACCTCACCGTCCAGGGCATGCGTTCGATCGCCTTCGTACGGTCCCGGCGTGGCGCCGAGCTGGTCGCGGTGATCGCCCAGGAACGCCTGGCCGAGATCGACCGCTCACTGGCCCGGCGCGTCGCCGCCTATCGCGGCGGCTATCTCCCCGAGGAACGCCGTGCCCTGGAGAGCGCGCTGCACTCCGGGGAACTCCTCGGCCTCGCCGCCACCACCGCCCTCGAACTCGGCGTCGACATCTCCGGCCTCGACGCCGTCGTCATCTCCGGCTACCCGGGCACCCGCGCCTCCCTCTGGCAGCAGGCCGGCCGCGCGGGGCGCTCCGGAGAAGGCGCGCTGGCGATCCTGGTCGCCCGCGACGACCCACTGGACACTTTCCTCGTTCATCACCCCGAGGCCCTGTTCGACCAACCGGTGGAATCCACGGTCCTCGACCCCGACAACCCGTACGTCCTCGCCCCGCACCTGTGCGCCGCCGCCTCCGAGATCCCGCTCACGGACGACGACCTGGAGCTCTTCGGCCCCGCCACCGCCGATCTGCTGCCGCAGCTGGAGGCCGCGAAGCTGCTGCGCCGCCGGGCCACGGCCTGGCACTGGACACGCCGCGAGCGGGCCGCCGACCTGACCGACATCCGCGGTGGCGGCGGCAGCCCGGTGCAGGTCGTCGAGGCCGGGACCGGGCGCCTGCTCGGCACGGTCGACGAGGGCGCCGCGCACACGGCGGTCCACGAAGGCGCAGTCCATCTGCACCAGGGCCGTACGTACCTGGTGCGCAAGCTGGACCTGGAGGACTCCGTCGCGCTGGTCGAGGAGGCCAGCCCGCCGTATTCGACAGTCGCCCGCGACACCACGTCCATCGCCGTCCTCGAAACCGACGTCGAAGTCCCCTGGGGCGACGGACGGTTGTGCTACGGCTCTGTCGAAGTCACCAACCAAGTCGTCTCCTTCCTGCGTCGGCGTGTCATCACCGGTGAGGTTCTCGGCGAGACGAAACTCGACCTCCCTCCTCGTACGCTCCGTACCCGTGCCGTCTGGTGGACGGTCACCGAGGACCAGCTGGACGCGGCCCGGATCAACCCGGAGATCCTCGGCGGCGCCCTGCACGCCGCCGAGCACGCGTCGATCGGCATGCTGCCGCTCTTCGCCACCTGCGACCGCTGGGACATCGGCGGCGTCTCCGTCCCCCTCCACCCGGACACACTCCTGCCCACCGTCTTCGTGTACGACGGCCACCCGGGCGGCGCCGGATTCGCCGAGCGCGCCTTCCACACGGCCCGCTCCTGGCTCACGGCCACCCGCCAGGCCATCGCCTCCTGCGAGTGCGAAGCCGGCTGCCCCTCCTGCATCCAGTCCCCCAAGTGCGGCAACGGGAACGACCCGCTGCACAAGCGAGGCGCCGTACGCCTGCTCACGGAGCTGCTGCGGGCGGCACCGGAGGAATGAGGGCTGCCGAGTCAGCGCCGGAGCGGCCCGAGTGCGGAGTCAGGGCCGAACGGGTCCGGGCCGAACGAGCTCGGGTCTGGAGTCAGGGCCGGATGCGCGAGCCCCGAGAGCAGAGGGCCGGACGAGTGAAAGCCGTGGATGCGGGGCCAGACGGGTGAAAGGTGAGCGCGTAGGGGCCGAACGGGTGAACGTCCGGTGCGTGACGGCCGAGCGGTGAGGGCCGGAGAAGCCGGGGCCGAACGGCAAGGGCCTGGTGGGCCGGGTTGAGGACTCTCGATCGCGTCGGCCCTCAAGCCCCGCGGGTCCGGTGGAATCCGCAGGCTCCACGGGACCCTCGGACTCCACACGACCCGCAGGCTCGGTGAAATCCGCAGGCTCCACAGGCCCCTCGGACACCGCGGCACCCGCAGACTCCACAGGACCCGCAGACACCGCGGCACCCCAAATCCCTGCAGAGCTCCGAGGCTCTGCGGGACCCTCAAGCCCCGGAGAGCCCGGAGGCCCGGCCCTCGATCTGACCTCCGCGATGAGCGGTCCCGTTCCGGACGCCGTCGTCACATCCGAGATCTGGCCCTCGACGGCACACCGCACGAGCCGAGCGCTCTGCGCTCGGGCCACTCGGTCCGCGCGGGCACAGGCCGCCGCGCCGCCGTCTCTCCAGTGGTCCGCCGCGGCGAGGGCCGCCAAGTCAGCCGCCCCTGCCGCCCGGTGTCTCACCACGACGGCCTGCCCCATCGCCAGCACCGCTCCGAAGACTGCACACAGCACAGTGATCGCTCCCACCGTCCAGACGGTCGCCGATCCCCTGTCGGAGAACGAGCGCCACCGCGCGGACCGACGGCCTGCAACGAATGACCACACCCATCGCCCGCCCCGCCAGCGACTCCAGTCCCTCATCTCCTGTCCACCCCCACAGCCGTCTCCCCCACCGTCTCCTCCGCCAGCGCCACGGCCTCGTCCGTCAGTTCAAGGGACAGCGCTGCGGGACCCGGAGTCCTCGCACCGACCTTCACCCTGACCAGACCGGCCTCCCGGCTCACCGTGACCCGCGCGCCGGGCGGGGCCGCTTGGAGGGTCGTCGCCAGGACCGCTTCCGGCGAGTCCTGGCGTGCCGCCGCCCGAGCGCCCGCCCTCGCCGCGTCCACGCACTGGATCTGCGCGGACGCGGCGAGCAGGGCCCAGACCAGTGCCAGGCCGACGAGCACCAGCGAGGGCAGCACCACAGCGGCCTCGGCAGTCACGAACCCGCCGTCCCGACGCCTGACCGGACCGACCCTCAACAGAGCTCCTCCCGGGCCCCGTTCACATCTGGACATTGAGTGCCCGTCCCACGATGCCCTGCAGTTCCTCACCGACCTGCCCGCTCGTCACCACCTTGTAGAGCGCGGCCGCGAAGGCCACCGCCGCGATGACACCCACCGCGTACTCGGACGTGACCATTCCCGTGTCCCTCCGCGACGCGATCGACGCGAGCATCCAGGCCCGCATCCGCACGGACCATTGCCCTTGCCCTCGTCCGAGAACTCGCACCATCCTGCGCATTTCAACCTCCGTAAGATTCAGACCTGTCCGTCATTTCGCGCACGTGCCCATCACCGATCGCCGCTCCCGCCGCCCGTCACCCACCACCCCCTCGCAGCAGCCCGCCGGCCAGCCCGATCACCACCGGCAGCACGCCGATCGCGAGGAAGGCCGGCAGGAAACACAGCCCTACGGGCGCGGTGACCATGACCGCCGCCCGGCGTGCCCGCGCCGTCGCGGCGCGCCCCCACTCGGCGCGGGCCTCCGCCGCGATCCGGCCGACCGGCACAGCCGCCGGTACACCCGACTCACCCGCGCGCTCCAGCAGCCGCGCCAGTCCCTGGGCACCCGGTATCGAGGCCAGCCTCCGCCACGCGTCGCCCGGTTCACCCCCGAGCCGCACCTCGGCAGCGCCCCGGGCCAGCCGCTCACCCACCGGTCCGCCCAGCGCCTCACCGACAGCCTGAGCAGCCGACACGGGGCTCGCTCCCGCCGCGATACAGGCCGCCACCAAGTCGGCGGCGAGCGGTAGTTGGCGGGCTGCCGGCATCCCGTCGTACTCCTCCGGTGGGGTGGGATTCCGCCGCTGCCACCACCATCGGACCCCGAACCCGGCCACCAGCCCCACCAGAACACCGGCGAGACCACCGATCAGGACCCAGCCGGCGCACACCACGCCCAGCAAGGGCAGCCATCGCCGGACGTGGCTCCCGACCTCGCGGCGCCTCGGCGACGGCGCCGCCGCCAGGAGCAGCAACTCGGCCAATCGTCTGCGCACGCTCCTCGCGCGCCGCACCGCCCCGAGCCGGCGGGCCGACGTGCCGACCAGGAGAACTCCGCACACAAGCACCCCCAGCCTGTGGACAACTTCCGCGTTCATGCCGTCTCCGCCCCTCGTACGATCCGTAGCGCCCACCACAGACCCACGCTCTCCAGCACCCCGCCGACCAGCAGACAGCCCAGTCCGGGACCGGTGTGCAACAGCACGTGCAGCGGGTCCGCGCCGAGCGTGGTGCCGAGCAGGAGACCGAGAACCGGCAGGCCCGCGAGCATCGAGGCCGTCGAGCGTGATCCGGCCAACTGCGCGCGCATGTCGGCTCTTTGATCACGTTCGGCTCGCAGCGCGGCCTCCAGCCGGTCCAGGCCCGCCGCGAGTCCCGCACCCCGGTCCACGGCCACGCGCCAGCACGCGGCGAGCCCCACCAGTCCGTCCGCGCCAGGCTGTCGCGCCGCCTCGGTGAGCGCATCCGGCACATCCCCGCCGAACCTCGCCGCGGCCAGCACCACCGGCTGCGCGTCACCGAGCCCGTCCGAGTCCCGTGCGGCTCCCAGCAGCGCCTCGCCGGGCTGACGTCCGGCCCGCACCTCACCGGCGAGGGCACCGCACAAGGCGATCACCGCGTCGCCGCGTCGCTCCCGCTCTCGCCGAGCCTCTCCCGCCCGCCGCGCCCTCCCCAGCAGGGGCATTCCGGCGGCCCCGAGGAGAAGCGGCAGTACCGAGGTGCCCATCACCGCGATCGCCGATCCCGCCACCAGCGACCACGCTTCGGGCCGCAGCCGCGCGCCCAGCCGTCGCCAGTCGACCAGGACCCGCTCCCACCGGGGCGGCCCGATCGCCTCCCCATCGCCGGCGAGCAGCACCCTCGCTCTGCGCACCCCCGAGCCGCGCCCACCGATCAGCCAAGCCGCAATCCCCGCACACGCCACGGCCGCTCCCGCGGGCGCGTCCGCCATCTCACCGATCCCCATCCCACTCCCCGTTCGCATCCCGCCGCCTCTCCCCGGTCACCGCCCCGGCGTCCGTTCCGCCCGAAGCGCTCCTCGCCCACCGCCGGTCCGGAAGCACTGCATCCGCCCCGAGCCGAGTCGGCCCACGATGTCCGTGGTTCCCGTCCCGGAGCAGCTCCCGAAGCCGCGCCCACCCCCGCTCGTACACGAAGGCGTCCTCGCCCCACCGCAGCGCCGGCACCGTCACCACCAGCCCCGACGGGTCGCGTTCCAGCACGTGTACCTCGGCGATCCGGCGCCGTCCGGCCCGATCCCGCACGAGATGCAGGACCACGGACAGAGCCGCCGCCAGTTGGCTGTGCAGAGCTGCCCGGTCGAGCCCGGCCGCCGTGCCGAGCGCCTCCAGCCGGGCCGGGACCTGAGCCGCCGCGTTGGCATGAAGAGTTCCTGAACCACCCTCATGTCCTGTGTTGAGGGCGGCCAGCAGCGAGACGACCTCCGGACCGCGCACCTCGCCGACCACCAGCCGGTCCGGTCTCATCCGCAAGGCCTGCCGGACGAGATCCTGGAGCGAGACGAGGCCGACGCCCTCCTGATTGGCGGGCCGGCCTTCCAGGCGCACCACATGCGGATGATCCGGCCGCAGCTCCGCCGAGTCCTCGGCGAGCACGATCCGCTCCCCTGGACCCACCAGCCCCAGCAACGCGCTCAGCAAGGTCGTCTTGCCTGAGCCTGTGCCTCCGCTGATGAGGAAGGACAGCCGGGCGTCCAGCAGCGCTCTGAGCACCCGGTCCCCGCCGGGCGGCACCGTCCCCGCCGTCACCAGCTCGTCGAGGGTGAACGCACGTGGCCGTACGACGCGCAGGGAGAGGCAGGTGGAGCCGACGGCGACCGGTGGCAGCACCGCGTGCAGACGTGTCCCGTCCGGCAGCCGGGCGTCAACCCAAGGGCGGGCGTCGTCGAGCCTTCTGCCGGCCACCGCCGCGAGGCGCTGCGCGAGACGTCGTACGGCTGCCGCGTCCGGAAAGGACACAGCGGTCAGCTCCAGGCCGCCGCCGCGGTCCACCCAGACCCTGTCGGGCGCCGACACCAGCACGTCGGTCACCGACGGGTCGGCGAGCAGCGGTTCCAGCGGTCCGCTGCCGACCAGCTCGGACCGCAGCCGCTCGGCCGCGCCGAGAACCTCGGCGTCACCGAGCACCCGCCCCTGCTCACGCAGCGCCTGTGCCACGCGGGCGGGGGTCGGCTCGGAACCGCTCTCGGCCAGCCATTGCCGCACGCCGTCCAGCAGCCCCGCGCGTCCGTCCGAGCCGCCGCCAGGCTCGTCCCACGTCGCCGTACCTCCTGGCAGGGGGCCTCCTGGTGTGCCCCGCGCCGACGTCCGCCCGGAGAGGTAGCGCCGCGGCCCGTCCCGGGCGTCCGCACGGCCGGACAGGTCCGTCCCTGGTCCGTCCCGCGCATCCGTCCGCCCTGGCAGTCGGCGCCCGGGTCCGTTCGGCGGGTCCGTCCGAGCCGGCGGGCAGCCCTCTCGTGTGTCCTCGGGCCTGTGCCCCGTTCGGCTGTCGAGTTCCGCGCCGCGGTCCATGCCTGTGGTCGCGTGCCAGCTCATACGCCCCCTCCATCGACCGGAACCCGCTCCCAGAAGGCCGCGCAGAACCGGGCCAGAGGCCCCTTCGCCGCACTCCCCGGTGGCGGCCCGCCGTCCAACGGAAAGGACTCGGCCGGCAGTTCGCCGACCAGGGGCAGGTCGAGCAGGCGGGCGACCTCTCGGTCGTGGAGACCCGGCGCACAGGGTCCGCGGACCACGAGCCGCAGATCGCGCAGGACCATGCCGACCGCGGACGCCATCCGCCCGGCCGCCGCGATGGAGCGCAGGTCCGCGGGGACCACGAGCAGCCCCAGATCGAGCTGGGCGAGGATCTCGGCAACACCCTCGTCGATCCGGCGGGGCAGGTCGACGACCACCGCACCACCGCGCCGTCTGGCGGCGGCCAGGACCGCTCGTACCGCTTGCGGCGGGATGGTGACCGCGTCGCTCCGGTCCCAGCTCAGGACCCGCAGCGCGTGCAGTTCGGGCAGGGACTCCTCCAGGGCGCCGCCGCCGACCCTGCCGCGGGATGCGGCGAACGCCGGCCAGCGCAGTCCCTCGGACTTCTCTCCGCCCAGCAGTACGTCGAGTCCGCCTCCGAGAGGGTCCGCGTCCACGAGCAGAGTGCGATTCCCCTCACGCGCCGAGGTGAGGGCGAGCGCGCAAGCGAGCGTGGAGGCCCCGGCCCCGCCACGGCCGCCGAGCACACCGACGGTGAGAGCGGGCCGGCCGACTCCTTCGGCCACGTCGGCGATGCGGTCGACGAGCCATTGCTCGCCGTCCGGCAGCACCAGGACGTGGTCGGCGCCGATCTCGACGGCCCGCCGCCAGACTCCGGAATCGTCCTGGTCCCGGCCGACCAGCACCACTCCCCTTCTCCGCACCGCCCCCCGCACACGCGGTGCGGCGTCGTCGCCGACGAGAACGAGAGGTGCCGCCTCCCAACTGCCCCTGCGTTCCGGAATTCCGTGATGGACCTCGGGCCGCACGCCCGCCGCCGCGCACAGGCGCAACAGGTCGTCGAGAAGGTCTGCGTCCTCGGTGACGATCATTGGTCCGCCCTGCCGCCCCTCGGCGGTGGGCGGCCGGTCATGGGTGATGGCTCCCGCCACGATCTCCAGCCCCCTTCGCTGCTTCTTGCGCGAGGCCCTCCCGGACCCCGCGATTCCCACTCGTGTGAAGGGCCGTCAAGCGGCCTCCATATGTACGGCCGATACGAACCGGCCATACGCCTCCGACAAACGGAACCGGTCATGAACCGGCCGCGAACGGAACGCGTGGGAATCACGGTGCAGCGATCCCGGAAATCGTGTGGATCTTGGTCGAAAACTGTGGACAACTCAGCGGCTGTGAATATCGCCTTCACGCTCACCCGTGAACGCTGAACGACTTCCGCAGAGCATCCTGACGACTACACACAGTGACGGATCGAGGGCGCGCGAAGAGCGCGGAATCAACGGTGCCGAGAAGGCTCCCGGGCCGCGCAGAAGAGGGGAAAACCCATCCGGACATGCGACGACCCCCGCCGGGGGGGAGAGCGGGGGTCGTCCCCACGGCCGACTCGGGGGGGGAGGAGTCGGACCGGGTTAGCACGGTCGCGAACGATCCGTGACTTCCATGGTGTACCCGAGAGCCCTCTCAGGCAAACCCACGCGCCTCACCTTACGCCGAATGGTGGGCCCTATGCTCAACCTCGTGGAAAACCACTCCTTGCCCCGTACAGCGGCCTTCTTCGACCTGGACAAGACGGTCATTGCGAAGTCGAGCACGCTCACCTTCAGCAAGTCGTTCTACCAAGGCGGACTGATCAACCGCAGGGCGGCCTTGCGCACCGCATACATCCAGTTCGTGTTCCTGGCGGGCGGCGCGGACCACGACCAGATGGAGCGGATGCGCAAGTACCTGTCCTCGATGTGCCGCGGCTGGAACGTGCAGCAGGTCAAGGAGATCGTCGCCGAGACACTGCACGACCTCATCGACCCGATCATCTACGACGAGGCCGCGTCGCTCATCGAGCAGCACCACAGGGCCGGTCGCGACGTCGTGATCGTGTCCACGTCCGGCGCCGAGGTCGTCGAGCCGATCGGTGAACTGCTCGGCGCGGACCGCGTGGTGGCGACCCGCCTGGTCGTCGGCGAGGACGGCTGCTTCACCGGCGAGGTGGAGTACTACGCCTACGGGCCCACGAAGGCCGAGGCGATCAAGGAGCTGGCCGCGTCCGAGGGCTACGACCTGCCCCGTTGTTACGCCTACAGCGACTCGGCCACCGATCTGCCGATGCTGGAGTCGGTCGGACATCCGCACGCGGTGAATCCGGACCGCGCGCTGCGCCGCGAGGCGGTCGCCCGCGCGTGGCCGATCCTGGACTTCCACCGCCCGGTCCGCCTGAAGCAGCGGCTGCCCGCCCTGTCCGTGCCTCCCCGGCCGGCACTCGTCGCGGCGGCCGCCATAGGAGCCGCGGCGGCCACCGCCGGGCTTGTCTGGTACGCCAGTCGGCGTCGCGCGACGGTGACCTGAACCGTCACGCGTGCGCGTACGGCATATTGAAGTCCATTTCTCACCCTTTTGAACCTAAAAGTAAAGAAGTGTGGTCAGGGGTTCCACTTCCTCCGGACCTGGAGTACAAAGGGTTTAACGGCCCGCGAGACCAAGGACATCCGAGAGGATCACCTTCAAACGCAACCAGGCCCCACGGACCGAGCATGGACATCGAGCACCCACGCGACGTCGACCCGTCGATTACGGGCCAGCCGCACCAGGTGACGGGCAGAAGTTCCCGACCTGATGGGCAACATCTCGAGGACGCTTGGTAACCCGGTGAACATGCCAGCGGCGGTACGAGAACTCGTACCGCCGCAACCCTGTCCGGGGAATCGGACACCCCTTACGCGGCGCCGCGCTGAAGCGCCTCACAGACGGCGGCGGACTCCCTGGCTCCCAGCTCGACGGCTCTGCCGCAGTGCGCGATCCAGGCGGCCATGCCGTCCGGGGTGCCGGAGACGTAACCGTCCAGCGCCGCGAGATAGGCCGCACGGCCCAGTTCCGCGTGGCCGACCTCCGCCGGACAGATGGACTTCGGGTCGAGACCGCTGCCGATCAGGACGATGCGCTCGGCCGCGCGAGCGACCAGCCCATTGTGGGAGGCGAAGGGGCGCAGGGCGATCAGTTCACCGTGGACCACGGCCGCAGTGACCAGGGCAGGGGCCGAACCGCCCGCGATGATCAGCTGGGACAGTCCCTCGAGACGCCCGGCGACCTCGTCCGCGTCCGGCAGCGGCAGCTCCACCAGGGGCTCGTCGGCCTTCTCCCCGCTCCGCCGCGGCCGGCCCACCGCGTCGTCCCGATCGGCTGCCGCCACCAGATGCAGCCGGGCCAGCACCCGCAGGGGCGACTGCCGCCAGATGGACAGGAGCTGGCCCGCCTCGGCGGTCAGCCTCAGGGCGGCGCCGACCGTACGGGCCTCGTCCTCCGCGCTGAAGTCGGTACGCCGACGCACCTCTTCGAGGGCCCAGTCGGCACCCGAGAGCGCCGCGGAACCGCGGGCCCCGCGCAGCGCCGCCTCGGACGTGATCTCGTTGCCGCGACGCCGCATGATCCGGTGTCCGTAGACCCGGTCCACGGCCTTGCGGACGGACTCCACGGAATCGGCAACCCCGGGAAGCGAACCCAGGGCCGCGAGCGGATCAGCGGTCGCACCTGTCGTACTCATGAGTACGACATTACGCACCCAGGCCGCACGCCCCACGAAGGAGTGGTCTTCTTCACGCGGCGCAAGCACCGAAAGCGACACTCGCACTACCCTTGGTGAACATGAAAATTGCTTTCGTCGGGAAGGGCGGCAGCGGCAAGACCACCCTGTCGTCGCTCTTCATCCGCCAGCTCGCCGCCTCGGGGGCACCTGTCGTCGCCGTGGACGCCGACATCAACCAGCACCTGGGGGCCGCGCTCGGGCTCGAAGAGACGGAGGCCGCCGCGCTCCCCGCCATGGGCGAGCGGCTCCCGCTCATCAAGGAGTACCTCCGCGGCTCCAATCCGCGCATCGCGTCCACCGAGACGATGATCAAGACGACCCCGCCCGGCGACGGCTCACGGCTGCTGCGGGTCGGTGAGGTCAATCCGGTGTTCGACGCCTGCGCCCGGCCGGTGGAACTCGACGGCGGCACCATCCGTTTGATGGTCACCGGCCCGTTCACCGAGGCCGATGTGGGGGTGGCTTGCTACCACTCCAAGACCGGTGCAGTGGAGCTCTGCCTGAACCATCTCGTCGATGGCCGGAGCGAGTACGTCGTCGTCGACATGACGGCGGGCTCCGACTCCTTCGCGTCCGGCTTGTTCACCCGCTTCGACATCACGTTCCTTGTCGCCGAGCCGACCCGGAAAGGAGTCTCCGTGTATCGCCAGTACAAGGAGTACGCCCGGGATTTCGGCGTCGCCCTGAAGGTCGTCGGCAACAAGGTGCAGGGTCAGGACGACATCGACTTCCTGCGAGCGGAAGTCGGGGACGACCTCCTGGTCACGGTCGGGCACTCGGACTGGGTGCGCGCCATGGAGAAGGGCCGCCCGCCCCGGTTCGAGTCTCTGGAGAAGGCCAACCGGCGCTCGCTGCACGCCTTGCAGAAGGCCGCCGACGCCACGTACGAGCTGCGCGACTGGGAGCGGTACACGCGCCAGATGGTGCAGTTCCACCTGAAGAACGCCGTCAACTGGGGCAACGCCAAGACCGGGGCGGACCTCACCGAACAGGTCGACCCCGATTTCATGCTCGGGGAGAGTCCGATGGCCACCGCGTGAGCGGCCCGCCGACCCGAAGCACCATCGTGGCCTGAGCGACAGGGCCGCCCCGGGCATCGCTACGGCTTGACCGCCGGCGCCCCCGGGACGCCCTTCGGGGCCGGGGCCGGGCGGCCGGAGATGAAGGACGCCCAGCCCTGTTTCGGCGCCTCGCCGACCTCAAGGCCCCGGAGTTTGTCGAGGGTGGCCGGGTCCTGGGCGTCCAGCCAGTCGGCGAGCTGCCGGAAGGAGACGCAGCGCACCTCGGCCTTGGTGCAGACGCGCTCGACGACCTCGTCGACGGCACGCATGTAGTTGCCGCCGTTCCAGGACTCGAAGTGGTTGCCGATGATCAGCGGGGCGCGGTTGCCGTCGTAGGCGCGGTCGAAGCCCTTGAGCAGGCCGTCACGCATCTGGTCACCCCAGAACTCCTGCTTGACGGGGTCGCCCTGGGTCTTATTGCCCGACTGGTCGACCATGAAGTTGTAGTCCATGGTGAGCTGCTCGTGGGAGTGTCCCGGGAAGGGCACGAGCTGCATCGACAGGTCCCACAGCCCTTCCTTCCTCTTCGGCCAGAGCTGGTCGTCGACTCCGCTGGTGTCGTAGCGGAAGCCGAGCTCGCGGGCCGCCTTCATGAAGTTCTCCCGGCCCTCCAGACAAGGGGTGCGGGCGCCGATGAGTTCCTTGTCGTAGTCGAAGGGCAGCGACACGGCGTCCTTCAGGCCCGCGTTGGTCTTCCAGGACTTCACGAACGACT
Organism: Streptomyces sp. NPDC002742; assembly: GCF_042888885.1. Classification (NCBI taxonomy): domain Bacteria; kingdom Bacillati; phylum Actinomycetota; class Actinomycetes; order Kitasatosporales; family Streptomycetaceae; genus Streptomyces; species Streptomyces sp. NPDC002742. Next base: position 140,228 of record NZ_JBIAQF010000019.1, read on the forward strand.
TCGCCTGGGCGATCTCGCTCTTCCAGTCCGCGACCGACCACTGACCGACCCCGCCCTCCGTGCCGCAGAAGTGGCCGTTGAAGTGCGTCCCGATCTCGTTGCCCTCCAGCCACGCGCCGCGCAGCTGCTTCACGGTGTCCTCGATGCCCTGCCGGTCGTTGAAGCCGATCTCCGAGCTGCCGGGCGAGTGCTGCGGGGGCCGGTACAGGTCGCGCTTGTCCTCCGGCAGCATGTACACGCCACTCAGGAAGTACGTCATGGTCGCCCTGTTGGCCTTGGAGAGCTTCCGGAAGTGGGAGAAGAGCTTCTGGCCGTCCTCACCGGCACCGTCCCAGGAGAAGACCACGAACTGCGGGGGCCTCCGACCCGGCTTCAACCGTTCGGGCCGGGGCAGATGGGGCTGCCCCCCGGTGTACGAGGTGGAACCGTCACCGATCAGGCGGACCGCGGCTCTGGGCGCGGAAGCCCCCGCCGCCCCCGCCGCCGCCTTCTTCCCAACGCGTGCGCCTTCCTGGGAAGCGGTGGTACCGCCCGCGCAACCGGCGAGCGCCGTGGCACAGGCCGCGGCGAGCACTACACCCGCGGCGATCCTCGGGGTGGCGGCCATGCTCCGCCCTCCTTTTCCTCGGTCGGGCAACGCCACTCGGGGCGCTATAGCGGTTGTGCGCAGCTATGAACCGGCAGCGCCGCCAAGGTTTCACGGGACCGAGAAGTAATAAGTACGACAAGCCGATCAAAAGACCGCTTCATCCAAAAGAGTGGAATACTGCACCATTTGCTCCCATTTTCGACATCTTCCCTTTACTCTGCATTACGATCCGTTTACCGAGCGTTGAAAGTCCCGCCACTGCACGCCGTGACCCACGGCCGCGACCCGCCCCCCGCCGCTTCGGACGGGGGATCACCTGTTCCGCGACCGCGCTGCCCCGGAGGAGACGGGAACCATGTCTGCCTGCGTCCCCACCCGCGCCGCCGACCCGACTCGGCCCGCGCACGTCCACCAGCCCCACAGTCCCCCGCCGACCCCGCCTCGACGCTTCCGTGTCGCGGGCGCCGACCTGTCGGCCTCGATCGCGGTCTTCCTGATCGCCCTCCCTCTGTCCCTCGGTATCGCCCTCGCCACCGGCGCGCCGCTCCAGGCCGGCCTCGTCGCCGCCGCCGTGGGCGGGCTGGTCGCGGGGCGCCTCGGCGGCTCACCCCTCCAGGTGAGCGGGCCCGCCGCCGGGCTCACAGTCGTAACGGCCGAGCTCATCCACCACTACGGCTGGCGCGCGACCTGCGCCATCACCGTGTTCGCGGGATTCGTCCAACTGGGCCTCGGCTGCCTGCGCGTGGCCCGAACCGCCCTGGCCGTGAGCCCAGCGATCGTGCACGGCATGCTCGCCGGAATCGGCGTGACCATCGCCGTCGCCCAGTTGCACATCGTGCTGGGAGGCATCCCGCAGAGCTCCGTCCTGGACAACCTCGTCGCACTGCCGGGCCAGGTGGTGCGCATGCACCCCGCGGCGGTGTCGATGAGCGTGCTGACGCTGACGCTGCTGCTTGCCTGGCCTCGCGTTCCCGGGCGGACCGGGCAGGTTCTGCGCAAGGTGCCCGCCGCACTGGTCGCCGTCGCCGGAGCCACGCTGACCGCCTCGCTCGCTGGACTGACACTGCCCCGGGTGGACCTGCCGTCCTGGAGCAGCCACGCGCTGGCCGGACTGCCCGAGGGACCGGTCCTCGGCATCGCCACCGCCGTTCTCACGGTGACGCTGGTGTGCAGCGTGCAGTCGCTGCTCGGTGCGGTCGCCGTGGACAAGTTGGTGAGCGGCCGCCCGGAACTCCAGGCACGCGTGGGCCGTTCCCGCCTCGACCGGGAGTTGCTCGGGCAGGGCGCCGCCAATGTCGTCTCCGGCGCGCTCGGCGGCCTGCCCGTCGCCGGGGTCGCCGTACGCAGTTCAGCGAATGTGCAAGCAGGTGCCGTAAGCCGGAACTCCACGATGCTGCACGGCGTTTTCGTAGTAATTGCCGCGCTGCTGATGGTCCCGATCCTGGAGCTGATCCCCCTCGCATCGCTCGCCGCCCTGGTGATGGCCGTCGGCATCCAGATGGTGTCCCTGCACCACATCCGCACGGTCACCCGCCACCGCGAGGTGCTGGTGTACGCCGTCACCACGCTCGGCGTCGTGTTCCTCGGAGTTCTCGAGGGCGTGGCCCTGGGTGTCTCGGTGGCCGTCGGCGTCGCCCTGCACCGCCTCGGGCGCACCCGCATCACGCACGAAGAGAGAGAAGGAGTCCACTACGTACATGTACGAGGCCAGTTGACGTTTCTCGCGGTGCCTCGACTCAGCCGTGCCCTGCATCTCGTGCCCCAAGGGGCTGACACCGTCGTGGAACTGGACGGTTCGTTCATGGACCATGCGGCGTACGAGTCCTTGCAGGACTGGCAGAGCGCGCACATCGCCCAGGGAGGAACGGTCGATCTCGCCGGGCGAACCGGAACACGGATCGTCGAGCCCGCGGACTCCAGGCACTGCCACTGCCGGCCCTGGACACCCTGGCGGAACCACCAGTGCGAAACCTCCGCCGATCCGGGGTCCGATTCCCCGGATGCCCCGCCGGTCGTGCAGTGCGAGAGAACCGGCGAGGCCAGAGTCGGCGGGAACCAACTGGCGCGCGGCATCAGCGCGTTCCAGCGAAACACCGCGCCTCTGGTGCGGGACGAGCTGGCCCGGCTCGCCCGGGAAGGGCAACGGCCGTCCCAGCTGTTCCTGACCTGCGCCGACTCCCGGCTCGTCACCTCGATGATCACATCCAGTGGTCCGGGCGACCTCTTCGTCGTGCGGAATGTGGGCAACCTCGTGCCGTTGCCCGGAGAGGAGAGCGGGGACGACTCGGTGGCCGCGGCCATCGAGTACGCGGTGGACGTGCTGAAGGTGCGGTCCATCACGGTGTGCGGACATTCCGGGTGCGGGGCCATGCAGGCCCTGCTGGCGTCGGAGCCCGGAGGGGCACTCACGCCACTCAAGCGGTGGCTGCGGCACGGGCAGCCGAGCCTGGACCGGATGGCCGCCGACGACCGGCCGTGGGCGCGGCTCGCCGGACGGGCGTCCGCCGACTCGGTGGAGCAGCTCTGCCTGATCAACGTGGTGCAGCAGCTGGAGCACCTGCGGGCCCACGAGTCCGTGGCGCGGGCCCTGCGGGAGGGCGTGCTCGAACTGCACGGAATGTACTTCCACGTCGGCGAGGCCCAGGCTTACCTGCTGGCCGACACCGACGGGGCCGAACTGTTCGATCACGTGGGTGCGTTCGATCATGTGGACGCCACGGAGGATCTACGGCATCCGGCGTGACTGGGCGGTGGTGCGCGGCCCTGGTCGGCGGGACCGCGCACCACGTACAAACCTCCGATGTCGGCACTCCGGCCCCGGTCGCGAGGTGAGGGGACGCCCTACTGCCGGCTCTCCCCGGCTCCCGGCTCCCGGCTCCCGGCTCCCGGCTCCCGGCTCCCGGTGGAGTCTCGGCGGGTCGCGGTTTCCGCCCGTCGCGGGAAGTGGCTCCGGCCTGTTCTCCGCTGCGCCCCCACCGATGTTGTCCATGTGAACCCGGGAGCCGGAACGTACCTGCCCAGGGGGCAGACTCGTGCGGGCTCGTGTGGCCTTGTGAGAGGCGCCGGGGGAGAGGCGCCGGGGCGGTAACGCGGGGCAAGGACGTGCCGCGTGGACCGCGGGCCCGGACCAGCGACACAGGATAGGTCTAAACCAATCTTGGGGCGGGCCTTGTCATCGGGCCCCCCGGTCTGATGAGCTGTGGCCTGGGACACAACGGACACCCTGGGAAAGGGAGATGTCGTGAGCAACGAAAGCCTGGCCAACCTGCTGAAGGAAGAGCGCAGGTTCGCGCCGCCCGCCGACCTGGCGGCGAACGCCAATGTCACCGCGGAGGCGTATGAGCAGGCCAAGGCTGACAGGCTCGGCTTCTGGGCCGAGCAGGCCCGCCGGCTGACCTGGGCCACCGAGCCGACCGAGACACTGGACTGGTCCAACCCGCCGTTCGCGAAGTGGTTCGCCGACGGAAAACTGAACGTCGCGTACAACTGCGTGGACCGGCACGTGGAGGCCGGGAACGGTGACCGCGTCGCCATCCACTTCGAGGGCGAGCCGGGCGACAGCCGGGCCATCACCTACGCCGAGCTCAAGGACGAGGTGTCGAAGGCCGCGAACGCCCTCACCGAGCTGGGCGTCGGGAAGGGCGACCGGGTCGCCGTCTACCTGCCGATGATTCCCGAGGCCGTCGTCGCGATGCTGGCCTGCGCCCGTATCGGCGCGGCGCACTCGGTGGTCTTCGGCGGCTTCTCCGCCGACGCCATCGCCACCCGCATCCAGGACGCCGACGCCAAGCTGGTCATCACCTCCGACGGCGGCTACCGGCGCGGGAAGCCGTCCGCGCTCAAGCCCGCCGTCGACGACGCGGTGAGCCGGGTCGACGGGGTCGACAAGGTACTGGTGGTGCGCCGTACGGGCGAGGACGTCGCCTGGACCGAGGGCCGCGACGTGTGGTGGCACGACATCGTCGGACGGCAGTCCGCCGAGCACACGCCGGAGGCTTTCGACGCCGAGCACCCGCTGTTCATCCTCTACACGTCCGGGACCACCGGGAAGCCGAAGGGCATCCTGCACACCTCGGGCGGCTACCTCACACAGACCTCGTACACGCACAACGCCGTCTTCGACCTCAAGCCGGAGACCGACGTGTACTGGTGCACGGCCGACATCGGCTGGGTCACCGGGCACTCGTACATCACGTACGGACCGCTCTCGAACGGCGCGACGCAGGTGATCTACGAGGGGACCCCGGACACCCCGCACCAGGGCCGGTTCTGGGAGATCGTCCAGAAGTACGGGGTGACGATCCTCTACACGGCGCCCACGGCCATCCGTACGTTCATGAAGTGGGGCGACGACATCCCCGCGAAGTTCGATCTGTCGTCGCTGCGGGTGCTCGGGTCGGTCGGCGAGCCGATCAACCCCGAAGCCTGGATCTGGTACCGCAAGCACATCGGCGGGGACCGTACGCCGATCGTCGACACCTGGTGGCAGACCGAGACCGGCGCGATGATGATCTCGCCGCTGCCCGGGGTCACCGAGACGAAGCCGGGATCGGCCCAGCGGGCACTGCCGGGCATCGCGGCCACGGTGGTCGACGACGAGGCGAACGAGGTGCCCGACGGCGGTGGCGGCTACCTCGTGCTGACCGAGCCGTGGCCGTCCATGCTGCGCACGATCTGGGGCGACGACCAGCGGTTCCTCGACACGTACTGGTCTCGCTTCGAGGGGAAGTACTTCGCCGGGGACGGGGCCAAGAAGGACGACGACGGCGACATCTGGCTTCTGGGGCGCGTCGACGACGTGATGCTCGTGTCCGGGCACAACATCTCGACGACCGAGGTCGAGTCGGCCCTCGTCTCCCACCCGTCGGTCGCCGAGGCGGCGGTCGTGGGTGCGGCGGACGAGACCACCGGGCAGGCGATCGTCGCCTTCGTCATCCTGCGCGGGACGGCTTCCGCCGAGGACGCCGGCCTGGTGGCCGACCTGCGCAACCACGTGGGCACCACGCTCGGCGCGATCGCCAAGCCGAAGCGGGTCCTGCCGGTGGCCGAGCTGCCCAAGACCCGGTCCGGGAAGATCATGCGCCGCCTGCTGCGCGACGTGGCCGAGAACCGCGAGCTCGGTGACGTCACGACGCTCACCGACTCCACGGTGATGGACCTGATCCAGGCGAAGCTGCCGGCCGCGCCCAGCGAGGACTGAGGCAGGCCCACCCCGCCGGACCGGCCCTGAGGGGTGCGGGAGCACCCAGTGCTCCCGCACCCCTCAGGCGTTCCCGCCCCCCGCACATATTCCGCACCCGTCACGCGTTCCCACGCCCGGGCCGAACCTGAAGCTCCCCTCCGAGGGCGCCCGGAGTGCCTCTCTCAGTCCAGCCGGCACGCCCCGCGCCCGGTTCGGCCGTAATGTGAAGATCCCGCACCGACCCGGCCGCATCTTAGGTAAAGTAAGCAAAGCGTCAAGGCGCGACAAGATCGTTCATGGTGTGCCGGGAAGTCTGGTCGGCGAGTACTCAGTCCTGCCTGCTCGACCGGAGGTCCTCCTCGTGCCCGCGCCCCCCAGCACCACCACCCGCAAGTTCTTCGGCCGGATGTCCCTGCCCGAGCGGAACTTCGTGGCGGACGCGCTGCGCACCGAGACCGTGGGCGGCGTACTGCTGCTGATCGCCGCGATCGCGGCACTGATCTGGGCGAACACCCTGCCGCACAGCTACGAGACCGTCTCGCACTACCACTTCGGACCGGCCGCACTCGGGCTCAACCTGTCCGTGGAGCACTGGGCGGCCGACGGTCTGCTCGCCGTGTTCTTCTTCGTCGCCGGGATCGAGCTGAAGCGCGAGCTGGTGGCCGGGGACCTGCGGGACCCGAAGGCCGCGGTGCTGCCCGTGGTCGCCGCGGTCTGCGGCATGGCCGTTCCCGCGGTCGTCTACGTCCTGACCAACGTGGTCGGCGGAGGATCGCTCGAAGGGTGGGCCGTCCCCACCGCCACCGACATCGCCTTCGCGCTCGCCGTGCTCGCCGTCATCGGGACGTCACTGCCGTCCGCCCTGCGCGCCTTCCTGCTCACCCTCGCCGTCGTCGACGACCTGTTCGCGATCCTGATCATCGCGGTCTTCTTCACGGACTCCATCAACCTCGCGGCGCTCGGCGGGGCGGTCGTGGGCCTCGGCGTCTTCTGGCTGCTGCTGCGCAAGGGCGTACGAGGGTGGTACGTGTACGTTCCGCTCGCGCTGGTCATCTGGGCCCTGATGTACAACAGCGGCATCCACGCCACCATCGCCGGTGTCGCCATGGGTCTGATGCTGCGCTGCCATCCGCTCGAAGGCGAGGAGCACTCCCCCGGCGAGCACATCGAGCATCTGGTGCGCCCGGTGTCGGCGGGACTCGCGGTGCCGTTGTTCGCCCTGTTCAGCGCCGGAGTCTCGATCTCCGGCGGAGCGGTCCACGATGTGTTCACCCGTCCCGAGACACTCGGCGTGGTGCTCGGACTCGTCGTCGGCAAGGCGGTCGGCATCTTCGGCGGTACATGGCTGACGGCCCGGTTCACCAGGGCCTCGCTCAGTGATGACCTGGAATGGGCCGACGTCGCCGCCGTCGCCACCCTCGCCGGCATCGGCTTCACCGTCTCCCTGCTCATCGGCGAACTCGCCTTCGAAGGCAATACGAGCCTCACCGACGAGACCAAGGCCGCCGTCCTGATCGGCTCGTTCATCGCGGCCGTGCTCGCCACGGTGCTGCTGAAGATGCGCAACACCCGGTACCGCGCGCTGTGCGAGGACGAGGAACGCGACGAGGACCTCGACGGCATCCCCGACATCTACGAGGAGGACAAGCCGGAGTATCACCTGCGCATGGCCGCCATCTACGAGCGGAAGGCCGCGGAACACCGCAGGCTTGCCGAAGTGGCGGGTGGGGCAAGCGAGGGGAACGACGGTCCGGCATGATCTGACAGGACCGTACAAACACATGCAGAAGAGGGAGACAGCGATGAGCGCACCCGACGGCAGCCCGGTCGGCGCCGAACGCAGTATCGGCCAGTTGGTCGCCTCGGCGACGACCGAGATGTCCGCACTGGTGCACGACGAAATCGCACTGGCGAAGGCGCAGCTCAAGCAGGACGTCAAGCGCGGCGCGGCCAGCGGCGGCGCGTTCTCGGCGGCCGGCGCGGTGCTGATCTTCTCCTTGCCGATGCTCAATTTCGCCCTCGCGTACGGCATCCGGACCTGGAGCGACTGGAATCTCGCGATCTGTTTCCTGCTGTCCTTCGCGGCGAACGTGCTGGTCGCCGCCGTACTCGCGCTGATCGGCACGATCTACGCGAAGAAGGTCAAGAAGGGCCAGGGCGCGCAGAAGGTGGCCGCCTCCGTGAAGGAGACGGCGGCTGTTCTGCCGAACGCCAAGCCGCACCCCCGGCCCGAACCGGTCGAGGACGCCGTCAAGGCTGTGGCACGCTCATCCTCATGACGGACCCCGCCACACCTTCGGCGCAACCCACCTCGGTCGTACGGATCGACCTCCCTGGCGGACAGAAACCGACGCACCGGGACGTGGCCGCCAACGGCGCGCGCTTCCACATCGCCGAGCTCGGCGACGGGCCGCTCGTCCTGCTGCTGCACGGCTTCCCGCAGTTCTGGTGGACCTGGCGGCACCAACTCGTCGCGCTCGCCGACGCCGGCTTCCGGGCCGTGGCCATGGACCTGCGGGGTGTCGGGGGCAGCGACCGCACCCCGCGCGGCTACGACCCCGCCAACCTCGCGCTCGACATCACCGGGGTCGTACGGTCCCTCGGCGAGCCCGACGCGGCGCTGGTCGGGCACGACCTCGGCGGCTATCTGGCGTGGACGGCGGCGGCCATGCGGCCCAAACTCGTCCGCCGACTCGCGGTGTCGTCCATGCCGCATCCACGGCGCTGGCGTTCCGCCATGCTCTCCGACGTCAAGCAGACGGCGGCGGGCTCGTACATCTGGGGCTTCCAGCGTCCCTGGATCCCCGAGCGCCAACTCCTCGCCGACGACGGCGCCCTGGTGGGCCGTCTGGTACGCGACTGGTCGGGTCCCCGGCAGCCGGACGAGGACACCCTGGAGACGTACCGCCGGGCCATGCGCATCCCGTCGACCGCGCACTGCTCCATCGAGCCGTACAGGTGGATGGTTCGGTCCATGGCGCGCCCGGACGGCATCCAGTTCAACCGGCGCATGAAGCGGCCGGTGCGGGTGCCGACGCTGCATCTGCACGGCTCACTCGATCCGGTGCTGCGGACGCGGAGCGCGGCGGGCTCCGGCGAGTACGTCGAAGCGCCGTACCGCTGGCGGCTGTTCGACGGGCTCGGTCACTTCCCGCACGAAGAGGATCCGGTCGCCTTTTCCACCGAACTGATCAACTGGCTGAAGGATCCGGAACCCGACCGGTGACTCCTCGGTCACTCTTGCGTGACCGCCCGAACGCGCCCCGCGCCATGCCCGGAACACGAGCCGTGAACACCTGTCCGACGAACAGCCAATTGCCTGGCGCATAGGCCAATTGAAGGGCAGGGGCGAGGTTATCGACCTTGGGGCAGGGGCAGACGTCGGGGTATGGGCTGGACGCACGACTACAGTGACGCAGCACGCAATCGCCGCTCGGCCACGGGTCTGAGCTCCCATCAGAGGGGCACCCCGCAGCTGACGGGCACGGATCCTCGCGTGGGGATTCCGCACATTCTGCGCCGCCGGGCCCGCTGGGTCTCCGTGCGGCTGCGCCATCCACGCGGCTGAGGTCCCGCCCGCCGGTCAGAGCGCGCAGCTGTCGCTGTCCACCTGCTGGTTGGCCGTACGCCCCTTGGCGATGTCCGGCCGGACCTCGTCCGCGGTGAGCGCGTAGCCGGTCTCGGCGTCGTCGAGCGACTTCGCGAAGACCACGCCGTAGACCTTGCCGTCGGGGGTCAGCAGCGGTCCGCCGGAGTTGCCCTGACGGACCGTCGCGTACAGCGAGTAGACATCGCGGCGCACCGTCTTGCGGTGGTAGATGTCCGGGCCGTTGGCCGTGATGCGGCCCCGCACGCGCGCGGGCTGGACGTTGTACGAGCCGTTCTGCGGGAACCCCGCGACGATCGCGCTGTCGCCACTGCTCGCGTCCTTGGGGCTGAACCGCAGCGCGGGCGCCCTCAGGTTCGGTACGTCGAGTACGGCGATGTCGCGCTCCCAGTCGTACAGGACGACCGTGGCGTCGTACTTCTTGCCCTCGCCGCCTATCTGGACGGTGGGTTCGTCGACTCCGCCGACCACGTGCGCGTTGGTCATCACACGGCGGTCGCTGAAGACGAAACCGGTGCCTTCGAGGACCTTGCCGCAACTCTGGGCGGTTCCCATGACCTTGACGATGGAGTTCTGCGAGTGGGTGGCGACGGGGCTGCCGGCGAGCTGTGGGTCGGGCGGCCGGACCTCTGTGATGGGCTCGTTGGCGAACGGGCTGAAGACCTGGGGGAAGCCGTTCTGCGCGAGGACCGAGGAGAAGTCGGCGAACCAGGTGTTGGCCTGGGAGGGCAGCGCGCGGGACACACCGAGCAGCACCTTGGAGTTGCGGACCTCCTTGCCGAGCGTCGGCAGCGTCGTACCGGCGAGGGCCGAGCCGATCAGCCAGGCGACGAGCAGCATCGCCACGACGTTCACCAGGGCGCCGCCGGTCGCGTCCAGGGCTCTGGCCGGGGACCATGTGATGTACCGGCGCAGCTTGTTGCCGAGGTGGGTGGTGAGGGCCTGGCCGACCGAGGCGCAGACGATCACGACGACCACGGCGACGACGGCGGCGGTCGTGCTCACCTTGCTGTCGTCGGTCGTCCAGCTCCAGATGATCGGGAGCAGGTAGACGGCGACGAGACCACCGCCCAGGAAGCCGATCACCGACAGGATGCCGACGACGAAGCCCTGGCGATAGCCCACGATCGCGAACCACACAGCGGCGACCAGCAACAGGATGTCCAGCACATTCACGAAGGTCACCTTGTCACGCGCGCCAGTCGAGCGGGACCTGCTTCTCGCGGTCCCACGGGCGCTCCCAGCCCGCGAAATGCAGGATCTTGTCGATCACTCCGGCCGTGAAGCCCCAGACCAGGGCGGATTCGACCAGAAACGCCGGACCCCGGTGACCGCTGGGGTGCACGGTGGTCGCACGGTTGGCCGGATCCGTGAGATCCACCACGGGCACCGTGAACACCCGGGCCGTCTCGCCCGGGTCGACGACGCCGACCGGCGTCGGGCGGCGCCACCACCCGAGGACCGGGGTGACCACGAAACCGCTGACCGGGATGTACAGCTTGGGCAGCACGCCGAAGAGCTGGACGCCGGTCGGGTCGAGGCCGGTCTCCTCCTCGGCCTCGCGCAGGGCGGCCCGCAGCGGCCCGTCGGCCTTCGGGTCGCCGTCCTCCGGGTCGAGCGCGCCACCGGGGAAGGACGGCTGCCCGGCGTGCGATCTGAGGGTGCCGGCGCGCTCCATGAGCAGCAGCTCGGGGCCGCGCCCGCCTTCGCCGAAGAGGATGAGGACCGCGGACTGACGGCCCGTGCCGTTCGCCGGCGGCAGAAATCGGCTCAGCTGGAGCGGTTCCACCGTCTCCGCGGCGTGCGCGACCGGGCCCAGCCAGTCGGGCAGGCCGTCCTTGCTGAGCACCGGCCCGCCCTGCGTATTGCTCGCGTCCTGTGTGTTGCCTGCGTGCTTCATCGCCGCCCCCGTTCTGCTGTTCCCAACGCCCGCCGGGGCCGTGTTCGTTCCGTCATCCGGCACCCAGTGGGGGCGCGGGGATGCCGCCCGCGTCCAGATAGGCCTGCGGGGGGTTGAGCCGCTGGCCGGGGAAGCCGCCCTTCTCGTACTTCAGGAGCTTCTTCGCCTTCTCGGGGTCGGTCTCGCCCTCCCCGTACGCCGGGCAGAGCGGGGCGATGGGGCAGGCGCCGCAGGCCGGCTTGCGGGCGTGGCAGATACGGCGGCCGTGGAAGATCACGTGGTGCGACAGCATGGTCCAATCGCTCTTCGGGAAGAGCCCGCCGACGGCCGCCTCGATCTTGTCCGGCTCGCTCTCCGCCGTCCACTGCCAGCGCCGCACGAGCCGCTGGAAGTGGGTGTCCACGGTGATCCCGGGGCGCCCGAAGGCATTACCGAGCACGACGAAGGCGGTCTTGCGGCCCACACCGGGCAGTTTGACGAGGTCTACGAGGCGGCCGGGCACCTCGCCCCCGAAGTCGTCCCGCAGGGCCTTGGAGAGCCCTATGACGGACTTGGTCTTGGCCCGGAAGAACCCGGTCGGGCGCAGGATCTCCTCGACCTCCTCGGGGTTGGCCCCGGCGAGGTCCTCGGGGGTCGGGTATCTGGCGAAGAGCGCCGGCGTCGTCTGGTTCACCCGCAGGTCGGTGGTCTGGGCGGACAGGACCGTGGCGACGACCAGCTGGAACGGGTTCTCGAAGTCCAGTTCCGGGTGGGCGTACGGGTACACCTCGGCGAGCTCGCGGTTGATACGGCGGGCCCGGCGGACGAGGGCGGTGTGCGACTCGTTCCGCGGCGGGGCGGGGGCGACGGGACGCGCGGGTGCCGCCTTCTCGGCGGCCGTCCTCACGCCCTCCTCCTTGGAAGCCGCCGTCGCCGAGACAGCCTTCTTCGAGACCGCCTCCTTGGCGACCTCGTTCTTGGAGACGGCCTTCTTGGAGACGGCCTTCTTGGCGGTCGCCTTCGCCGGCGTCACCTTCTTGGCGGCCGTTTTCGCGGGCGTCTTCGCGGGCGTCACCTTTTTGGCGGTCTGACGGGCGGTCTTCTTCGCGCTCTTCCCGCCGGCCGTCTTCGATGCCGCCTTCGACGCTCCCTCGGACACGGTCTTCGGTACCGCCTTCACCGGCGTCGACTTCGGAGCTTTTGTCGGTTCTTTGGTTCCGTCGGGGGCCTGTTCGCCCACAGCGGAATCACGACGTACAACCACCCGCCCAGCCCCCTTGGCCTGTGCTCTCACCGGCGATTTGGACACCCGGCCAGCCTAAAGCCCGGCACCGACATCCGCCCCGGACCCTGAAGATCGGCCCCCAATTGGCCCCCTGCCGCACTCGTCGGGACGCCAGTGCGGCAGACTTGTGACTGATCACACTGTTTGGACGGTCCGGCAAGATGGGGAACACGGTCCCCTGGTACCAAGGGGGAGCAAGATCCCCTGAGCAGGTCGACAAGGAGAGAACTCGTGGACGACGTTCTGCGGCGCGCCCCGCTCTTCGCGGCGCTCGATGACGAGCAGGCCGCGGAGCTCCGCGCCTCCATGAGTGAGGTGACCCTCGCGCGAGGTGACGCTCTCTTCCATGAGGGCGACCCCGGTGACCGCCTCTATGTGGTCACCGAAGGCAAGGTGAAGCTCCACCGCACCTCCCCCGACGGGCGGGAGAACATGCTGGCCGTCCTCGGCCCCGGTGAGCTGATCGGCGAGCTGTCGCTGTTCGACCCGGGCCCGCGCACGGCGACCGCCACCGCGCTCACCGAGGTCAAGCTGCTCGGCCTCGGCCACGGCGACCTCCAGCCGTGGCTGAACGCGCGGCCCGAGGTGGCCGCCGCCCTGCTGCGCGCCGTCGCACGGCGCCTGCGCAAGACCAACGACCAGATGTCCGACCTGGTCTTCTCCGACGTGCCCGGCCGTGTCGCGCGCGCCCTGCTCGACCTGTCGCGCCGCTTCGGCGTGCAGTCCGAAGAGGGCATCCACGTCGTGCACGACCTCACGCAGGAGGAGTTGGCCCAGCTGGTCGGCGCCTCCCGCGAGACCGTGAACAAGGCGCTCGCCGACTTCGCGGGCCGCGGCTGGCTCCGCCTGGAGGCCCGCGCGGTGATCCTCCTGGACGTGGAGCGGCTCGCCAAGCGCTCACGCTGACACCTTTTGCCGTACGTCGACGGGGTCCCGCCTTCTTCCGAGGCGGGACCCCGTCGTCGTAACCCTCCCGAGCGGGCCCCATCGGCGTACCCCCGCTGAGCTGAACCCGTCCGCGGAACCGCTCTCCCGGCCTGGACCGGGCCGACGCGGACGCTCCCGGTCCTCCTTCCCCGGCCCGCGCAGCCGTGGACGGCGACCTGCCTCTGCTGCTGCCGTGAGTGGATCCGGCCGTGCTCCGCTCGTACGTGGCGGGCCTGGGGCCGCGGCCCGCCGGGGAGTACGCGCGCGTGCGCGGCATCAAGGCGCCCCGCCCCTGAAGGTCCACTTCAGGACCACCCCGGAGGACGCCGCCCCGCCCCAGGACCTGTCCTAGATGAGCCCGTGCTCCCGCAGATATTCCATCTGCGCCCGCACCGAAAGCTCGGCCGCGGGCCACAACGACCGGTCCACGTCCGCGTAGACGCGCGCGACGACCTCGTCCGGCGACCGGTAGCCGTTCTCGACGGCGGTCTCGACCTGGGCGAGCCGGTGGGCGCGATGGGCCAGGTAGTACTCGACCGCGCCCTGCGCGTCCTCGAGGACCGGCCCGTGACCGGGCAGGACGGTGTGGACGCCGTCGTCGACCGTCAGCGAGCGGAGCCGGCGCAGGGAGTCGAGATAGTCGCCCAGACGTCCGTCGGGATGGGCCACCACGGTCGTACCGCGCCCCAGTACGGTGTCCCCGGTCAGAACGGCACGATCGGCCGGGAGATGGAAGCACAGCGAGTCGGCGGTGTGCCCCGGGGTCGACACGACGCGCAGTTCGAGTCCGCCGAGACTGATCACGTCTCCCGCGGCCAGCCCCTCGTCCCCCAGCCGCAGCGCGGGGTCCAGGGCCCGGACCTTGGTCCCCGACAGTTCGGCGAACCGCGACGCGCCCTCCGCGTGATCGGGATGCCCGTGCGTGAGCAGGGTCAGCGCGACGCGCTTCCCGGCCTTCTCGGCCGTGTCCAGGACCGTGCGCAGATGTACGTCGTCCAGCGGCCCCGGGTCGATCACGACCGCCAGCTCGGAGCCGGGCTCGGACACGATCCAGGTGTTCGTGCCGTCCAGGGTCATCGCCGAGGCGTTGGGGGCGAGGACGTTCACCGCGCGCGCGGTGGCGGGGCCGGAGAGGACCGTGCCCCGCGGTTGACCTGGGAGGGCTGCCGCGTCGGTCATGCGGACGCTCCGCCGGTCGGGATGTGCTTGGTGAACTCGTCGTGTCCGGGCCAGGAGAGGACGACCTCGCCCTCCTCCAGGCGCGCCTTGGCCAGGACGGGGGTCAGATCACGGGCGGGCGCGGCGGCGAGGGCCTCGGCGGCCCTGTCGTACTCCACGATCCCGCGCAGGGTCGCGATGGTCGGCGGCATCATCAGCAGCTCGCCCTTGTCGTAGCCGGCCGCCGCGTCGGCCGGACGGATCCACACCGTGCGGTCGGCCTCCGTGGAGGCGTTCCGCGTGCGCTGGCCCTCCGGGAGCACGGCGACGAAGAACCACGTGTCGTAGCGGCGGGACTCGAACTCCGGGGTGATCCAGCGGGCCCAGGCCCCGAGCAGGTCCGAGCGGAGCACGAGTCCCCGTCGGTCGAGGAACTCCGCGAAGGACAGGTCCCTGGCGACCAGGGCCGCCCGGTCCGCCTCCCAGTCGTCCCCCGTCGTGTCACCGACCACGGTGTCCGGGCCGGGGCCGGCGAGCAGGACGCCCGCCTCCTCGTACGTCTCCCGTACGGCCGCGCAGACGACGGCCTGGGCGGCGGTCTCGTCCACGCCGAGCCTCTGGGCCCACCACGCGCGCGTGGGCCCCGCCCAGCGGATCTGGTGCTCGTCGTCGCGCGGATCCACGCCGCCGCCCGGATACGCGTACGCGCCTCCGGCGAAGGCCATGGAGGCGCGTCTGCGCAGCATGTGGACCACGGGGCCGGCCTCGCTGTCCTTGACCAGCATCACGGTGGCCGCGCGCCGGGGCGCGACCGGCGTCAGCGTGCCCTCGGCAAGCGCCCGGATCCGCTCCGGCCACTCCGCCGGAAACCATTGCCCATTCCCCATGGCCGGAGGCTATCCCGAGCCGGGCGGATGTTCGAGGCCTCACCGCCCCCACAAGCGCTCCCCGCCCCCTCCGCCTCCGCCCTGCCCACCCGAGGGACTCCGGCCCCGGACTCGGCTCCTTGAACGCCGGAGGGTCTGAGACGTGCGTGCGGAAGGGCGGTGCCCGTACATCCCTGATGTACCGGCACGACCCTTGCCCACGACGAACCGGGCGCCCGAAGACGCCCGGGGACTACGCGTGCGTCAGCTCCACCTGGATCTCGACCTCGACCGGCGCGTCCAGCGGCAGCACGGCCACACCGACCGCGCTCCGCGCGTGCACACCCTTGTCGCCCAGGACGGCGCCCAGCAGTTCACTCGCGCCGTTCAGCACACCCGGCTGCCCGGTGAAGTCCGACGCCGAGGCCACGAAGCCCACGACCTTCACGACACGCGCGATGCGGTCGAGGTCGCCCACGACCGACTTCACCGCCGCCAGGGCGTTCAGCGCGCACGTACGGGCCAGCTCCTTGGCCTCCTCGGCGGTGACCTCGGCGCCCACCTTGCCGGTGACCGGAAGCTTCCCGTCCACCATCGGAAGCTGCCCGGCCGTGTACACGTACACGCCCGACTGCACGGCGGGCTGATACGCGGCCAGCGGCGGAACGACACCCGGAAGGGTCAGCCCGAGCTCGGCGAGCTTCGCCTCGACCGCCCCGCTCACGCGGACTTCTCGCGCTTCAGGTAGGCCACCAGCTGCTCCGGGTTGTTCGGTCCGGGCACGACCTGGACGAGCTCCCAGCCGTCCTCGCCCCAGGTGTCCAGAATCTGCTTCGTGGCATGGACGAGCAGCGGCACAGTGGAGTATTCCCATTTGGTCATGTGGCCGACTGTAGCCGCTGCCGACCACCGTCCACCGCCCGAGCCACCCGCTGTCCGGCCCCCGAAAGCGCAGCTTGTCCACAGCCTCCTGCTTACTCCGGCGGCGGACTGGTTAGGCTCGAATACGTGAGCAGGCTCCAGGTCGTCAGCGGCAAGGGCGGTACCGGCAAGACCACGGTAGCCGCGGCCCTCGCGCTCGCCCTCGCGACCGAGGGCAAGCGCGCCCTCCTCGTCGAGGTCGAGGGCAGGCAGGGCATCGCGCAGCTCTTCGAGACAGAAGCGCTGCCCTACGAGGAGCGGAAGATCGCCGTCGCTCCGGGGGGCGGGGAGGTGTACGCCCTCGCGATCGACCCCGAACTGGCGCTGCTGGACTACCTCCAGATGTTCTACAAACTGGGCGGTGCCGGCCGCGCCCTGAAAAAGCTCGGCGCGATCGACTTCGCGACCACCATCGCCCCGGGACTGCGCGACGTGCTCCTCACCGGCAAAGCCTGCGAGGCGGTGCGGCGCAAGGAGAAGAGCGGCCGCTTCACGTACGACTACGTGGTGATGGACGCACCCCCCACCGGCCGCATCACCCGCTTCCTGAACGTCAACGACGAGGTCGCCGGCCTCGCGAAGATCGGCCCGATACACAATCAGGCCCAGGCCGTCATGCGCGTCCTCAAGTCCCCGGAGACGGAGGTCCACTTGGTGACGCTGCTGGAGGAGATGCCCGTACAGGAGACCGCGGACGGGATCGCGGAGCTGCGTGCCGCGAAGCTTCCCGTGGGCCGGATCATCGTGAACATGGTGCGCCCGGCACTCCTCGACGAGGCGGACCTGGCACTCGTGGAGGCCGCTCCCCGTACGGCGATCGCCAAGTCGCTCTCCGCGGCCGGCCTCGGCGGCGCACGGCGCGGCGGACTGGCCGAACGGCTGGTGGGACCGCTCCTGCAGCAGGCCGAGGAGTACGCCGAGCGGTACGCCCTGGAGACCGAGCAGCGGAGCGTGCTGGCCGAACTGGGCCTGCCGCTGCACGAACTCCCGCTGCTCTCCGAGGGCCTGGATCTGGCGGGCCTGTACGAACTGGCGGCACAGCTGCGACAGCAAGGGATGTCATGAGTCTGGACCCCGCCCGCGTCCTCGATCTCGACCCGCTGCTCGACGACCCGAAGACCCGCATCGTGGTGTGCTGCGGCTCGGGCGGCGTCGGCAAGACGACCACGGCGGCGGCCCTCGGGCTGCGTGCCGCGGAGCGCGGCCGCAAGGTGGTCGTGCTCACCATCGACCCCGCGCGCAGGCTGGCGCAGTCCATGGGCATCGACTCCCTGGACAACACTCCACGCAGGGTGAAGGGCGTCGAGGGGAGCGGGGAACTGCACGCCATGATGCTCGACATGAAGCGCACGTTCGACGAGATCGTCGAGGCGCACGCGGACGGCGACCGGGCGGCCGCCATCCTCAACAACCCCTTCTACCAGTCGCTTTCGGCGGGCTTCGCGGGCACGCAGGAGTACATGGCGATGGAGAAGCTGGGCCAGTTGCGGGCACGCGACGAGTGGGACCTGATCGTGGTCGACACTCCGCCGTCCCGCTCGGCACTGGACTTCCTGGACGCCCCGAAGCGGCTCGGGTCCTTCCTCGACGGGCGGCTGATCCGGCTGCTGACGGCGCCGGCGAAGCTGGGCGGCCGGGCGGGCATGAAGTTCCTGAGCGTCGGGATGTCGATGATGACCGGCACCCTGGGAAAGCTGCTCGGGGGCCAGCTCCTCAAGGACGTCCAGACGTTCGTCGCGGCCATGGACACCACCTTCGGCGGCTTCCGCACACGGGCGGACGCCACGTACAAGCTGCTCCAGGCGCCCGGCACCGCCTTCCTCGTGGTGGCGGCGCCCGAGCGGGACGCGCTGCGCGAGGCCGCGTACTTCGTGGAGCGGCTGGCCGCTGAGGACATGCCGTTCGCCGGGCTGGTGCTCAACCGGGTGCACGGCAGCGGGGCCGCCCGGCTGTCCGCCGAGCGGGCACTCGCCGCCGCGGAGGATCTCGATTCCGTCGACGCGGAAAGTCCTGGATCCGCCACCGCGGAAAATCTTGACGAGGCCCGCATTGTGGATCAGGGGGACGGGAAAGCTGGACTTCGTAACTCTCCCGACACGTACGGCAGTTCAGAATCACCGGCTTCCGAGACATCAGCTCCTGACGAAGGCTCCCCCGCCGCCACGGACAGGACAGCCGCCACGGACCGCACCACCGCTACGGACAGGACCGCCGCCACGGACCCCGAGCGATCCATCGACCAGCTCACCGCAGGTTTGTTGAGGCTCCACGCCGAGCGCATGCAGCTGCTCTCCCGCGAGCAACGCACGCGTGACCGCTTCGCCGCGCGTCACCCGGAGGTGCCGGTGGCGGAAGTGGCCGCGCTGCCCGGTGACGTACACGATCTCACCGGGCTGCGGGACATCGGGAACCGGCTCGCGGCTCACCGGCCGGAGCTGCCCGAAAGCTGAGCCTGCCGGGAGGCCCTGAGGGGGCGCCCTCGCCCCTGTCGACCTCGGCCGCCCCGGAAGGACCCCGGACGGCCCTGAGAGGCCTGAACGTGGCGTCCCGCCCCGAGGGGGGCGGACTCCCTCAGCCCACCGCCGCGTAGCGCTCGTACACCTCTTCCTCGTCGAGGGGCAGGAGGCCCGCGCCGCGCTCGTACTCCGTGCGCGCGGTCTCGAGCAGGCGACGCCACGAGGTGACGGTCGGCCGCCGGCGCAGCAACGCGCGCCGCTCGCGCTCGGTCATGCCACCCCACACGCCGAATTCGACGCGGTTGTCGAGCGCATCGGCGAGGCACTCCGTGCGAACCGGACATCCGGTGCACACTGCCTTTGCCCTGTTCTGTGCTGCTCCTTGAACGAACAGTTCATCTGGATCGGTAGTGCGGCAGGCCGCCTGCGCACTCCAGTCGGTTACCCAGCCCATACCGGCGCCGTCCTCTCCCGAATCGAGGCTCCCCCACGGCGGCAGCGGCATATTCACCGCCGCCAGTTGAGGACGTTACGGAAGGTGGGCACAGCGCAACACCCCCTTCGGGCCCAATCTTGAATGGCCCGAACGGACTATGCGTAAGCGGCAGATCACCCGGGGGAGTGAGCCGAGGACATGCGCGACTATCCCGGCAAATCCGGATAGTTCAGTCGAGTCACAACGGACGCCATGTGACACACAAGGCTGATTCGGACACGCGCTCCACAAGAGCGCGGAACCTCCGGAACGATTCGGGGTCGCCGGACGTATTGATACATGGCCGCACTGCTGTGACAGTTGAGAGCAGCTTAGGCCAAGGCATATACGCGTGTCCGGCGAATGAGAACGTAGGCTGCCCTCATGCCAAAGAAGCGCTCGGGCGGTGGTCTGTCCCCTACGCAGCAGGCCGCCAAGTTCCTCGGTGTCAGCGTGCTCGCGGGCGCCGTCATGGCCGGAATCGCGCTGCCCGCCGCGGGCGCGCTCGGTCTTGCGGCCAAGGGCTCGGTCCAGGGGTTCGACGACATTCCGGACAATCTGAAGAGTCCGTCGCTGAGTCAGCGGACCACGATCCTGGACAGCAAGGGCGGTCAGATCGCCACGGTCTACTCGCGGGACCGCACAGTGATCGACATCAAGAACATCTCGCCGTACATGCAGAAGGCGATCGTCGCGATCGAGGACTCGCGCTTCTACCAGCACGGCGCGATCGACCTGAAGGGCATCCTGCGCGCGGTCAACCAGAACGCGCAGAACGGCGGGGTGGCGCAGGGTGCCTCCACCCTGACCCAGCAGCTGGTGAAGAACTACTTCGTGGAAGAGGCCGGCGACGACCCGACCAAGGTCGCCCAGGCCACCCAGCAGACCATCGGCCGCAAGATCCGCGAGCTCAAGTACGCGATCCAGCTGGAAGAGAAGCTGGGCAAGAAGAAGATCCTCGAGAACTACCTGAACATCACGTTCTTCGGGGAGCAGGCGTACGGCATCGAGGCCGCCTCCCAGCGCTACTTCTCCAAGCCCGCCAAGGCCCTGAACCTCCAGGAGTCGGCGCTTCTCGCGGGCATCGTCCAGTCGCCGAGCCGGTACGACCCGGTCAACGACGAGGAGGAGGCCACCAAGCGCCGCAACACCGTCCTGCAGCGCATGGCGGAGGTACATGACATCTCCCAGGAGCAGGCCGACGCCGCGAAGGCGACGAAGCTCGGGCTGCACGTCAGCCAGCCGAAGAACGGCTGTATCACGGCCATCAAGGGCGCAGGCTTCTTCTGCAAGTACGTGGAGCACGTCTTCCTGAGCGAGCCGGTCTTCGGCAAGACCAAGGAGGAGCGGGCGAAGGTCTGGAACCAGGGCGGCCTGACGATCCGTACGACGCTCGACCCGCAGTCCCAGGCGTCGATCCGGGCGTCGCTGAAGGATCACGTCTACAAGTCCGACAAGGTCGCCGCGGCGGCCACCCTGGTCGAGCCCGGCACCGGGAAGATCCTCGGGATGGGCCAGTCGAAGCCGTACGGCTACGGAAAGAACGAGACCGAGTACAACTACTCGGTCAACTACGACATGGGCGGCTCGAACTACGGCTTCCCGACCGGTTCGACGTTCAAGCCGTTCGTGGCCGCGGCCGCGCTGGAGCAGGGCCGTCCCGCGACGCAGGAATACTCCTCGCCGAACTCGATGCCGTACCCCAGCCCCGTACAGACCTGCGGCAGCAAGCCGTGGACGAACCAGGCGAACGAGAAGGTCCCGAACGAGAGCGCGTCCGAGAAGGGCCCGTATCAGCTGAAGGAGGCGATGGCCAAATCGGTCAACACCTACTTCGTGCAGATGATCTCCGACATCGGCCTCTGCCCCGTGATGAACCAGATCGACAAGCTCGGTGTGGTCCAGGGCAACGGCGACAAGCTCCCCCAGGTGCCCTCCATCGCCCTGGGCGCCAAGGGCATCTCGCCGCTCACCATGGCCACGGCCTACGCGGCGTTCGCCTCCCGCGGCATGTACTGCACCCCGATCGCGATCGAGTCGATCAGCCAGCAGATCGGCGGGCGCGACAAGTCCCTGGACGTGCCCAAGTCGACCTGCTCACGGGCCATGTCCGAGCAGACCGCGGACACGGTCAGCACCCTGCTGAGCGGCGTGATCGACTCCGGTACGGGCCAGCAGGCCGGTCTCACCGACCGCGCCAACGCGGGTAAGACGGGTACCACCGACGAGCGCAAGAACGCCTGGTTCGTCGGCTACACGCCCAACCTCTCCGGCGCCGTCTGGGTCGGCAGCGCCACCCAGCAGGTCCCGATGACCAGCATCCGGATCGGCGGCGTCTTCCACGACAAGGTGTACGGCGGTCAGGTCCCCGGCCCGATCTGGCGGGACCTGATGACGGGCGCGCTCGCGGGCAAGGACGCACCGTCCTTCAACCTGGTCAACATTCCCGACCCCGTGAAGGACAAGGGCAAGGGCGACGGCCAGGACGACGGGAACAACGGCCGCCACGGCGGGAACGGGAACGGCGGCAACGGCAACGGCAACACCATCGTCGGCCAGACCGACGGTGGAGTGGTCTTCCCGACGCCCTCCTTCTCCATTCCCCAGGGATGGATCCAGGGCAACACGAACAGCGGCAACGGCAACGGCAACGGCGGTCAAGGCAACTGACCGTACGCCGGAACCGGGCGCGTGAGCGCCTGAACGCCCTGTGGGCCAGGAGTCGATCCTGGCCCACAGGGCGTTCAGCGTGAGCCGACCCCGGGACCGGCAGTGGAGTCGTTCGACCCGGGAACGGGCGCTGGATCGGCCGACCCCGGGACCGGCAGCGGCCGCAGCGTTGTCCCAGCCTCGCCTCAGCCTCGCCTCAGCCTGCGAGCAACTGCTTCACGACGGCGGCGACACGGCCGCCCTCGGCCAGGCCGGCCACCTTCGGGTTCACGATCTTCATGACCTGGCCCATGGCACGCGGGCCTTCGGCACCCGCGGCCTTCGCCTCCCCGACGGCCTGCGCGACGATCTGCTGAAGCTCCTCGTCGGTCAGCTGCTTGGGCAGATACGTGGCGAGCAACTCGCCCTCCGCCCGCTCCCGCTCGGCCGACTCGGGGCGCCCGCCCTGCGTGAAGGCCTCGGCGGCCTCACGACGCTTCTTCGCCTCGCGGGCGATCACCTTCTGCACCTCGTCGTCGGAGAGTTCGCGCTTGGTCTTGCCCGCGACCTCCTCGTTGGTGATCGCGGAGAGGGTCAGCCGGATCGTCGAGGAGCGGAGCTCGTCGCGCCCCTTGATCGCGGCGTTGAGGTCTTCCTGCAACTTCGACTTGAGCGTGGTCATGGTTTATTCATAGCCTTTTGTCATGGACCCGGTCAACGAGATATCGCAGGTCACAAGCGACTCGGCACGACTCCGCAAGTTGGCCCGGATGACCGAAACTCAAAAGGCCCGACGCGGACGTACCGACTGGACGGGAGAACCGGCGGCGATCTACTGCCGGATCTCCCACGTGAACGATGACGACCAAACGGGCGTCGACCGACAAGAGCGTATCTGCCGTGACATCGCGGAACGGCTCGGAGTCACCGTCAGCCACGACATGATCTACGTGGACAACAACCGATCGGCGTGGCAGCGCAACCGAAAACGCAGGGGTTGGGACGAGCTGTTGGAAGCCGCACGGTCCGGCCACGTCCGCCACATCCTGACGTATCACCCCGACCGCCTGATGCGTCAGCCGCGCGATCTCGAAGAGCTTCTACAGATCGCGGACGACCACAACATCACGCTTCACGGCGAAGCGAACCAGCGCGATCTAGCCGACCCCGATGACCGCTTCTTCCTCCGCATCGAGGTGGCGCACGCCTGTCGGTCCAGCGATGACACCTCCCGACGGCTCAAGGACGCGTTGATCGACCGCGCCCAGGACGGCAAGCCGCACACCGGTAAGCGCCGGTACGGATACGACAAGAGCGGCACGGCCATCATCGAGGCAGAAGCCGAGATCGTGCGCGAGATTTTCGTCCGCTACCTCAACGGCGACTCGACCACGGTTCTCGCCGTTGACCTCAACCGCAGGCAGGAGTTAACGGCCCTCGGACTGGAGTGGAACACGTACAACGTGGACACGGTCCTACGCAGTCGGCACGTCGCAGGCATTCGCGTCTTCCGCGGCGAGGAGATCGGCCAAGGTGACTGGCCCGCGATCGTGGAGCGCGGCATGTGGGACGAGGTCCAGGAGCGGAGGAGCTACCGAGCTGCGGCCAGCCGGGGCAGGTTCGTCGCGAAGCACCCGTACATCCTCCGGGGACTCGTGATCTGCAAGGGCTGCGGAAATCGCATGGGAGGCAGCGGGGGCAAGTACATGTGCAACCGTCAGCGGCGGAACGACTCCCTACGTTGTTACCGCACGGCAAGCGGTGCTCCACTCGAACAGTTCGTCACTGACGCCGCGATCAAGCTCCTCGAACGTCTCGACGTATCGGGCGACGAAAGTGCGTCCGTCCTCTCCGCGGAGGATCAGGCCTCCATGGAGGCCGACCGCGAAGAACTCTCGGAACTCCGCGACATGTGGAACAAGCGGGAGCTGAAGACCAGCGAGTACAGGGCGATGAAGAAGACAGTGGAGACGCGGATCTCCAAGGTCGAGAAGAAGTTGGTCGTACGGCCGGCCGCGGAAGTCCTCCACGGGTTGATCGGGCCCGATGCACGGCAGAGCTGGACGAGGCTGAAGGAGGCCGAGGACTACGCACGCATGAACGCAGTGCTCCGGTTCCTCTTCGCCGCCGTGATCATCGAGGAGGGATCGTCCAAGGGCAGGTACTTCGACTTCGGACGCGTGGAGATCGAACCGAACCCGTTGTCGGTGACGTGAGCCCGCATCAAGCGTTGGCAGCGTCGCTGGCTCATCCTTGACCGCTGTCTGCCCTAGCTGACAGACGAAGCTGGGCTATTGGTAACAGGTCTGTCATGAACCGCAATAGGGCAGATGTCCGCGGAGGCGCGTCGATACGGTCGCACTGTCATACCTCCGAGCACGTTAAGGGGTTGCGGGTGACAGGCGTGGAGATCGCGGTCGGGTATGTGTTCGCGTGGGCGGTGCGTAAGGCCCGCCGGGTAGCCGGGCGGGCGGACGGGGAAGTCGACCGGGGCCTAGATGCGGGCATGGACCGGCTGCATGACTTGGTGAGCAGCAAGCTCGGTCAGGACCCTGCGCTGGAACGAGCCCGGGAGGAGGCCGAAGCCGGGCAGGAGGAGCCTTCGGAGCGCACCCGGCGTCGGTTGACGGACTCCCTGGAGGATGCGGCCGAACGCGACACCGCCTTCGCCGAAGCCGTGACGGAACTGGTCAGGGAGCTGCAGGACGCGGCTGCCGCCGCGGGGGGCGGTGGGGTGTCGGCGTCAGGTGACGGGCAGGCCGTTGGCGGGAACGTGAACGTCCATGCCGAGAGCGGGTCGGCTGCCGCGCTGAAGATGGGGGACGTAGCGATCGGGTCCATCGCAAACCCTCCGCAGCCGGGTACGGCCCAGGGCTGACCGTCCCCGGCACCAGCACCCGCCCACCGGCTCACCCGCACCTCGCCGTCGGCATCACCGGTTCCGGTGGCACGGTCATCGCCGCTACAGACGGCAGCGTCGCCGCCGGGAAGGTCCGTGAGCTGCACACCCACCGGCACGAGCACGCCGCGGCGCGCCAGCCAGCGGCGTGGCCGCATCAGGTGGGCGTGATCCCGCTACGAGCGGGCTGCTTCCAGGACAGGGCCGAAGTGGCCCGGTTACGGCAGGCACTGGCTGGCGGCGGGACCGCGGTCGTCGGGCCGACGGACGCGGCGCTGGTGGGTGGGGTGCTGGCGGGGATGGGCGGGGTCGGCAAGACCCAACTGGCCGCCGACTACGCCCGCACCGTCTGGCAGGCGGGCGAGCTGGATGTGCTGGTGTGGATCACTGCGAGCAACACCAGCACAGCCGCGTCCGGGTACACGCAAGCTGGCATCGAGATCCTGGGAGCCGAACCGGAGCAGGCGGAGAAGGCGTTTCTAGCGTGCCTGGAACCCAAGGCCCAACAGCGCCCGATGCGGTGGCTGGTGATCCTGGACGATGTCGCCGACCCGGCCGACCTCAACGGATTGTGGCCGCCGACGAGTCCGTACGGGCGGACCCTAGTCACCACCCGCCGAAGAGATGCCGCACTGACCGGCGACGACCGGCGCCTGATCAAGGTCGGCCTGTTCACCGAAGCCGAATCCCTGACCTACCTCACCGCCGCGCTGGCCGCCCGCAACCGGACTGAACCCGGCCGTGAGCTGGCCGCCCTCGCCGACGACCTCGGACACCTACCGCTGGCCCTGTCCCAGGCCGTCGCCTACATCATCGACGCAGGCATCGGCTGCGCCGCCTATCGGGCCCTGCTCGCCGACCGCGCCACGAAACTCACTGATGCGACCCCCGACGCTCTGCCCGATGGCCAGACCCACACCACAGCCGCCGCCTGGGCCATGTCCATCGACCGCGCCGACACCCTGAACCCTGCAGGCCTGGCCCGGCCGCTGCTCCAACTCGCCGCATTCCTGGATGCCAACGGCATCCCCGAAACCGTCCTGGTCAGCCCACCTGCCCTCACTTATCTCACCAGCCACGCCACAACTGCCGACGCCAAGCGGGACCAGGCCACCCCCGAACAGGCCCGGCGCGCGCTGCGAGTGCTGTACCGGCTCAGCCTGATCGACCAGACCCCCACCACCCCCTACCAGACGGTCCGGATCCACCAGCTCATCCAGCGCGCCGTCCGCGACAGCCTCACCCCCGACCAGCGCGACCGGAGCGCCCGCAGCGCCGCCGACACCCTGACCGCGGCCTGGCCCAACATCGAATACGACACCACCCTCGCCCAGACCCTGCGCGCCAACGCCACAGCCCTAACCGCCTGCGCCGAAGACGCGCTGCACCGTCCCGACACGCACCCGGTGCTGTACCGGGCAGGCCGCAGTCTCGGCGAAGCCGGACAGGTCACGGCCGCCCGCGACCACTTCCATCACCTCAACAACACCACCACCTCCCGCCTCGGTCCCGACCACCCTGACGCCCTCAGCGCCCGCCTCAACCTTGCCCATTGGCGGGTTCACGCAGGGGACGTGGTCGGCGCCGCAACCGCATTCGCCGAACTGCTCGACGACCAGGTGCGGGTACTGGGACCCGACCATCCCCACACCCTCACCACCCGACACAACCTCGCCTACTCACGAGGTCTGGCGGGGGATGCAGCCGGCGCCGCAACCGCATACGCCGAACTACTCGACGAACATGTGCGGGTACTGGGACCCGACCACCCCCACACCCTCACCACCCGACACAACCTCGCCTACTTGCGGGGGGAGGCGGGGGATGCAGCCGGCGCCGCAACCACATACGCCGAACTACTCGACGACCGAACGCGAGTGCTCGGACCCGACCACCCCAACACCCTCACCACACGGTCCACCCTTGCCCGTTGGCGGGGGGAAGCGGGAGATATGACGGGCGCCGCAACCGCATACGCCGAACTACTCGACGACCGAACGCGCGTACTGGGACCCGACCACCCCAACACCCTCACCACCCGACACAACCTCGCCTACTCACGAGGTCTGGCGGGAGATATGACGGGCGCCGCAACCGCATACGCCGAACTACTCGACGACCGAACGCGAGTGCTGGGACCCGACCACCCCGACACCCTCTCCACCCGGCACAACCTCGCCTACTCACGGGGGGAGGCGGGGGATGCAGCCGGCGCCGCAACCACATACGCCGAACTACTCGACGACCAGGTGCGGGTACTGGGACCCGACCACCCCAACACCCTCGCCACCCGACACAACCTCGCCTACTCGCGAGGTCTGGCGGGGGATGCAGCCGGCGCCGCAACCACATACGCCGAACTACTCGACGACCGAACGCGAGTGCTGGGACCCGACCACCCCGACACCCTCAAGACTAAGGGCAATCTCGCCCACTTGCGGGGGGAGGCGGGGGATGCAGCCGGCGCCGCAACCACATACGCCGAACTACTCGACGACCGAACGCGAGTGCTGGGACCCGACCACCCCAACACCCTCTCCACTAAGGGCAACCTCGCCTACTGGCAGGCCCAGGCGGAGGACGGAGATGCAATGTTGGGAAACGATGATCGCTCGTGAAATACGAGAAACTGCATGACGTTACCGCAGAGACCGACCGTCACCCGTGCCGGGTACACGACCGTGCAACGCACACTCCCCTTGAGCCCCTCACGATCGCTCTGGCCCTCGGGGCGGATTGAGCAGGACAGCCAGGCGCCGCGCCTTCTCAGGGGCGATCTTCCTCGGGAAGCGAGAACAGACCCTCTCCAGGTGAAATGCTCGCTCAGCGTCAAGGTCCCGTCTCTGTGGCACGCCCCCTCCCCCGCGCCCTGATCTCCTCGCGAGCGATGTCCCTCAGTTGGGCAAGGTCCTCCGCTATCCCCGCCGCCACCTCCGCTTCACCGGGCGTGTGACCGGAGCCCACGTATCGCCAGGAAACGTCGCTCACCGCAGGTTCAGGAACCTTCTCTCCGCTCCTCTTGTGATCAGCACGCTCGGTCCGCAGAGCGGCGTAAGTGGTCGAGTACCGGCGAGACTTGGTGAGGACGTGCCCCCGGTAGCCCAACGTGTGGGCCCAGGCCCGAAGCGACAGCCGATCGAGTTCGCCGAGCCGTCCGAGACGCCAGCACGTACCCATAAGGGCCCGTGTGTGGGCCGACACGGGGAGAAGATCCAGTTCCTCGTACGAGGTGATCGGACGGTCCGTGCCGCCCACATCGCCGACGCTCTTGGATACGTACTTCGCCACGTACGCGGCTACGGCCTGATCAGTGACGGGCCCGTCATCCAGCGCCCGGCGTATCGGGTGCACGTCGAGTTGAGTCCCCCACCGAAAGACGCGCTCCCCGAGAGCGAACACGTACGGCATGGAGGCTTCCACAGCGGGCACGGCGGCTCGCACGGCGGCTTCAAGGACGTGTACCGATGCCCAGTCGGGTGGAGCCGCCTCAGGCCCGCCAGGGCCGTCGACGCGAACGACCGCGTGGAAGTGGACGGCTCCCCTGCGTTGGTACTCCGCGACCTTGGCGAAGCTCAGTCTCAGATGTTCGCCGATCCGGGATTGCGTGATGCCGGCCGCAGTGGCGAGCTGACGGCGAATGGCCCTCGTGGTCCGATTCCATAGTTCGCCCGCATGGGCGTGCCAGAGCACGTGGCCTGTGTAGTCGTAGCACTCCGGGCAGAGTGGCTGACCGACTGCGCCGTCGTCAGAAGCGTGCGCAGCGCCGCAGGAGAGCGGTCGTCCGTGCCCGCACCGTGTGCCGACTGCGCGGGGTCGGCAGGGTTCCCCGTCACTGGTCGCGCGGTGCACCGCCCCGAAGGAAGGCGCGGTGAGAGTGACGAAGAGCCGCGGGTGACTCGCGACTGTCGAGGGAATCCCCTTGCCCCCGAGTAGTCCCGAGCGCACCAGGTGGAAGGTGTCCCCGGAGTGGAGCCGGGAACACGGCTGACAACGGGAGTCACGCCGGTTGCGGCACCGCACCGGCAACCGCCCGCCGGGTTCGTCGTCGGTGTCGTAGTGGCGCAGCACCTGCCCCGTGTCCGGATGGATCACGGTCGTACGGCCAGCTAGGTAGATCGGGTGGGCGCACCCTCCGGTGGCCTTGATCTGTTCGAGCCAGCGCGGAAAGCCAGGTTCGTTGGCGAGACGTATCAAGTCCCGTTCTGTTTCGGAGAGTCCACGCAGACGCTCCGCCCGGTGAAGAGCAGAGCGCCGCGCGTCAGCGGTCGTGAGATGCATGCAGGGGCGGTGACCTTTCAGCGCGGGTAGCCGGACGGGCTACGCGGACACGACTGCGCGGGCGGCAATGCACGTTGCTCCTCAAGGAGTTGGATCTGGGAAGGTCAGGAGTGCCCGGAACACGTACCGACCAGGACACCGAGAAGGACGATGAGAGCGAGGAGCGAAAGGAACCGGGGCATGGGCAAGACCTCCCCTCAGGCCACGGCGTACGGGAGTTGATCAGCCCTTGTGCCGTCGTTGGTCACGACAGCAGCGGCACCGCCGCAGGTGTCCCCCGCGGGTACGGAGTCGGACGCGGCGGCAATACGGACAGCGGATGTATCGATGGGGCATGGGTGCCACCTACCGGGGCCGAGGCCAGTCAGACCGAGAAGCGGGCGAACACCCAGGCCACGAACTCTGAGACCATGAAGAAGGCCGGAGTCTGACCGAGGTAGAACCCGAAGAGACCGATCAGCACGGCAACCCACCACGGCACCTCGCGCGAGCGGACGAGCAGCACCGTGATCACGCCGAAGAAGACCACGTAGGACAGTGCTTGACCATCAGTCATGAGGCCCGCCCCCGGCTTTCACGGCTGCGGCCAAGTCGGGCAGGTCCGGGCGACGATCTGCATTGAGAGCGGCGTAGTGGCGCACCTCGTCGGGCGACAGCAGGAGCGAGCGAGCCCGGACCCAGTGACCACCGATCGTCGTTACTGCCACGCCCTTTTCGTCTTCCGTGATCGCTTGAGCTACGGCAATCGCGTCCGGAGACAGATCGCCCAACGCCATCTCGGCCGAGGCCTCATCGTTGACCCGGTGACATATCCGGCCGCCGAGTTGCGCCCGCAGTGCAGTGACACCGGGGCCGAGTTCGGAGCCGAATCGCTGAGCCGCCACCACGAGGTGAATCCCGAGAGCCGCGCCGAGCTGGGCAAGGCGCAGGAGCGCTGTCGAGCACTCCACGGCTTCCTTCCGGCCGGCCAACGTCGCACCCGACAGGTACAGCTCCGCGATCTCGTCGACCAGGACCACGATGGGCACGGGCCGTTGATCGTCGGAGAGATCCCAGATGGATCGGGCCCCAGCTGCGCGGCACATCGCCATACGAGACTCAGCTTCCGCGGTCAGCGCGTTCAGCAACCCGATGGCCTCGCGTCGATTGGTCGCCAGAGCCGAGAGCCGCTCGACGAAGAGAGAGAACTCCATCCCGCCCTTGCAGTCGATCCCCACAAGGGCGACCGGCTGCGCGCCCAGGTGCGTCACGAAGGCAGCGAGGAGCGTGGATTTCCCCGACTGCGTTGCGCCAACGACCAGCCAGTGAGGGACCTTGCGCAGGTCGATGGTCCAAGCCGAGCTGTCTCCGGTACGGCCGACGACCGCAGCCATGAACCGTGGCGCGGGATACAGCCGCCTCACCGGATCTCCGGCAAGAGGATCACGTGCCGTCGCAACGATCAGCACTTCGCCCCGCTCCGGTGAGATCACCCGCACCGAGTGAACACGCCAGGCGTGCACGATCGCTTCCGTCGCGGCGATGAACTGCGCCGGGGTCTGGCCGGGATGCAGCCGAACCCTTACCGACAGGCCGGCGCCGAGTCGATTGATCTTCGGCACACCCAGACGAGGCGGAATCGGCCGTAGCGCCGTTCCTCTGACCATCACGTCACGCCCGACCACGGTGTAGCGCGGGCGCCGGGCTACGGCGAGATCGGTGTTCTGGCAGAGCCGCCGCCAGGTGAACCACATACGGCATGCCGTGATCGGGAACCCGACGAAGTACCAGCCCCACGGCACTCCGCCCAGGTGCCGGCGAACTCGGGGCTCCCAGTACGACTGCGTCAGAAGTCCCGCGCACAGCAGAGCCGTAACCGTCCAAACGATCAGCGTGCCGGACGTCAGCGCCCACCATCCCGGTTCATGCGATCCCGCTGGTCGAGCACCATGAGCACCTGACGGCCGTTGTCCGCCGCCGAGTCCGCATGGGTGATCACCAGCGCGAGAACGTCCTTGATCATCGGACCGTCGCGCAGTGCCGACAGCAGCGAGTCACAGCCCGCAAGCACACGGAGATCTCTCATCAGCCCTTTGACCGCGTCGTCGTCTCGGAGCGCCACCAGTCCTCACCGCCTCTCTCGCGAGCGAGGACGAAGCGCGCCATCTCGGAGGCTTCCGTCGTGTCCTTGGCGAGCCGTTCCAGCGAGATCAGACGCGTACTACCGCTGGGGCGCATGGAGTCGATGAGGTGAGCGACCGTCGCCAGGCTCAACAAGCGGTCGTGCAACGCCTCCCAGTCCCAGTCCGGGGGTAAGGCCATCAGCCCTCACCTCCTGGAGACTTGCTCCGTGCCGGAGCCGTCCCGCCCAGGCCCGAAGCTCCGTTCGGCGTGACCGACGAGGCCCGGAACGACGTCCCCTTGCGTCCCTCGATCTCCCAGGCGACCGCGACCAGGTCCGCCACGTGTACGCGAGTCCCCTCCTCGATCCCCCTCGGTTCGTTGGGCACGGCGACTTCGATCACGTCCGCACGCCGGTTGTCCCGCTGCCGGACCGAGATCCCGACGACGTAGATCGTGTTGCCGTCGCGATCCTTCCGGACCTCACCCGTCTCTTGGTTGACCCTCGGTTCGGGCGGGACCACGCACATCAGCGCGCCGAGTCGCCCCACGTCAACCGGGATGTTCTGCATGGGCACTCATGCCTCTCAGTTCGATCCCCGCGAGCCGCGATATTTGCAATCGCGTACTCATCCTGATGAGTAGTGAGCATGACTCACCACGGCTGACGTTGGCAAGCACTTAAGCTGACGAGTGTGGGGCGAACCTGCCCTAAAGTGCAGCGCAGACCGCAGGCCGGCGGAACGCCGTAGGGAGAACAGAGCATGCCCGGGGACATCGTTCGACCAAGCGCCATGTACAAGCAGCTGGCTGATCGACTTGCTGAAGCAATCGCCGGGGGCGAATACCAACCGGGCAGCATGCTCCCGAGCGAAACTCAGCTCATGGAGCGATACGGAGTCTCCCGACCCACCGTGCGCTCAGCCATCGCGGAGCTGCGCTCCATGGGCCTGGTCGAGAGCCAGCACGGCAAAGGCTCCTTCGTTCGCACGCACGGACTCCCGGCAGCAGTCATCGAGCGCACGATCACCCGCAGCGGCAAGGCTTTCGCCCTCGGGTGGCCCGCCGACGAGGTGGACTTGCCCGCCGTCACCCGCGGACGGACGACCGGCATCGCCGCAACTCTGCTGGAACGCGACGACGAAGACGCGTTCATCACGGATCGCATTGTGGCCGACCCCGCAACGGGCGCCCGCGCGGCTCATCGCACCTACATCCCGTTCGATGTGGCCGAGCAAGTGCCGGAACTGGCAAAACGTCCGGACGCCGAGCCTTCCGACGTCTACGCAGCGCTAGCCGCAGCCGGACACGCTCTCACGTGGACCGAGACCGTCACCGCCCGCAGCGCCCTCCCCAACGAGCGCGCCGACCTCAACCTGACCGACGGCACGCCCATCCTGATCACCTACCGCGTGACGGCCACCGCCGACGCTCGCCCCCTGATTCTCGAAGAGTTGCGTGTCAGCGCCGACCGCGCTCAACTCGCCTTCCACATCAGCGTGAATCAGAGCGCGTCGCCCAAGTCCTGATCGGTCTAAGCCGTCTCTACTTACTCAAGGGCGCGCCTGCGGCGCGCCGGTCGGCCAGGCGCATCGGTCGGGCTGCGGCGTAGCCGCCGGTCCCGACCGAGCCCCCGCCGCCCGGCAGTCAGTACGCACCCTGGAGACAGAGAGGCCCGCGGATGGTCGAGGACCTGTCACCCAGCGCTCAACGAGTGCATGCGTCTGCGTGCTTCCGCGCCTGAAACTTGGCGGGCGAGACGCCGGGGGCGTAAGCGTTGAGACGACAGCCTGAACACGTCACCCATTGATGGCCGTTCGCGTCCTCTTCCACACGCACCTTGCCGCGCCCACGAGTTCGTAAGGGCGATCCGATCGTCTTACGCGTCATCCGTTGGCCTCCCGCATGCTCCGCTCATCCATGGTGAGAGCAAACGCATCGGGGCACCAGTGAGCACCAGTGAGGTACGCGACTTTGCGTCAGTGCGTACACACCGATCGGCCGCGGTCGACGTGAAGAGTTACGAGCCGGCCTCGGGGCCCCAGAACTCCGGGCCGGCACCTCGCCAGTCGATCGGGGGCGAGGTAGCGACCTCATGCGGCTCGACCTCAAGGCCCGCGCGACGCAGGAACTCGGAAAGGTCTTCCAGGCCGTAAGCAAGACCGAGGATCTCCCCCGTCCACGCATACCCGACGGCCCCTGTAGGAGAGGGCGGAGCCACGATCACCCGCAAAGAACTGGGCATAGATCCAGGCTCGCCCGAGAGTCCTGGACCCGCATCCTGGGACCCGATGCCCTCCTGACCCTGCAAAAAACCCAGGCCGCACGGGGCTGGGGCGGTCAGCTCCACGGCTTTAGACCAAGCCCGGGAAGTTAGGGGCTGGTGCCGTTCGTCAAGGTGATCCTTGGTGTGATGGTGAATCTCGTAGTGATGCAGCGTTTTGCCCAACTCTT
>NZ_JBIAQF010000020.1:0-173846 GCF_042888885.1 Streptomyces sp. NPDC002742
CGAACTGCAGACACTCCTCGCCACCTGGACCGGCGCCTGCCCCACCTGCCACCAAGACATACCCACACCCATACGAACCTGACCAAGCCCTACTAGTGGATCAGCACGGCCGTGGCAGCCGGCCGCCTCGGTGCGCGCAACACAGCCAGAGCCGCGCGTTCCGGGTATTTCCCGAGCACCGTGCGGGCACGTCATGGGACGCTTCGATCCGGTCTCGCAGGGGTGGAGCGCATGGGACTTGACTACAGCTACGAGATCTTTACGCCTGCCGAGAACGTTGCCCGCACGCTGGTCGAGCTCGCCGAGCTGGCGCCGCGAACCCAAGGAGTGCCGCCGCTTGCGCTCACCCTGCCCGGCGGTGACCAGGTCGTCCTCCCGTTCACCTCCAACTTCAAGAGCGAGCCGGTCGATTGCTCCACAAGCGGCATGCTCGAACTCGACACCTCGATCATGTCCGGCGTCGACGACGCGGTGCGCGAATTCTCCGACGTCCGGGACTCGGAACTCGATGAGTTCGGGAGAACCAAGATCGGTTACATCTATCTCACGGTCGAGTTCGCGCCGACGCAGCACCCTCGCCACGCGTCGCTGCAGTTCACCGCGGCCACGTCGAGGATGAGCCGGATGTTCGAGCGGTCCGCAGGCATCAGATCCGTGTTCACCGGCCTCACCGTCGCCGGCGGCGGAGTGTGCTGCTTGCTCGACACCGAGTGCGACACCTTGCAAATTTGCTGGCTGAACGGTCAGCCGATCCAGGAGACAGTTCCCGGCCCCCGCTTCGCGGGCTACCGTGACCTTGTGGCGACTTGGCCCGCTTGAGCCCGGTGACGAACCTGGAGCAGGCGCGCGAGCGGCCGGCAGGGCTCGTGGTCGGCCCACACCGGCGACGAGCCCACCCCCTTCGCTTATGGACCAAGTCGACACACCCCTGCGCAGCACGGCGCGAGTCGTACGGCGCGAGTCGACGGTATGAGTCGTACGGTGTGCGTCGCGCACTCAGGGATCCTCTCCCCCGACACGTCAGGTCAATAACCGCTGCGGCTGTCGTAGACCACGAGCGTCAGTTCTCTCACCGCAGTCCGGGCGCGCTGTTTGTCCAGGCCCTCGTCTATGACCTCCAGCGCGCCGGCTGCCGAGAGCCGAACAGCGCGGGGAAGGCCGTCGTAGGCGGCGAGCCGATACGCCAGGGTCCGGCGGGCCCTCTGTTCCCGCTCGCTCACCCCGCCAGGGATGACCGGAAACACCGCTGCCTCGTACAGCGCGACACCCATGACAACCACGTCCGCGATGCCCTCCGAGACCGCGTCGGCCTGGACGCCGGGGAGGGGATCCATCGCGATCCGGCTGTGGAAGAAACCCCCGAGCCCGACACCCATGGCCGTCGTGCCCGCTCCCACCGCAGCTCCCGCCCAGCCGCCGAAAGCGAAGCCGAAGCAGGCCCCGCCGGCCACCACGCACACCACCATCACCATGGTGAGCAACACGTGCATGCGGGTACCTGGCGAGACGTTCATGACGAGCAGTATGCAGACGCTCCCCGGCCACGCGTCAGCGACCCCGGGATCAGCCGACACCTGCCGACCGTCGCACCGGATCCCACCACCGCCGCGGAACACCCGGACGCGCTCCCACAAGGGCGGGCGAGGACGTCCGAACGGCTTGTGCGCGCGGGGCGGCATCCGGGACGGCGGCCCGGCTCCCACCGCTCGGTGGTCTCTTCGGCGTCGGCCGTCGGCGCGGCTTCACCGGCCGCAGGGCCCGGCCGGAGGCGGCGCCGGGCACCGGTCCCGCTCCCCGTGCAGGTGCCGCTCGGGCCGTCAACTGTTCCGCGCGGTGCTCAGGCGGTCCTGGTCGGGGAGGCGCAGGAGTGCCGCGCCGACCGGGGTCAGGGTGTGCAGGACGGTGTTCGCGTGCCGGTGGCTGGTGATGAGTCCCGAGTCGCGCAGGACCGTGGTGTGATGGCTGGCGCTGGCCGTGGACACCGACACGGCGCGGGCGATCTCGGAGTTGGTCGCCCCGTACGTCACCGTGCGCAGTATCGCGGCGCGGGTGCGTCCGAGCAATGCCGACAACGATGCCTCCGCCGGGCGGAGCTGAGGCGCCGGAGGGGACGGCTCCGGCGGATAGAGCAGGACGGGCGGCAGGTCCGGGTCGGCGAAGGAGACCGGCTTCTGCCAGCAGAAGTACGAGGGGATCAGGAGCAGTCCGCGGCCGCCCAGATACAGGTCCCGGTCCAGGCCTCCCCCGTACTCGGCCTCCAGGACGGGGGCCTTCCACCGCATGGCCGGCTTCAGTCCCTCGAGCAGGGCCTCGGCTCCGCCGTGCAGCAGATCGCGTCCTCGGCGGGCGCACTCGGCGTCGACGCGGGCCTGCATGCGGTCGGCGTAGGGGGCGATGACGGCGTTGTGGTACCTGCGCAGCACCGCGACGAGTTCCGTGCGTACGTCGTCCTCGGCCAGGCGGTACATGTCCGGCGGTACGTTCCTGACCTGGGCGAGCAGACCGATCTCGTGGCGGACCCTGGCCGGCGGGGTGCGGCGGATCGCGTCGAGCCCGTTGGCCAGCCCCTGACTCGCCTCGGCCGGGGTGAGGAAGTCGGGGAAGTAGTTCGCGCGGGGGAACAGCGGAAAGAGCAGTTTGCGCACCTCGGTGCTCAGTTGCTGTGTGGCGATGGCGTCGCGGGCGTCGCGGTACCAGCCGGCGTGGGCCCAACGTCCGAGTCGCGACTGTAAGCGGTGCAGGCTGGCGGTGATCTCCCACAAGGGGTCGGGTCTGGCGGCAAGCCGGGTTCGTGCGAGGTCCTCCGTGGTGAAGTGGATGCGCAGCACGGTCCCCCCGCGTGTCTTTCCCCGGTGCGGCCGACAATGCCGCGCCGCTCCCGTGAACGCAAGGCCCGGAACGGATCAACTCGGGTCGTACACGGCCCGGTCGACACCGTGGGCCGCTGCCGTCATCCCGGGATGAGGGGGCGACCTCCCGGCGTGTGGGGACATGCCGGTGAAGACCGTGCCGGGGCAGTCGGTGTCCGCCCAGTGGCGCCTGCCGCCGATGGCCGGCGCGCCGACCGGATCGCGGTCCTCCTGCCGGGGTGTCCGCGGCCGGCCTGCCCGCTCCCCGCACGGCGGAGGCGGGCGGCCGGTGGAACGGAAGGTCGCCGCTACAGGGCGCAGGCGGGCTTGGGAGTGTAGAGGCGGGACCACGTGCTGGGGCCCACGACGCCGTCGGCGCCGCCGGTGGTGCCGTTGCACGTCTGCACCCAGAACACGCCCCGCGCGGTCGCCTGGCCGTAGTCCCCGTCGACGTCGAGCCAGTCCGAGTACTTGCTGTAGAAGTCGATGAGGCACTGCACCTGCTTCACCGCACTGCTGTTGTCGCCGGGGTGGACCGTGGGCCGCGCGGAGTCTGCGATGTAGTTGCAGTTGCTCTCGGCGGCCGAGGCGTTCGCGGAGGGCGCGCCGACGAGCATGCCCGCGACGGCGAGCACGGCGGTGCTGCACAGAGCAGCTAAGCGATGGATGCGCATGACATCTCTCCCGAGGTGTGTGGTGTTCGTGACGAAAGCAAGCGTGCGTGTGAACACGACGACCGTCCACGAGATTCGACTGTGCCGAAAATTGGCAGCTCAGGCGTCATGGAGCGGGCGTGAGACGCCAATCGTCGGGCGGCCGTCAGGACGTGGGATCCCGGACGCCGCCAGACAGAACCGGTCCAGGCCGAACCGGGCGGGATCTCGGCCGGACGGTCCCCGCGGCGGTGGGGAGTCCCGCGGTGGAGCGGACGGAGTCCGGACACCGCCCGTACCGATGCATGGTCCAGCCGCCCTGCGAGGGGCGAGCGGCGCAGTGCTCGGGCCCGCGGCTCACCCGTGCGAGGGATCAGTCGTACCGGGAGGGCAACTGATCGGGAACTCCCCCGGCGATCCCGGCATGCGGACCGCCGCTTCGGGCCTCGCGCAACAGCGATCGGATCCCCCTGCGCCGCTGCCGCGCGGGCCGAACATATTTCGCGGACATTGCACAACCGTTCCGATGCCCCGAGGGTCACATAAGGCAGGAGCAACCATCTCCAAAGATCACAAGGGGGAAATATGAGGTTCAACCGTTCCGTTCTGACGGCGGCCGCCTTCGCCGCCCTGGCGGTGGGGGCCACGACCGCTCTGGCGGCGCCCGCCTCGGCCGCACCCAACACCACACCGCAGAAGGTCTGCGGAAGCGCCTACAAGACCGTGAACTCCGCGCCCGTCGGCTCACTGGGCACCGTCTACCTGACGTACAACTCCTCGAACGGCAAGAACTGCGTCGCGACCATCCGCCAGAACCCGGGCACCGCCGTGGACATGTCCACATGGATCTACGTCCCCGACACCGACGCGGGCGCCCAGGACTACGGGCGGTACACCTCGTACGCGGGGCCGGCCTACGTGTACGGCAAGGGCCACTGCGTCGACTGGGGCGGCCAGATCAGCAACGTGTACACCCAGGTGACCGGCTCCAACTGCGCCGCCTTCAAGGAGAACCGGGTCACCTTCACCCGCTGACCGCCGCTCCTCCCGGCCACCGCGCTCCCGCGCCGCCCTCTCCTCCGACCCGGGTACGGAGAGCCGAGGGTGATGGGGGGTGGGCCGTCGCCCACAGCCCGATGGCCGCGCGGGAACGCACTGGCCGACTCGCCCCGGCGGACTCACCGAGTTCTGCCGGGGCGGGCACCCGTCCAGGCCCGTGCCACAGGACCCGGGTCATGCCTTCGACAGGGGGACGCGGTCATTCCGGGCCCGGAGGCCAGCGGCCCCATTGCGGAACCGCGAAGAAGATGACCGGGGGCAGGAGGCGGCAGGGGCCGGAAAACAGGTCGGGGGCAGGAGGCGGCAGGGGCCGCAGAACAGGTCGCCGACCTCGTGGATAGAGTGCGCGAATGGAACGGATCTTGGTGGTGGGCGTCACCGGTGCGGGCAAGTCCACTCTCGCCCGAGCCGTGAGCAGCCGCCTCGGCCTGCCGTACCACGAGATGGACGCGGTGTACTTCAACGGGCCCGGCTGGGCCGTCAACGACAAGCTGACCGAGGACGTGTCGAGGCTCGCTGCCGGGCCTCGCTGGATCGTCGACTCGCTCGGCTATCCGGAGGTCCGCGATCTGCTGTGGACCCGGGCCGACACCGTGATCTGGCTGGACTACCCCCGGCGCGTCGTCATGCCCCGAGTCCTGCTCCGGTCCGTCCGGCGTACCGTCACGCGCGAGGTCATCTTCGGCGGCAACCGGGAGACCTGGAGAGAATGGCTGCGCCGGGACCACCCGGTCTGGTCGTCCTGGTCGCAACACGCGCCCCGGCACGACGAAGTCGAGCGCCGCGCCCTCGACCCCGCTTTCGCCCCGCTCGACACGCTCCGCTTCCGGCACTCGGACGAAACCGCGGCTTGGGTGGCGTCGCTCTGATCGCATCACCCGCGGGCTCCGCCCCGTGCTTCCCTCAGACCGCTCAGACCGCGTTGAGCGACCGCGGCGTCATCACTCTCACGGCCGCCGCGCCCCGGCCTCGCCCCTCCGTGGACCGCACGGTCCTGGACGGCGTGCGCGACCGGAGGCCGATCGACCTGCGCGCGCCTGGACAGTAGCGGGAGGATCCGGCGCTCCCGGGCTCCGGATCCCCCGGCCACGGCCCTCTGCATCCCGGCTGCCGGGGGACTCGTCCCGGCCTACGGGACACGGAACGAAGTGCACGTTCGCGGCCCTTCAGTCGAGACAGAACTCGTTGCCCTCGATGTCCTGCATCGGGATGCAGGACTCGTTGACGCCATCGGCACGCAGTGTTTGCACGTGTACGGCGCCGAGCGCGACCAGTCGTGCGCACTCGGCCTCGAGCGCCGCCAGGCGCTCCTCACCCACGAGCCCGGTGCCGACCCGTACGTCGAGATGAACCCGGTTCTTGACGACCTTGCCTTCGGGCACGCGCTGGAAGAAGAGTCGCGGGCCGGCACCTGAGGGATCCATGCAGACGAACGCCGCGCCCTGACGCTCAGTGGGCAGCGAATGATCGAAATCGCCCCATGTGGCAAACCCGTCCGGCGGCGGCGGTACGACGTACCCCAACACCTCGCACCAGAAGCGAGCGACGCGCTCAGGTTCTGCGCAGTCGAAGGTGACTTGGAACTGCTTGATCGACGCCATCGGTCCACCATAGTGGCGCGTGCGATCCACCCGGGACTCGGGGGCCTCGCCGCGCGGAGCGGCGTCGATGCGCCGAAGTCGGTTCCGCTGCAGCCGAGTTGACGGTAAGTCACTCAGGATGCCATTGACTCGATGCCCCTTGCGGGCGATGCGGTGCCGGCGGGACCACCCGCTGGAACCTCCCTTTCAACGCCCTCGCCGCGGCGCCCAAATGCCACCGCCGGCAACCAACTGAATGAAGGCTTACGGAAGGCTTACAGCTGGTCCCCCATGCTGGCTGGTTCCGGAGGATGCGGCCCGCCACCGTCCTTGCCGTCCTGCTCGCAGGTTCGTCCTTCGTAGGACTGGTCATTGGGGATCAACAGCATTCCGGCGACCTGCTCCGGGTGCTCGACGGCGAGCCAGTCGTCACCCGTGAGGTCACCGTCCGGCCCGAACGCATCGGACGAATAGACCGTGTGACACCCCACGGCCACGCGCTCCTTGTCGACCGCGCAGGCGTCCACCGCGGGGCCGGATCCCTCGTCGGCGCCGTCGAAGCGGAAGCGGAAGTGGACCTGGTCACCTTTGGAGGGCACCTGCGGGTGGGGCTCAAGGCGCCAGTCAACGATCTCGGCGGTAACGCCGAGAGGCCGCCCGGACGTGTCCTCGACCTGCACCCTGACACCGGCGTCACCGCGCGCCGCAGTCGTGTCGGTGCAGGCCCAGGGGGAAGAGCAGCCGGGCAGGGCGAGAATCACCAGAGCCAGCGACGCACCGGCAAGTACCCGTGCGGGGAACACTCAGGTGACCTCCATTCAGGGTGGAGCGGAGCAGTGCATCCCGGGGCATGGCAGCTGCGGGTGATGGCGACGAACGCCTGCGGCGGTGAATCCTCGCCTTCATCGCCATCGCCATCGCCATCGCCATCGCCATCGCCATCGCCATCGCCATTGCCATTGCCATCAGCCTCATCGACCACAGCCGACTCGCCAAGTGAAACAGAGCGGCGCTCCGGCGCCGGACTTCGCGGGCGGTGTCCTTGTCCGTGCTTTCTCGGGCGTTCCGCCCGAGGTTCGACCGTCGTGGCGGCCCGGACAAGCAGGGACGGCAGGGACGGCAGGAACGGCCGTACTTGACCTTGCCGCAGCGGCAGGGTTTCTACTGGCGGCATGCGCATCGGAGAGATCGCCGCGCTCGTCGGAGTCACCTCCCGGGCCGTGCGGCACTACCACCACATCGGTCTACTGCCTGAGCCTCTGCGGAGGGCCAACGGGTACCGCACCTACAGCCTTCGAGACGCCGTTCTGCTGGCCCGGATCCGGAGACTGACCGAGCTCGGGCTCACCCTGGACGAAGTGCGGGATGTCCTCATGGACGACGCCGGACGGGAACTGGCCGAGGTACTGGAGGAACTGGACGCCGACCTCGCGCGCCAGGAGCACGGGATTCAGCAGCGCCGGAGGGTGCTGGCAGGTCTTCTGGCGGGCCCGTTGACGCCGGACGCGCCCCTCTCCCCCGCCCTCGTCGAGTTCCTGAAGGCCGCGCCGGTCACCACATCGCCCGCCGCCGCCAAGGACCGCGAACACCTGGCTCTGCTGGAATCGACAGTCGGCGGAGATGCGGTCTACGCGGCTCTGCGGCCACTCGCGGAGGACCCTGCGGTGCTCCTGATGTACGAACGGCTGGACGAACTGGACGGAGCCGCAGCGGACGATCCACGGATCGCGGCGCTGGCCGCCGAGGTGGCCGCGGCCGTCCCGGACGAAGTACTGGCGGCGATCCCGCGCAGGGGCCCCGTGGTGACGGGCTTCGAACAGGCGCTGCTCGCCGACTACCCACCGGCCCAGGCCGAGGTGGTGCGCCGGGTGATGCGGGAACTGGCCGCTCGGGCGAACCGGAGGCCGTCATGAGAACGCGGACCGCGCGGGCGGCGGTGTGGCTGATCCTTCCCGCCGAGACGGCTCTCCTGACCTGTGCGGTGGCAGGCGTACGGATACCCGGAGCGATTCTCACGGGGGCCGAGGCGCTGGTGGTGACCGTGCTCGCGCTGGAGGCCGTGGTTCTGTGGCGGCTCTATGCCGCCCGGCGACGGACCGGCCTCGGCCGACGGGAGGCCGTGCGAAGGGCACTGCGTATTCTGGTCCCGGTCGTCGCGCGTCGACTCGTCGCGCACGAGCTCCAGGCCCTGCACAGCCTCGGGTTGTGGGTACTGCGCCGACGCCACCAGGTCCCCGACGGTGCGCTGGCCGTCGCGTACACCGCACCCCAGACGGCCATGATGTACGGGTTGCTCTTCGTCTCCGTCATCGAAACGACTCTGCTGGCACTGGTGATCCCATGGCCGCTCGTTCACGCGATCCTGCTCGTCGTGGACG
Organism: Streptomyces sp. NPDC002742; assembly: GCF_042888885.1. NCBI lineage: Bacteria > Bacillati > Actinomycetota > Actinomycetes > Kitasatosporales > Streptomycetaceae > Streptomyces > Streptomyces sp. NPDC002742. The sequence goes on from NZ_JBIAQF010000020.1 coordinate 8,520, forward strand.
GCTACGGAGTGGTGATCGTCCTCGCCCTGCACACGGCCTGCGTGGTCCGGCCGCACGTCGTGGGAGCCGACGGCTCGCTGCGCATACGGTACGGCGCCCTGTTCGACCTGCGGGTGCCGGCCGAGGTCATCGCCACCGCCCGGGTCGAGCGGCGCTACCCCGACGCGAGGCTGCTGCATCTGGGCGCGGACGGGATGCTCGACCTCGCGGTGGGAAGCCAGACCACAGTGACGGTAGAACTGACACAAGCGGTGGAGTTCGTGCGACCGCTCGGAGCGCGGGGCTTCGCCCGTACGCTGCGGTTTCACGCCGACGACCCGCGTGCCACGGTCACCGCGCTCACCCTGGCCCACACAGACCCGTCGCCGTGCCGGAACCGGCCGCTGTGAGCCGGACCCGAACTGTCTCCGGTCGGAAGTGACCCGCCGCCCCTGCGGCCCCTGCCGACCCTGCCGGCACCGAACGCGGGCTGCCTCGGCAGGGCCGTCCTCTCCCGTGGGCCGGGGCCGGAATGGTCAGGAGCCGAGCAGCGCTTGGGCGATGGCCGTCTGCTCGGCCTGGAGGGCGGCCGCGCCGTCCCCGATGTCCCAGAGGCAGTTCTGCAGAACGCGGCCGAGCGTCCAACCGGCGGCCCGCTCGCGGTCCAGGCCGACGACCTCCGTCATGAGGTGGAAGCGATGACGTACGGCCCGGGGCACGTCCGAGGCGCCGGTGACGTCGTCCCACCGGTTCCGCAGTGCGGGCAGCAGTTCGAAACCGGGGTCACCGGCAAGGGGCTTGGGGTCGATGGCGAGCCAGGGAGCCCGTCCCGGGACCTGCGAGTACCGCAGAGGGGCGAGAACGTTGCCGTAGTGCAGATCCCAGTGCAGAAGCCGGTCGCCCGGCTCGTCCAGCAGTTCCCTCATCGCTGCCGCGCACGTGGCCAGCAGCCGTCGCTCGGAGGGGTCCGCCAGAGAACGGGAGTACGTGGGAACCCGGTCGAGCATGGCCCGTGAGATGTCGGCCAGCAGCGGCAGGCCGGCGGGGGCCGGAGCGACGGCCAGGTGTGCGAGCAGCTCGGAAAGGTGCCTGAGAGCCGCGGTGCCGTCGGGGACCGTCTCAAGGGACCGGGCGGCATCGAGACGTTCCAGAAGCATGGCCCCGGAGTCCGGGACGCTGTCCAGCAGTCCGACCGCGTGGCGGGGGCCCCAGACGCGCAGCGCGAGCGGCTCGCCGCGCGTCTCCTCGTCGACAGGCTGGAGCTTGAGTACGGCGGGCGAGCCGTCCGTCCGGAGTACCGGCAGGACGAGTGCGACAGCCCCGTGCATGGGCGGCCCGTCCGGTCGCAGACTCCAGCGGTCCATGTACTCCTCGGCCAGCGCCGGCAGGGCAGCGGTCCAGGCTTGCCAGGCAACGCCGCTCCGCGCGGCGGCGAGGGCCGCCGGTACTCGGACGTTGGGCTGAGACCGGCTGAAGGCCACGACGCTCCCGGCCGGCGAGGGTGCTGGGATTCCAGCGTGCCTGCTCGCCACTGCGGGGAAGGGGACTCCGCGGCGAGGAGAGCACCGCAGGAGGGAACCACCGCCATGGCGACCGGCCGGACCCGAAGATCCTCGCCCCGGCCGGGACCGGGGCTCAGCGCACCGGGAAACCGAAGGAGTGGCCCTGTTCCTTCAGCCGAGGGAGGATCCGGCGCAGCGCCTCGACGGTCTGGGAGCGGTCGCCGCCCGCGTCGTGGAACAGGAGGGTGGGCCCGTTGGGCAGCTCCCGCTCGACTGTGGCGACGACGACGTCCGTGCCCGGCCGCTCGAAGTCCTTGGAGTCCACGTTCCAGCCCAGCGGGCGCATGCCCCGGGAGGCGGCCAGTTTGCGGCTGTAGGGGGTGAAGGCCCCGCCGGGCGCGCGGTAGTACATCGGCCGTACGCCCCCGGACGCCTGAGTGATCATGCGCTCGGCGTCGAGTATCTGCTGCGACTGGTAGGCCTGGGACTTGGTGTCCATGGTGGTGTCGTGCGACACCGAGTGGTCGCACAGCCGGTGCCCGGCAGCGACCACCTTCTTCACGAGGTCCGGGTGGGCCTGCGCCTGCGTCCCCACCATGCAGAACGTGGCCTTCACCCCGTACTCCCGCAGCACGTCGAGCACTTGAGGGGTCCACACGGGGTCGGGGCCGTCGTCGATGGTGATGTTGACGCCGTGTGCCCCCTTGTCCGAGGCGTGCACGATGGTCACCGCCACCGGTTTGACGCCACCACCGGGCGTGGCCGACGCGGCCGCCCGGGGCGACGCGCCGCCCACGGAACCGGCCTGCGCGGTCCACACCGAGGCACCGACGGACAACACCGTCACCCCGAGCGCTGCTCCGAGCACCTTGCCGTACCAGCCCCGCCCGCCGCCGTGCCGTGCCATGTCCGCCCCGCTTTCGCGCAGTTCCTCGCCAGTCCTTGGCCGTCTTGCGGCCACATGGCAGGACGAGGGGCGACGGTCACGGGATGCGCCTGTTACCGATCACGAACAATTCCGGGGGCGTTCACGGACAACTCGGCGGGCACCGGCCGGACCGGGCCGTGCCGGTCAGCCCGCCACCGTCTCCCCGGCACGGTGTGCCCACTGTTGTGGGCCGCCCCGGTGACGTCCTTCAACGGCCGCGGAGTTGAGGTCGGAACATGCCGTGATCGCCGTCGGGGCGGGCGTTGCCGGCCTCGTCCACGGCGACCCGTGTTTCGGCAACCGCGCCCGCCTGCTGCGCGGCGGCAACCGCCCGGCGGGCGACCGTTGCCACCTGCCCCTCGGACCGGCGGGCCCGTGCCCGGTCGGCGAGAGACGCGGCCCTCGCGCGCGGAAGGACAGCGGTTGCTCAGGCCGTTTCTCGCAGGACCAGGTGGGTTGGGGTGATGACCGGGTGAGGACGGTTGCCGGTCCGGCTGCCGGACGCCTCGTCTGCGCCCCGTATCCGTTGGAACAGCAGGCGCGCCATCAGGCGGCCCATCCCCTCGATGTCCTGGTGGACCGTCGTCAGCAGTGGTTCGCCCGTCTCCGCCAGGGGTGGCAGATCGTCGAAGCCGATGACCGCGACGTCGTCGGGCACGCCGCGCCCGTGCTCTCTCAGTGTGCGCAGCGCTCCGCGGGCCATCAGGTCCGATGCCGCGAAAACCGCGTCCAGGCCGGGGCCGCGCTCCAGCAGCTGCCTCATCGCGTCCGCCCCGCCCTGCAGGGTGAAGTCGCCCTCGGCGATCAGGTGGGGCGGGCCGTCGGGAAGTACGTCGCGGTATCCGTCGAGCCGGTCGATCGCGGCTGCCTGGTCGAGCGGGCCTGTGATGGTCGCGATGTGTGTGCGTCCCTGGGCGACCAGGTGGCGGACGGCTTCCGCGGCGCCGCCGCGGTTGTCGGCGTCGACGTAGGTGTACCGGTGCTCGTGGTGTTCCGGGCCGGGCAGTGGCCGCCCCCCGAAGACGGCGGGCAGGCCCATTCGGTCGACCGTCTCCGGAAGCGGGTCGTCCACGCGCAGCGAGAAGAGCAGTGCGCCGTCCACATGGCCGCCGCTCAGGAAGTTGCCCACCCGCGGGTAGTCGTCCGGCTCTTCGATGAGCAGGAGCACCAACTGTGCGCCGTGTTCGACGAGTTCCCGACGGATACCGCGCTGATGGCGGTCGAAGAACGGATCGACGAAGAGCCGGTTCTGGGGCTCGGTCACCACGACGGCGATCGCGTCGTTGCGCCGGGTGACCAGGCTTCGTGCGGCCTGGTTCGGTACGAATCCGAGCTCGGCCACCGCCCTGCGGACACGTTCGGCGACGGCTGGGCTCACCCGCGGCGAGCCGTTGATCACGCGGGACACGGTGGAGCGCGACGCCCCGGACTGCCGGGCGACGTCCTCCAGCGTGGGGCGTTGTCCCTGAGGACGCGTGGTCAACAGCACTCTCCGATCTTCGGTAGGCCCGGCAGGTCATGCCGGGCCTGCGGGTAACGTCGGACCTGCGGGTCATGTCGGGCCCGCGGGTCATGTCGGGCCCGCGGGTCATGCCGGGCCTGACAGCCGTCCTCGCAACCGGCAGGGAAGGCGAAGTCCACACCGGCCTTCTGCCACAGCTGCCGCACGGCATCGTCGGGAGGGCCGCCCGGAGCCGGCCGGACCGCGGCCGGCAGTCGGTCTTGTGTCCCTGAGCGCCGTCGTTCGGTCATGACAGCACCGCCCGGTGGAAGACCGGACCGTCGGCGCTCTCGGTGCCTGTGCCGTCCAGGACCAGATCGGCGTGGTGGTACGGGCGTTCCGCGTCCGTGTAGCGGTCCTCGGCGGGCATCCACTCGTCGACCCACTGGCTCTCGGCCGCGGCGCCGTCGCGCTCGAGACCGCGGCTCAGGCGCAGTTCGTGGGGTGCGTGGCAGTAGACGCGGTAGGTGTACAGGTCCCGCACACCGGCCCGGGTGCTGTAGACGCCCTCGATGACGAGGGGGATGCCGGCGGGGATGTCGTGCCACTCGGCGAGCCGGTCGCTCTCCCAGTCGTAGCGCTGGTAGCGGGCCGTTTCGCCGGCGAAGGCCGGTCGCAGCACCTGGCGTTCCAGCCGCTCCAGGTCGAAGTCCGCGCCGAGGCCGCCGGGTCGTTCGTCGGCGCTGGGGCGGTAGAAGTCGTCGACGTGGACGACGAGCGCGTCGGGCAGTCGCTCGGCGAGCAGTGCGGCGAGGGTGCTCTTGCCGGACGCCCCCGGACCGTCGACGCCGACCAGGATCCGGCGCCCGGTGCGGTCGCCACGAGCACGGATCTCCGCCGCGATCTCGTCCAGGTCGCAAGCTTTGCTCGTCTGCATGGTCATCCCTTCGTGAACGGCCGTGCGCTGGGGCCGGGGGCCCATGCGACGGCCGTCGGGGCCGGCCGTCCGGATGGTGCCGGCCAACGGGTCAGAGGTGGTTGAAGGGCGCGGCGTAGGCGAAGGTGCCGCGCAGGGTCGGCTCGTACGCGGAGAGGGTGCGTACCTGGAAATAGTCGCCGTAGTCGGGGTCCGGTGCGGTGATGCCGTAGCGCGTGCTGGGACGGAACCCGTAACGGCCGTAGTACGCCGGGCTGCCGAGCAGGGCGACCAGTGGTTCGCCGAGTGCGTCCGCCGCGCCGAGTGCGGTGTGGACGAGTGCCAGTCCGGCACCGCGGCGCTGGTGGTCGGGGTGCACGCTGAGCGGGCCGAGTGCCAGGACCGGGGCGGTGTCGACGTGCCCCCGAGTGCAGATCACATGCCCGACGACCTCGTCCCGCGCGTCCACCGCCACGAGCGACAGTTCGGGCAGCCATTCCTCGCAGTCGCGCAGTTCGTCCAGCAGGGTGGTCTCGGCGGGGACCAGGGTTCCCGGTCTGTTGAACGCGGCTGTGGTGAGGGCGCGTACGGCTGGAATGTCGGCGGGCGTTTCGCGTCGGATCAGCACCGGGACAGTCTGGGTGCCGAAGCGGCGCGGGTGCAAAGGAATTTGGCTCTGCCGAACGCCGGGTCGAGTCCTTCGCCCGGTCGGCGGTGGGGACGGCCGGCAGGACGGCGTGCTCCGACGAGGTGTCGGGGTACGCCGCCCTGGGGTGGGAGGGGTGTGCGGGCGGGGCCGCGTTGTCATGCCGGGCGGCCCTGGCTAGACGGGGTCGCGGTCGAACTGGGCCTTCGACCAGCGGTGGCCCAGGAGGCTCAGACCCAGGCACCAGGCGAGGGCGATCCACCAGTTGTTGCCGATCTCGGTGCCCAGGAGGAGTCCGCGCAGGGTTTCGATGGCGGGGGTGAAGGGCTGGTACTGGGCGATCGGCTGGAACCAGCCGGGCATGGAGTGCAGGGGGACGAAGGCGCTGGAGATGAGGGGCAGGAGGATCAGCGGCATGGCGTTGTTGCTGGCGGCCTCGGCGTTGGGGCTGCCCATGCCCATGCCGACCGCGATCCAGGTGACCGCGAGGGCGAAGAGCGCGAGCAGTCCGAACGCCGCCAGCCATTCCAGGGCGGTGGCGTCCGTGGAGCGGAAGCCCATGGCGACGCCGACGGCGCCGACGAGGACGACACTGATGACGGCCTGCAGCACGCTGCCGACGACGTGTCCGAAGAGCACGGATCCGCGGTGGATGGCCATCGTGCGGAAGCGGGCGATGATGCCCTCGTTCATGTCGGTGGCGACGGAGACGGCGGTGCCGACGACGGTGGAGCCGACGGTCATCAGCAGGATGCCGGGGACGATGTAGGCGATGTAGGCGGAGCGGCCCGCGCCGCCGCTCATGGTGCCGCCGAAGATGTAGACGAACAGCAGCAGGAGCATGACGGGGGTGAGCAGCAGGTTCAGGGTGAGCGAGGGGTAGCGGCGGGCGTGCAGGAGGTTGCGGCGCAGCATCGTGGACGAGTCGCGTACGGCGAGGGAGAGGGAGCTCATCGCAGGGCCTCCTTGGGCTGGTTGGGCCGGCTCGGCTGGTTGGGCTGGTTGGGCTGGTTGGGTACGGCGTTGCCGGTCAGGGCGAAGAAGACGTCGTCGAGGTCGGGGGTGTGCACGGTGAGTTCGTCGGCCTCGATGCCGGCGGTGTCCAGCCGGTCGAGGATGGCGCGCAGTTCGCGCTGACTGCCGTCGCTGGGGAGCTGCAGGGCGAGGGCCTCGTCGTCGCGGGATGCCTCGTTCAGCGAGGAGGCGGCCGACGCGTAGGCGTCCGGATCGGTGAAGCGGAGCCGCACATGCCCGCCGGGGATGAGCCGCTTCAGTTCCTCGGCGGTGCCTTCGGCGGCGATCTTGCCGTTGTTGAGGACGGCGATGCGGTCGGCGAGTTCGTCGGCCTCCTCCAGGTACTGCGTGGTGAGGAAGACCGTGGTGCCGCCGGTGACGAGTTCGCGGATGATCTGCCACATGTTGTGGCGGGAGCGGGGGTCCAGGCCGGTGGTCGGTTCGTCGAGGAAGATGATCCGCGGGCTGCCGACGAGCGTCATGGCGATGTCGAGGCGGCGCTTCATGCCGCCGGAGTAGGTGGAGGCGGGCTTCTTGGCGGCCTCGGTGAGGTCGAAGCGCTCCAGCAGTTCGGCGGTGACGCGCTGCCCCTCGGGCTTGGTGAGGTGGTGCAGGTCGGCCATGAGGAGCATGTTCTCCTCGCCGGTGATCAGGCCGTCGACGGCGGAGAACTGGCCGGTGACGCCGATCGCGGCTCGTGCGGCCTGCGCGTCGGTGGCCAGGTCGTGGCCGCCGACCTGGATCCGGCCGGAGCCGGGGCCGGGGCTGATGAGGGTGGAGAGGATCTTGACGGCGGTGGTCTTGCCGGCGCCGTTGGGGCCGAGCAGGGAGAAGACCGTTCCCGCGGGGACGGACAGGTCGATGCCGTCGAGGACGACCTTGTCTCCGTAGGACTTGCGCAACCCGTGCGCCGCGATGGCCGAGCTGGTCATGGAGGTTGTGCTCCTTCTGGGGCTGCCGGGACGGTCAGAGGCTGTGGGCGGTGATGTCGCCGTGGGCGGTGGTGGCGTGGATGGTCAGGGCGGGGGTGCCGCTGTTCTTGAGGGTGTTGCTGACCCGGCCGTAGGCGGTGCCTGCGTCCAGCACGGCGGAGACTCCGCGGGCGGCGCCGACGGTGATGTCGCCCATCTGAGTGCCCAGCGTGAGCGTGCCGCGCGTGGCCTCGGTGATGTGGATGCTGCCCTTCTGGGTGCTGATCTCGGCGGAGCCGTTCAGCCGGACGACCGTGACGTCGGCGTCGAGACCGGTGAGGCGGACAGCGTCGGCCTCGTCGAACGTGACCGGACCGTGGGCGCCGTCGAAGGCGACGTCGCCGAGGCGTCCCACGCCGCTGAGTTCGGCGGCGGCCGTCTTCGCCTCGATGCCGGAGCCGGCGGGCAGCTGGACGGTCACCTCCACGGACCCGGACGGGCCGAGGATCCCGGTCTTGGCCTTCGGGGCCTCGATGCGCAGGACGCCGTCGGCGTAGGCGGTCTTGATCTGTTCGGCCGCCTCCACGTCGCGGCTCCTGGAGGGATCGGCGGGCAGGATCTCGACAGTGGTGTCGGTACGGTCCTCGGCGATCAACCGGATGCGTCCGGCGGGGATGACCAGGACGGTCGAGACGGGGGCGGGGGTGTCGAACTTCTGCATCATGTCTCCTTCTCCGGCGTGGCGCGCCCTGTCGGCCCGCTCTTTCCGATGACAGAAACGCTACGTTGCATTCACCGATCCAGCAACAGAGTTGTTGCGCCGAGTCGCTATAACCGCAGGCAGTTGCTCGAAATTTGTTGCAACGACTCAACATTTAACGCAACACGCCCTCAGGCGATTCGTTGCAATGAACCGAAAGTGAACGCTATAGCCGACGCAGACACCACAGACTGCCGGCACACACGGTGACGCAGGCCATGACACAGGCCGTGACGTGGGCCGTGACGCAGGCCGTGACGTGGGGACACCGGCAGATCGCACCGCGACCGGGCCAAGCATCCCCCGCACCGACACCGCCAAACACGTGGAACACATCAACCTCAGCCGCCACACGCGATGTCATGCGCAACAGCCGCCCCACGGCTCCGGGTCGGCCTCGCCGACCACGCCGCCGACCGCCAAGACATCCCAACTCCCGCCCGCTCAGGCACACTTGCCGAAGGCGCATCTCCCGGACGTCACGCACGAGTTGACCGGACCGCGGGATCCGGGATCGGGATCCGGGATCCGGGATCCGGGATCGGGATCCGGGATCCGGGATCGGGATCCGGGATCGGGATCGGGATCCGGGATCGGGATCGGGATCCGGGATCGGGATCGGGATCCGGGATCGGGATCGGGATCGGGATCGGGATCGGGGATCGGGATCGGGATCGGGGATCGGGATCGGGGATCGGGATCATGCAGCGGTTCCCCATGGAGGAGCGCGACGATGCGGCTATCGGCTCGGGAGTGATCGGGGCAGCCCGAACCATGGGAGCACGCTGTTGTCGAATCGGGTCATGGCGCAGATCCGATCGCCGGTGAGAGTGAGGACGTAGAGGCCGACCCCGCGACTGATGCCGTTGGGATCACGCAGGTAGGCCCCGAATGCCGGCTGCCCGTTGGCTCGCGATGGGACGAGGTCGAACCTGCGGCCGGCGCCGAAGATGTCGCCGCAGAACCCGGCCACGACGTCTCGGCCCATGTATTCGAAGGGAATCGGCGGCATCGACACGAAGACGTCGTCGGTCAGGAGGGCCACCAGCGCACCCATGTCGGCCGACTCCCACGCATCGACGAACTTCGCCACGATCGCGTCCTCGGCGGGCGAGCCGGCGGCCGGAGGCGGTTCGCGGCCTGCGGCCGCAGGCAGCCGACGCTGCAGGCCTGCGCGCGCCCGTTTGAGTGCGCTGTTGACCGACTCGACGGTCGAGTCCAACATGCCGGCCACCTCGCTCGCCCGGAACCCCAGGACATCACGCAGGATGAGCACGGCGAGCTGGCGGGGCGGCAGGACCTGAAGGGCGGTCACGAAGGCCAGCGAGACGGATTCGGTCTGCTCGTAGCGGGCCTCAGGGCCGAGCGGCAGGTCGACACCCTCCAGGAGGGCACCGGGAAACGGCTGCAGCCACACGACCTCGCCGAGCCGGGTCGGCTCGGGCCATTCGTCCCTCACGTCCACGCCCCACTCCTTGGCCGGGCGCCGACTGGCCGCGCGCCGCTCGTCGAGGCACCGGTGGGTGGCGATCCGGTAGAGCCAGGTGCGCAGCGAGGCGCGTCCCTCGAACCCGCCGAGGCTCTGCCAGGCGGCCAGCAGCGTGTTCTGGAGGGCGTCCTCGGCGTCCTCGAAGGATCCGAGCATGCGATAGCAGTGCACCTGCAGCTCTCGAAGGTACGGCTCGGTCAGTTCCCGGAACGCCTGCCCGTCCCCGGCTCGCGCCTTCGCCATCAGATCGGCTGCCGCCATCCTCACCGCCACCTTCTTCCCGCGTCGCGCCGCACTTCCATCCTGTACAGGCGTCGGCCGGGGGGCGAACCGGGCGGTCGGCGGGCGCCCGGTTTCCGCGCGCCGCGGCGCCTGTACCTACGTGGCCGACGACGGCGCCGGCACGAAGGAGGATCGCCATGGGAAAGATCGTGATGAGCGGGCCGCAGAACGTCTCGCTCGATGGAGTGGTCCAGGACCCGGACGGGGCGGAGGGCTTCGAACTGGGCGGCTGGTTCGTGCAGTTCGGGGGCAGGGATCTCGAACACTGGAACAAGGTCGCGCTCGAGGAGGCGCTGCGCGCCGAGGCATGGCTGCTGGGTCGCACCAGCTACGAGTTCTTCGGGGTGCGGTGGCAGCCCCGCAGCGGCGAGCTCGCGGACCGGTTGAACAGCATGCCCAAGTACGTCGTGTCCTCGACCCTCGAAGAACCCGGCTGGAACAACTCGACGGTTCTGAGGGGCGACGTGGTGACCGAGGTCTCGAAGCTGAAGCAGGAACTGGACGGAGAGATCGTCGTCCCTGCCAGCTACCGGCTCGGCCGTACGCTGATCGAGCACGACCTCGTCGACGAGGTACGGCTGGTCGTCTTCCCGGTCGTGCTCGGGGCCGGCGAACGGTTCTTCGGCGAGACCGGCGGCAAGAAAGCGATGCGCCTGGTCGACACCAGGACCATCGGCGACGGCCTGGTCTTCCTCACCTACCAGTTCGTCCCAAACGCCTAGCGGTCGAGCGGTCAGGCGGCGCGGCAGAGCGCCGCCGGGCCGGCGGGTGCCGTGGACCGGGCCACGGTCGTGGCGCGAGCCGGTGCCGTGGCGCGAGGCGCCGTCACGGGTACGGGAGGAGCGGTGCGGACGGTGGCCGCGTCCTGCGCGTGGTTGCGTGCGAAGACGACGAGGCGGAGCACCGCGAACCGCGCGACACCGGCGAGTGCGGAGGCGGACAGGTAGACGACCTGCTCGCGCACCGCTCCGGGTGCCGCCACCAGTTGCCGCAGGCCGAACATCGCCACGCAGGTCACCGCATACGTGGCCGCCGCGGACCCGGCCGACTGCACATGCTGGCCCCAGGTCGCGCGCCCGCCCGCGCCGAAGGTGAAGCGGGCGTGCAGTTCGGTGGCGAGGAGAGTGGAGGCCACGGTGATCAGGGCGTTGGCCAGGCCCCAGGGAATCCAGCGGGCGAGGGCCGCCACGGCGAAGCTGGAGGCGAGCCCCACTCCCCCGCCGCAGAGCACGAAGCGGGCGAAGGCGGCGCAGGCGCCGGGTGCCGCCTGCTGCCGGATCCGTACTGTTTCCATGACCCCACCCCTTTGACTGTTCGCTTCGCGAAACGCGCACCCGCTTGCCCCACGGGCGCGCGAGCGGCACGGCACCCCACACCCCGGGGCAGACACTCCGACCCGACAGTCACCCGCCCGATGATCCGCGCCTTCATCAAGCCGGACGGCAGTCCGGCGCACGGCCGCCCTCAGGCGGGGGCCTCGTCGTAGCGGGTGCCGGGAGTCCTGCTATCGGTCCGCCGGTCGCGTCTTCAGCGCTTGCCGCGATCGTGGGCGGCGGCCTCGCGCACGGCCTCGGCGACGGCCGCGAAGTCCTTCTTCAGGATCGAGTCGTGGTTGCTGGCGACCTTCGCGCTGATGCGGATGTTCGGGTTGCGGGCGGTCACCGCATCGAGGCCGGCGCGGATCCGTTCCTGCTCATCGCCCTTGCTTCCGAGGGAGGCCCCCGAGGCGACCACGTACCGCGCCGGGACGGTGATGCCGTCCAGCACGGGGCCCAGCTCGCGCTCGCGGGCGAGCCTGCCGAGTTCGATGTTGGTGTTCGCCATCTGTTCGGCACTCATCCGCGGGGTCAGGCCCGTCGGGCGCAGCAGCGGCACGAACCAGCCCATCCGCCGGAACAGTTTCCGGATCCGCTTCTCCATGGCCTCGTCCAGCCAGTCGTAGGGCTGCGCGCCCTCCACCAGGACCGCGCCCAGGGCGCGCCCGGGGTTGCGGCCGGCCCAGTGTGCCGCGACGAACGCCCCGTACGACCAGCCCGCCACCAGGGCCCGGTCCACGCCCCTGGCCGCGAGGACGGCATCGACGTCCCTGACGGCGGCCTCGAAGGAGTAGTCCGCCGATCGCTTCGATTTGCCGCGGGCCCGCTCGTCGTAGGTGATGTGCCGCCATTCCGGGCCGAGTTCGGCGATGACCCGACGCCAGTACCCCTGGGTCGCGAACTGGCCGTTGAGGTAGACGACGGGTATACCGGGACCGCCGGTGTCGGTGACGGCCAGGGCCGTGTCGTCGACCGGCACCATGCCGGTCCACGTCGAAGTCGAACCGGTCGAAGGAGTGCTGTTCTTCTTCATGGGTTTTCCTCTGTCGCGTCGGACGGCTTGGTCTTGTACGGCTTCTCCAGGTCCTGTTCGTGGATCGCAGGACCCTCGGGAGGGGCGGCCGGGCCGCTTGGCGGCGACCGGCAGGTTCTCGGTCGCGACGGGCCCGGCCGGGCAGTCCCGGTTCCTGATTCAGAGGCTGCGGGCGGTGATGTCGCCGCGGGAGGTGGTGGCGCGGATGTCGAGTCCGGCGGTGCCGTCGTTCTTGAGGGCGTTGCTGACGCGGCCGTAGTCGCTGCCGGCGTCCAGGGAGGCCGAGACGCCGGGGGCGGCCGCGATGGAAATGTCGCCGGACCGGGTACGGAGCACGACCGTGCCGCGCACGGCCTCGGTGATGCGGATGTCGCCCCGTGCGGTGCTGATCTCCGCGGGGCCACCCAGCCGGCCGACCTCGACGTCACCGTCGGTCGCGGTGAGGCGGACGCTCGCCGCCTCGTCGATCTTGATCCGACGGTACGCGCCGTCGAAGGCGACATCGCCGAGGCGTCCGACGCCGCGGAGTTCGGCGCTGGCGGCCTTGCCCTCGACGCGGGAGCCGGAGGGCAGCTGAACGGTGATCTCCAGCGATCCGGAGGCGCCGAAGAGCTGGCTGCCCGGGGCCGGGGCCGCGATCCGCAGGACGCCGTCGGCGTACGTGACCGTGGTCTGCTCGGCGGTCTTGGTGTCGCGGCTCCTGGAGGGGTTGGCGGGCAGGACCTCGACGGTGGTGTCGGCGCGGTCCGCGGCGATGAACTGGACGCGCCCGGCGGGGAAGTCCAGGACGGCGGAGATCGGGGCGGGGGTGTCGAACTTCTGCATCGCGTTCTCCCGTGCTCACTCGTTGTTTCTGACAATGGAAACGCTACGTTGCTTTCCATAACCAGGCAACGTATTCGTTGCACAGAATAGACATCTCTGCAGTTCAGAGCCTATAAATTGTTGCAACGGTCTTGGAAGTAACGCAACACTCATCCCTCCGGCCATTGCAATGGATGAGGAGTGAACGCTATAGTGGAGGGGTCAGGGACGCCACGAGGATCACCGAGGAGACCGCGATGCCGGGAGGCAGACTCACCCAGCAGGAACGCCAGCAGATCGCGCTGGGACTGGCCGACAGCCTCCCCTACGCCGAGATCGCCCGAAGCCTCGACCGCCCGACCTCGACGATCACGCGCGAGGTGATGCGCAACGGCGGCCCCACCGCCTACCGCGCCGACCTGGCCCATCGCGCCACCGAACGCCGTGCCCACCGGCGCCGGGCCGCCCCCTCCCGGGGGCCGGAGTCGGCCCCCCAGCCGCACGGACGCGACGCCGAGGCCGTGGCCGAGTACGAGGAGACGTTCACCACCGTCCTCATGTCCTCGGGCCTGCCCAAGATGACGGCCCGGGTGCTGACCTGCCTGTTCACCGCCGACGCGGGCAGCCTCACCGCGTCCCAGCTCGCTCAGCGTCTCCAGGTCAGCCCGGCCTCCATCTCCAAGGCCATCACGTTCCTGGAGAGCCAGAGCCTCGTCCGCCGGGAACGCGACGAGGGCCGCCGCGACCGCTATGTCGTCGACGACGAACTCTTCTACCAGGCGACGATCGCCAGTGCCCGGGCCAACGACGAACTCGTCAAAACCGCACGACAGGGCGTCGCCGTCCTCGGCCGTGACACCCCCGCCGCCACCCGGCTGGAGAACATCGCCCGCTTCCTCGACTTCATCAGCGAAAGCATCACCCGCGCCGCCGAACAGGCCCGCGAAGTCCTCCACACCAGACCGGAACCAGCCTCGGACGACACCGCCCAGCCAGACCCGGACCACGGACAGCCGACCGTCTGAGACGCCGGAATCCCCGCCCGGGGAAATCGCTCGCGCTGCCCGTGGGTTGAGGAGGATCCTCAGGTCCGGGCCGCGCGAGCAGCCGGCCCGCTGAACCGGAAGGGGAATGTCGTGGCCCGCGGCATCGTACGGAACCTACTGCCGCGACTCCGCGGCCGGGGCGACGCTCCCCGCGTCCCGGCGCACCCGCACGACGACCGCCTCCCCGTTCGGCCGACCGCACAGCAACTCCGCGACGCCACAGCCGTCGTCGAGTCCCGGCATGGCCGCAACGCCGATGAACTGGCCGCTCTGCTGCTCGCCGTCGACCGCGACGGTGACCCCGGATTGGTTGCCGGAACCGAACAGTTCCTGCTGCGGGCACAGCCCCGTGTGTGGCTCATGCTCGATGTGGCGACACGCCGTACGTGGCCGCGGGCTCCGCGCTGGTCGGAGGTCGCGGTGCGGCGCCTGTCGCGGGGCGAGTCCTCCCCTCTGGGACTCACGGTCGCCGCGTTCCACCCCGACGGCCATGTCCGTGAGGCCGCCGTTGCCCAACTGGCCGGACTCCACGGGACCCTGGCGCTGCCTGTGCTGACGCTGCGGGCCTCCGACTGGGTGCCGCAGGTCCGTGACCGTGCCCGGTCGGCGCTGGAGCGCCACCTCGCCGAGCCCTCCGCCGCGGTGCTGGTCGCGGCGGTCGCCCTGGCCGTGGCCCTGGGAGAACGGCGTGAGGGCCGCTGGCTGGCCGACCGCGTCGACACCGTGTTCCGGGAAGGTCCGGTCGAGTTGCTGACCGGCGCCCTTGCCGTCCCGGACCGGCACACCCGCCGCGCCGCACACCTGACCGCGCTCGCCGCCGGCCGGCTCGACCTGGCGCACATGCTGCACGCCGCCGAACACGACGACGACCTGCTGACCCGGATCCGGTGCGCCGAAGCCGCGGTGAGGACCGCGGCCGCGGCCAACACCGTCGACCTCGTCCGTCCCCTGCTGTCCAGTGGCACCGCGGTGATCCGCGCGGAAGCGGTCCATGCGTTGGCGCGAGAGGGCGACATCACCCCCGCCGTCGCCGCGCTCACCGACCGCAACCCGATCGTGCGGTCGGTCGCTCAGGCCGCGCTGCGCCGCGCCGGGTCCGACCCGGCGGAGCAATACCGGCGTCTCGTCATGACTTCGTTCCCCGAGCCGGGAGCCATCGCCGGCCTCGGTGAGACCGGGACCGCTGACGACGCCGGCCTCGTCCCGTCCTGGCTCGATCACCCGCGGTCCCGAGGCCGGGCGGAAACCGTGCGTACGCTTCGCCGCCTCGGCGCAGCCCACCCGGACACCCTCTCCGCCCTGCTCACCGACTCGTCCGGCGCGGTCACCCGGCAGGTCGCCATCGCTCTGCGGCCCTGGGCGTCCCGCCTCGACCTCCCTCTTCTGCGGGAACTCCTCTCCGCGAGCAACCCGCAGCACATCCGCATGGCCGCCTACCGGCTGCTGCACGAACGCGACACCTGGACCCGGCTGCTCATCGACCTCGAACTCGTCGCCGACCCGTCACCCTTGATGCGAGGCCGCGCCCGGAGCGACATCGCGGCCTGGCTCACCCGCGAAGCCGCCACTACGTACTCGACGCCTCAGGGCCGTACCGCCGACACGCTCACCAGACACCTGCGCGACGCCGAAGAGGCGCTCGGCCCGGACCAGGTGCGCCTGCTGCGCTTTCACCTCGGGCTCGAACCGCCATCAACCGCGTGAGCCCAGGACGGGCTTGTGCGGACGCTGCAACGAGGGGGCGACATGGGCGGGCTGCCACGGTGGCTTCAGCTGTCGTTCGCAGAGAACGGGGCCGCGTGTCGAGCGCGTGGAACCAAGGTGGTGTTGTGGCTCAGGCCTGTCGATGGCCCCCTGACCGTCCAGGGCCGTAAGCCCACTGCCGACGTGAGGGTGCCCGCCGAAACGGGGAGCCGGTGCGGCAACGCCGTCGTGAATGCCGAGGGCTGGGGCCGTCTCATGGGGATTGATGACCTGGCCGAAGCAGTTTGGCAGGCAGACATTCACCCGGATTCACGGGGCTGATTCGACGCGGTCATCGGGCACTTGCTGGGTCGGGTCGAATCGACGGCCGAGGTACCGAGCTGGGCCGAAGGCTGAAAGCCGCTGTGGCGGTGCGGCTGACGCGGGCAGGGCGAGGACCCGCGCGAGGGCCGCCCGACGAACCTCCTCAGGAGACTGTGAGGTCGTGGACGGGCCGCCGTTTCGATCGTGCTCGACAGCGGACGAACGCCGGGTGTTAATCAGTTGACCGGATGACGCGGCTGGGTCAGGCTCCAGCCCGACCGCCTTCCCCTGCCGGGAGACCGACGGATGACTTCTCATCTGCACGCGCTCTGCTTCGATGCCCACGACCCGCTCCGTCTCGCGGATTTCTGGGCCGCCTTTCTCTGCTGGGAGAGGTCCGAGGACCCCTCCGCCGGCATCACGCTGCTGCCCAGCGACGACACCGGGTTCCGGCTCCGCTTCCTCCCGGCCCGGGAGCCGAAGGCCGGCCGGAACCACATGCACTTCGACCTGACGAGCACGTCCCTCGACAACCAGAAGCAGGCGGTGGACAGGGCGCTCGAACTCGGCGCCCGGCACATCGACGTCGGTCAACGTCCGGAGGAGGGGCATGTGGTGCTCGCCGACCCGGACGGTCACGAGTTCTGTGTGCTGAAATCTGGCCGACCGGCGGAGGAATGCGCCACTCACGCAGGCTTGGCTGCCATCAGTTCGAGGTAGTGGCGAGCAAGGTCCAGGTAGCGGGTGCTGTCAGTGACAAGGTCCACTCGGGTGGCCGGAGCGCCGTGGTCGTCGGTGAGGACGGCTTCGGCGGCCTGAAAGAGGTGGAACACGCAGTGGAGCTGTCCGTCCCCTGCGCCCTCCCCGTATCCGGAATCCCCGGGGACCGTGGGAACGCGGACGCCCCACGGTCCCTCGATCTCCTCCTCTGTCGCCAGGCCGGCCAGGTCCGCGAGCACCGAAGCCTGAGCCCTCGCCGTCCCGACGAACTGATCGGCTGCCGGGAGCTGGGAGAGCTCCACACCGCCGGCGGCGAACGCCTGGACATCCGCGTCCAGCGCCGCCTCAAGCCCCCGCACCGCCACGGCCCAGATGTCCGCCCATACCGCCACCGTCCCGGGCCGTGCAGCCTTCGCTGCCGACTTCAGCGTCTCCAGTGCAGTCAGCAATTCAAGATCAGTGGTCCTCATGACGAGGATCCTGCCTCACCGCGTACAGGCTCACGCTCGGAGAGCGGCACCTCTTTGAGAGCGGGCGGTTTCGCCCAGCCGAGTGCGCTCAGGTCAGGGTGACCGGATCGGCAGCGCGCCGTGCCTCAACGGGTCAGGGCCGACGCGGCCCGCATGCTCGACCGAGCCGCCCCTCAATCGCGCAGGTCAAGCGGCAAGATGAGTGCCTGACGGCATTCCGTGAATCGGGGGGGCGTACGGTCGGGCGCCGCTGCTGAAACGGCTGAGGAACGGGTGGCCGGCCAGGCGCCACCGGCTGCTCGATGCGAAGCTCCTGGGCGCCCTCGTCAGAGGACGTCGTAGGTCAGGTGCGTCGCGGTCGATGTCGGGGTCACGCTCCGCTGCACCAGCGTGCGCGGCACTCCGCCGGTGAACAGGGGCGTCCCGGCGCCCAGCACGACGGGTGCCAGGTGCAGAGACAGCGTGTCGACCAGCCCGGCGTCGAACGCCGACGCGATCGTGGCGCCGCCGCCCATGAGGACGACGTCGAGGTCGTTGCCGCTGTCCGACGACGCCGCCTCGGCGCGCTCCCGAGCGGTGGTGACGGCGTCAAGAAGACCAGTGGTGACGAACGTCCAGTCGAGGTCGGTGAGCCGCACCGACCTCGGGGGCGAACTCGTCACGACGACGAACGCGGGCCTGCCGACCTCGCCGGCTCCATAGCCGGACTCGTCGCCCCAGCCGTTCGGCCCGTCCACCAGGTCGAAGAGCCGGCGGCCGAGGACGACAGCGCCCGAGCGTGCGGTCCCCTCGCGCAGGATCCGGTGGTCGTCGGGGTCGTCGGAAAACGCCCAGGTGTGCAAGGCCTCGCCGCCGGTGCCCAGACCGTTGTCCGGGCCGGGGCCGGGCCCGGTGACGAATCCGTCGAGGGAGACCGAGATGTCAGCGATGATTCGAGTCATACCAGGGCAGACCCGCTCCGCTGCCCAAACTCATCGCTCACGCGTGAAGCGTTCCCAAGGCCCGCGGCACGCGACCGGCGAAAGGCCGCCCCGACAGCGCCCGTGTCCGAACGGATGTGAAGTCGCGAGAGCGCCGGCGTGGTGACCTGCGGGGTGAAAGCCGTGCGCTGGGCGACGCGCGACCGGTCGCGCGGAACGACCTCGCACCTTGCGTGTCCGCTGAGCTGACGCTGTCGGTGCGTCCCACCTGGGTGAAGCCCACTCACTGGCGGACCTCGGAGCCGATGTGTCCGCAAACGCTGAGCTGCGTTCCTGAGCGGGGCAGTGGCTGCCCGTCCGATGTGCCGACGGACGGCCGAGACTCGAAGCCGGCGTCAGCCGGCTCGGAAGTCCCATCCGGGATTCGAAGGCCGAGGTTCTTCCGGACCGGGGCCGTGCTGGACGGGATCGTGGCGAAGGTGGGGAGCGGCGGAATCGGGCTTCGCCGGCACAACGGGCTGCGGCAGCCTGTCAGCGGTCGCCGGTAATCCGGTGGCGTGTCCGTGGACGAGCCTCATAGGTTGTGCGCTCGTGACGGAAAACCCGATGATGCGCCCGAACCAACGCGACCTCGGCCGGGTGTTCAACGAGGTGCCGGAACTCTACGACCGGGTCAGGCCGGGGTACCCCGACGAACTGTTCGCGGACCTTGTAGCCGTCACCGGCATGGACGACAGGTCGTCGGTACTGGAGGTGGGCTGCGGTACCGGCCAGGCGACCCGCTCTCTGGCGGCGCTCGGATGCTCGGTGACCGCCGTCGAGCCGGGCGCGGAAATGGCCGCACTGGCCCGGCGGCGGATGGCCGCCTTCCGTAACGTCGAAGTCGAGACGTCGACACTCGAGGAGTGGGACGACCGCGGTCGACGCTTCGATGTTCTTGTGGCCGCCTCGTCGTGGCACTGGGTCGACCCGTCGGTCGGCTGGCGCCGAGCGCACGACGTACTCCGTCCCGGAGGTTGGACGGCGCTGCTCGGCCACGTCGTTGTCCGCCGGCCGGGAGAGCCCGAGGTGTACGCAGAGACCGCGGATCTCCACGAGCGGTTCTGCCCCGGGAACCCCGACTGGTGTCATCCGCCGCTGGAGGAGGACGTTCGCGCCACCGACGAGGGCTGGGGCCTGGTCGACGATCCCGGAGGGTTGTTCGGCCCGACGATCGTGCGCTGGTACCCAACCGTTCAGTGGTTCGACGCGGACGGCTTCGCCGATCTCCTCCGCTCGACGTCGCTGTACCGCAGGCTCGCCCTCGACGTCCGTGAACCCCTGCTCGATGCCATCGCCGAACGCATCCGCACGCGGATGGGCGACCGGGCGTCACGCCGCTATCTGAGCGTCCTGCGTGCCGGACAGCGCACCAGGTGAGGCCCGGGGCCGATCTCCGAACCACCGGCCCCGGCCTGTGTGCTTGCGGATGTGAGCCTCGGCTCCGGCAGGGGACGGCCGCCTGAGCTCTTTCGAATGCCTCGCAACTCCCTCGTTCGGGGCGCGGGATGTCGCGAGGCATTCACGGGTAGGCCGGCCGTCGCGAGGCTAGAAGACTCCCTCGCGCGCTACAGGGCCTCGGTCGCTACAGGGCGTGGTGCAGCCAGCGCTGGAGGACGTCGTTGACGTCTGCGGGCAGAGAGCTGATCTGGTCGATGACTGCACGGTCTTCGGGCATCGGCGGGATGCCCGCGGCGGTGAGTGTCGCATGCAGGGCGAGGCGTCGCTGGTCGTGCGGGTCGAGGGTGTAGCCGAAGCGGCGGGCGGCGTCGGGCGGCGGCATGTGGGAGTCGACGTCATCGCGGGGCCGGTCCGGAGCCGCCCAGGCGCTGTCCCGGGAAGGTGCGGCATAGGGGTCGACGAAGGCGCAGGAACCAAGGGTCTCGCTGTTCCAGGGGGTCATCTCTGTCTCCTCACCAGGCGAGTTACGAACTACCGGTCCAGAGTCCCGCGAGGACCACTTCGGTTGCGTCCACGGCCACAAGTCACGCTGACGGAGCCATCGGAGGCTGATCACCTCGTGTGACCGGCAGACGGCAGCCGATCGCCGAGCTCGACCGCGACGAACTGCTCAAGGCGGCATGCGCTCCGATGCACGCGGACATCGAGGACGAGGAATCGTGGGCGGACGAACCTCGAATCAACCGCTGACGGATGTGAGGCCCGCTCCGCCTGGACGCTCAGAATCACTCAGCGATGGTGAGTGAACGAAGGTCAGCGTCCAGCATGCGGATCAACTCACCGACCCGTCCGCCGCCACTCGGCGCCGCCGGGAAGCGTTTGAGCACGTCAATGACGACTGGTGTCGCACGATGCACCGTCTGCTCGATACTTTCGGCACCAACGCTCCGATCGTCGCCGTCGACGAGTTCGGCCGCTCTGGCCGCGTAAGCGCCAGCTCCGAGGATGTGCTTGACCTGGGTGGCCTTGGCCAACGGATGCAGGTAGGCGGCGCCTGCCGCAGACATCGCAGCCCACGCTGCCTCTCGGGCAGCCGCAGTATCCGCGCCCTTGGCCGCTTTGAGGGCCGCCGATGCCGTGTCGCGCAGAGACTTCCCGCGTTCGCCGCCCCGGGCGAACTCCCACGCGGCACTGATCGCGTCTCGAGGCCGCGAGTCGTCCGGCTGATCGGCCTCGAATACCTCAAGCGCCGCCTCAGCACAGGCCGCAGCGAACGCGGCGATCTCACGAAGGTCCTGCTTGCTCAGAACGATCTCGCTCGCGTCCCCTGTCATGGGTTCCATCTTCCACGATTGCGCCGGCCCGATAGTTGGTGGGGACGGCTCCGGGCTTCATAGGCCGACTGGCTCCCAAGCAGACCGGATCGCCGAACCGCTGAACCGGCTCGGGACGCGAGCATTCACCGGCTCGCAGAAGGCCGCCCGGCCACAGCGAACGGAAGACGAGCAGCCGACCGCTGACAGACGATCTACTTCTCAGACAGCCGCCCACGACCAGCGCGAGTACCCCGAGATCCGGTCATACCAGCCCTTGGACCAGCGAATTCGAGTCGGCTGAGGCCCAGTGACGGCGACAAGGACACCGACACTCACCAAGTCCCCCTCAGGCGCAATGTCGACGGCCAGTGGCAGGTGTGCATCGAGTACATGGGCGTCACGAACCCGAAGCGAACCACACTGAGGTCCGGCATCACGGAGCTGCCGGCACAGCAGATCTCGTCCCTCCGCGAGTCAACGGACTTGAGCAGGCCGTTCGCGGCCTTCACCGCAGCGAGACGCACATTGTTCCGGCCCTCGCCACCCCGCAGTTCCAGCGGCTCGGCTCGGCTCTCCGCTGCGGGTGGCCAGGGCCGAGATGAACCTCGCCGGGTACTAACCTCCCACCCCGGGCGCAGGACTGCGGAGCGCGCACAGGCACTTGCTGCGGCGCCACCAGCAGCCGTCGCTGGAACGCTTGGAAGCCCGGCCGTACTTCATCACCATGCCCCCGCGCCGGTTGAGGGACTTCCAGGCCGAGTTGGTGCAGTCCTCGGACGGTGTTTGCAAGCACTTCTTGGGGTTCCACCGCACCGACGAAAAGTGGCTCCGCGGTGTAAGAAGCTGATCTGACTCCACTCGGTGGGCGATGGGCGGAAGTCGGGCGCTGGGCCTCGCGGTGAGAGGGGGCCTGACGCGATAGGCGGAACCGTGCAAGGCTCGACGGATGGACGTCATCGCGCAGGCAATGTCCGCCATGATCCCCGGTGGGGTGAAGCGCGGTGAACTGGACCGCGGGGGGCGCGTGTTGCGCTGGGTCGAGGCGGGTGCCGACGGCCCGACAGTGGTCCTGGAAGCGGCCAGTGGCACACCCGCGCTGACCTGGACTCCGGTTCTGTCCGCGCTTGCCGAGCACACCCGTGTCATCGCTTACGACCGAGCCGGGCTCGGCGCGAGTGATCCCGCCATGCCGGTCACGATCGACACTGGGGTCGACGACCTGAGCGCGCTCTTGTCCCATACGGGAAACGGGGCATGTGTCCTGGTCGGCCACAGTTGGGGAGGCATGCTGGCCCAACTCGTCGCCTGGGCCCACCCGAAGCTGATAGCGGGGCTGGTCCTCGTGGACCCTGCACACGAGGACTTCCAGCCCTGGACCATCCGCGCAGCTGAAGCGGTACTTACCTGGCCGTCCGCCCTGAGGAGGGCCCTCGGGTTGGCTGATCACTCTTTTCGCGAGCAGGCCGCGCGGGAAGCGGGCAAAAGGAGCAGCGATCCACGCGTCCAGCACCTGCTCGTCGAGGCGGAGCTGGCCTGCAACGCGCACGAGTACCAAACGCGCACCAGAACTGCGGAGAGCCGACTGCTCAGCACCCACATCCCGGCTGTCCGGCGGCTACGTGCCTGCTCGCAGCTGCCCGACGTGCCCGTGATCATCCTGAGTGCGACCCGGGGTCTACCGAAGGGCCTGCGGACTCGGTGGACCTCGTTGCAGGCCCAGATCGCCGCCACGACCGTTCGAGGCGAGCACGTCGTGGTGCCCGACGCAGCCCATTACATTCACGACAGTCAGCCCGAAGCCGTCACGACAGCGGTGCTCACCGTTGTCGCTCTGGCACGGGACGGGCAAGCCTCGCGATGAGGAGCAACCCACAGCAAAAGCGCGAAGGCTTTCGATGATCAGCAAGTCGTGCCATTACCTACCGCGCCGACCCACTGCCGCCGCCAGCGGAATCACCCGATCGAAGCGGGGCCAAATCGCCTTGGCTAAAGGGGCATGACTCCCCTCCCGCACGCCCCTTCCGGCACGCCCCTTCCGGCCTGCCCATGGAGCCGAAAGAAGTCCGTGCAGTGAAGCCCAGAGGAAGTGCTTACAGACACCCAAAGCAGCGCCGCGAAGCCGACAGGGGCCTGGGCACGAGGACCGGCGCACGGACCGGCGCCACTGCCGCGTCGCCAGTCAGCAGTCTTGTTCAACGACCGGAATGATCCGGACGACAGGACCTGAACGCCGTCGTGGTCGGCAAGTCGGCCGTGCCAGCAACGCCGACCCCGACCGCGTAGCGCGGCCAGGTGGATGCTCGCGCCCATCCCGTGCCCCAGCGCGCGACTGAACCTTCCCCCCGTGGTCTTGGACACCCGAGGCCCGCCGAAGGCGACGCGACAAGGGCCGGTTCTACGAACTCACGGCCGGTCAGCGTCCCTCGCCGTTCGTCAGTCGCTCACGCAGGACCGTGCCCAGGGCGACGGGTTCGCGGCCGAGCAAGGTGGCCAGTGTCGGGTCGACGGCGGCGAATTCGCCGGCACGGCTGGCCGCGAAGATGCCGAGCAGTTGGTCTGCCATCTCGCCGGGGGCGCCGCCGTCCACCAGCTGCTGCCGGAACTGGCCGTCCGGTGCCGTGGTCCTCGTCATGGCGCGGCCAGTGACCTCGGCGGCGATACCGGTGATGTCGTCGAAGGTCAGCGCCTGGGCCGCGGTGAGCGGGGGCGTCGGACCGTCGAAACAGCCTTCGTCGGCAAGGACGGCGGCGGCCGCGTCGGCGAGGTCGGCGTGCGCGGTCCAGCTGACCGGTCCGTCCGAGGGAAGCACGACCTGGCCGGACCGCAGGGCGTGACCGAGGAACTGCATCGCGCTGGAGGCATAGAAGCCGTTGCGCAGCGAGGTGAACGGCACGCCGGAAGCGCGCAGTGCTCCCTCGGTGGCGGCATGGTCGCGACACGCCTGGAAGTGCGACGAGGCGCCGGCGCCCATGTGGCTGGTGTAGAGGATGCGGCGGGCACCGGCCGCGACGGCTGCGTCGATGGCGGCGCGGTGCTGCCGCACGGCCTCTTCGCCCATCTTGTCGACGGAGACGATCAGAACCTGGGAGGCGCCCTCGAAGGCGTGGGCGAGGCCGGCGGCTGCGGTGAAGCCGCCTTGGCGCACCCGTACCCCCCGGTCGGCGAACGCTTTCGCCTTCCGGGGGTCGCGGACACTGACGCCGACTCCGGACGCAGGCACACGAGTCAGCAGCCGTTCGACGATCTGGCGTCCGAGCTGTCCGGTGGCGCCGGTCACGATGATCATGTTGTACTCCAACGGTATGGTTCCAGTGGAATCAATTTCACAGTACCATCG
Source organism: Streptomyces sp. NPDC002742 (assembly GCF_042888885.1). Lineage (NCBI taxonomy): Bacteria > Bacillati > Actinomycetota > Actinomycetes > Kitasatosporales > Streptomycetaceae > Streptomyces > Streptomyces sp. NPDC002742. The sequence goes on from NZ_JBIAQF010000020.1 coordinate 32,797, forward strand.
ATATTAACGTCGGAAACGCAGATGCTGTACCGTCGATATATGCCACCAGGTTCACGCTTCAGGGACGGCGCCTCCGCCGCCGAATCCGAGACCGCAGGGCGCGCGCAGACCCGTCAGCGGATCATTGAGGCCGCCGCCGACCTGCTGGCGCGAGAGGGTCGCGACGCGGTCACCACCCGCGCGGTCGCGGTCGCGTCACATCTGCAGCCGCCCGCCATCTACCGGCTGTTCGGCGACAAGGACGGGCTGCTCGAAGCGGTGGCCGAGCACGGCTTCGTCACGTTTCTGGCGGCCAAGCACGTCGACCCCGGCCCGCAGGACCCCATCGAGGACCTGCGGGCCGGCTGGGACCTGGCGGTCGAGTTCGGTCTGGCCAATCCCGCGCTGTACACCCTGATGTACAGCGAGCCCACGAGGTCCACGTCGGCTGCCTTCAAGGCCGGCATGGAGATTCTCATGGGCCGTATCCGGCGCCTCGCCGTGGGCGGGTGGCTGCGCGTCGACGAGGAACTCGCGGCCCAGATCATCCATGCCACAGCGCGCGGCGCGGTGCTCACCTGGTTGTCCCTGTCCGAAGACCGGCGCAATCCAGCCCTGTTGACCGTCCTGCGGGAATCCATGGTCACCGCCGTGACCAACCAGGAGCCGGCCGTGCAGGACACGGGCCCGGCAGGCGCCGCCCGCGCCCTGCACGCCGCGCTGCCCGAACAGACCATTCTCAGCGGCGCGGAACAACATCTGCTGAGGGAGTGGCTCGACCGCATCGCCTCCGACGGTTGAGGCGCGCCGGTTCCGGCATCGGCGCGGGCTGCGTCCCCGGCGCAGCCCGGCCTGCCTGGTCCCGTGGCCCGCTCGCAGACCGGACCTTGCCGCCGCTGCGGGCCTCAACCCTCCCCGGGCGTACGGCCATGCCGAACGCCGTGAACTCCTCCGGACCCGATTCCCGCCCAGCCGCGGAGTCGCCTCAACCGGCTCCGAGGACCGGCATGTCCGAACCGAGCCGGTGCCCCACGGCCGGCTGGTTCATCGGGCCGTCGGGCCCGTCGCCCCGGTCGGGAACTCCTCGACACCGATGACCCGCAACAGCTCCAGCCGTTCGCGGGCCTCGGCGTCCGCCGGGGTCAGCACCAGCAACTGCTGGCGCTGGTCGGGCGTGACCAGGGTCTCGCAGTCCATCCGCACAGGGCCCACCTTCGGGTGCAGGAAGGTCTTGCGGTCGGCGCGCCGGACCGCCACCTCGTGCTCGGCCCAGATCCGGCGGAAGTCGGCGCTCGCGGCCCCCAGCCGGTCGACCAGTCCGGCGACCATGGAGTCGCCGGGGCGGCGGCCGGCGGCCGCACGCAGGTCGGCCACGAGCTGGCGGGCGTGGTGTTCCTGTTCCTCGGGCGGGCAGACGGCTCGGGCTGCGGGGTCGGTGAACCAGCGGAACGCGATGTAGCGCCGGTCGCCGGAGAAGCCGGTGTGGTCGCCCGTCAGCAGGACGGAAGCCCGGTTCTGGGCGAGGATCTCGCCCAGGTCGGACAGCACGAGGGCCGGGGTGTCGCCGAGCAGGTCGAGCATGCGGATCAGGCCGGCGCGGGCCAGGCGGGCCGCTCCGTCCGCGGGTGGCGGCTGCCGGCCGGCCAGGTGGAACAGATGGTCGCGCTCGTCCTCTGACAGGCGCAGGGCCCGGGCCAGCGCGCCGAGCAGCTGGACCGAGGGCTGGCTGCTGCGGCCCTGCTCAAGGCGTACGACGTAGTCCACCGACATTCCGGCGAGCGCGGCCACCTCTTCCCGGCGCAGGCCTGTGGTGCGGCGGCGGGGGCCGTCGGCGATGCCGACCTCGGCCGGGCGCATCGCCTCGCGACGGCGGCGCAGGAAGTCGGCGAGCTCCTCACGTTGCATGTCCCCATGGTCCTCGCAGCGGGAGAACCGATCCAGGGAGCGGCTCTCCCAGGATGAACGCTCCGCTCCCGCGCCTCGCGGCGCGGGCGCACAGTGGGTGGCAGATCGACGACGAAGGAGAGCGTGATGCAGACACGAAACCTGGGCACGACCGGCCCGGCCGTTTCCGCGCTGGGCCTGGGCGCCATGGGCATGTCGGGCGTGTACGGCGCGGCCGACCGCACGGAGAGTATCGCCACCGTGCACGCCGCACTGGAGAACGGCGTCACGCTGATCGACACCGGCGACTTCTACGCGATGGGCCACAACGAACTGCTGATCGCCGAGGCGCTGCGCGGCCGGAATCGGGAAAGTTACCAGCTGAGCGTGAAGTTCGGCATGCTGCGAGGGCCGGGTGCGCAGTTCGGCGGGACGGACGGCCGCCCCGAGGCGGTGAAGAACTTCCTGGCCTACTCGCTGACCCGCCTGGGCACCGACCACATCGACATCTACCGTCCCGCCCGGCTGGACCCGGCGGTACCGATCGAGGAGACGGTGGGCGCGATCAAGGAGATGATCGACGCCGGGTACGTCCGGCACCTCGGCCTCTCCGAGGTCGACGCGGCGACGATCCGCCGGGCCCATGCCGTGCACCCGGTCGCCGACCTGCAGATCGAGTACTCGCTGATCTCCCGCGCGGTGGAGGCGGACATTCTGCCCGCGCTGCGGGAGCTCGGCATCGGCCTGACCGCGTACGGCGTCCTCGGCCGTGGCCTCATCTCCGGGCACTGGTCCGCGGGCCGCACCGCCGGCCCCGGCGACAGCCGCGGCTTCAGCCCGCGGTTCTCCAGCGGAAACGTGGAACACAACCTCGCGCTGGTCGAGGCACTGCGCCGCGTCGCCGAGGTGAAGGGCTGCACCGTCGCCCAGCTGGCCATCGCCTGGGTGAGCGCCCAGGGCGACGACATCGTGCCGCTGGTCGGCGCCCGCACCCGGGAACGGCTGGCCGAGGCGCTGCCCGCGACGGAGCTGGTCCTCACCGCGGACGACCTCGCCGAGATCGAGAAGGCGGTGCCGCCGGGCGCGGCGCGTGGCGACCGGTACCCGTCCGCGTTCATGTCCGGTCTCGGCGCCGGCAACTGAGTCCGCCGTCGGCGCCCGGCCAGTACGCCGAAACTCCGACTGCTCTCACCGCGGCGTGGATGTGCCCGGCGACCGTGCGTGTCGTAGCCGCGGTCCGGGCCATGACGAAGCGGACCCGCGCCGGCCTCCTGGGCGGCAGCCGGCACGGGCGGCGTTCACCGGAAGGTCTGACGCATCTCGCCCAGGCCGTCGATCCGGCTGACCAGGACGTCGCCGGGGCCGAGGAACCGCTGCGGAACGCGACGGTTGCCCACCCCCGCCGGGGTCCCCGTGAAGATCAGGTCGCCGGGGTGGAGCGGGCACACCCCGCTGATGAACTCCACCAGCTCCGGAACGGAGAAGATCATCTCGCTGGTGCGGGCCGCCTGGACGCTCTCGCCGTTCAGCAGGCACTCGATCGCGATGTCGTCCCGGTCCGGCAGCTCGTCGGGGGTCACCAGCGCGGGACCGGTCGGGCCGAAGCCCGGGTACGACTTCCCCAGCGAGAACTGTGGCGGTTTGCCGGTGAGTTGGAGGACGCGTTCGGAGAGGTCCTGCCCCACGGTGAGCCCGGCCACGGCGTCCCAGCCTTCACTCGCGGACACCCGATGGCAGGGCGCACCGATGACGGCGACCATCTCCAGCTCCCAGTCGACGTTGCCCTCGGGCAGTTCGACCTCCGCGGCCGGGCCGACGACACAGCTGGGGAACTTGGTGAAGAGCAGAGGGATCTCGGGCGGCACGTAGCCGGCTTCGGTGGCGTGCGGACGGTAGTTCAGCGCCACCGCGAAGACCTGGCGGGGTCGCGGGACCGGCGCGCCCAGATCGGCGGTCCGGTACGGGCTCGCCGCGGGCAGCTCGGCGCTCTCGGTCCAGGTCCGGAACTCGGTCCAGTCGGTCAGAACGTCCATGGGGTCCGGGCCGAAGCGTCCCGAAGAGGCATCGGCGATGTCGATCGCGCCGTCCTCGGTGAGCAGGACGGCGCGGTCGGCCAGCGTGGCTATGCGCATCTGCTCCGCCTCAGTTCGCCGGGCCGTAGAGGTCGATGGAGAACGGCTCGGTGTCGTGCGCGTCCTTCCAGCCGATCACGTGGTTCCGCAGGGTGCCGACGCCCTCGATCTCCGCCTCGATGCGGTCACCCGGCTTGAGGTAGAAGTCGAACGGGTTCGGCTGGACGGCGGCGACGCCCGAGATGGTGCCGGTGGTGATGATGTCTCCGGCCGTGTACCCCTGGGCCGAGTGATAGGCGACCAGGTGCGGGATCGAGATGATCATCTTCTCGGTGTTGCCGGTCTGCCGTCGCTCGCCGTTGACCCGGAGCTCCATCGCGAGCGCGTGCGGGTGGGGGACCTCGTCCTTCGTGACGATCCAGGGGCCGATGGGGCAGAAGGTGTCGATCGCCTTCGAGAAGGAGAAGACGCCCGACTGCATCTCACGGCGCTGGATGTCACGCGCGGTGATGTCGTTGAAGATCGTGTATCCGGCGATGTAGTCCTCGGCCTCCTCCGGGCCGAAGAACTTGCCGCTCCTGCCGATCACGATGGCCAGTTCGAGTTCGTAGTCGAGCTCCTTGGTGAGCCCCTCGGGGTACACGATCGGCTGGTCGGGACCGATGATCGCGTCGACGTTCTGGAAGAAGACGATCCCCTTGTGCACCGGGTGGGACCAGTCGACGGCGGTCAGCTCGTCGTGGTGGTCGATGAAGTTGCCGGCGGTGTGGAAGAACTTCTTGGGCACGATCGGCGCCCGCAGGGTGACCTCCCCGAGGGGGAATCGGCGCCCGGTCTCCACGGCCTTCCCTTCCTGTTCGAAGTAGTCGCGCATCGACGGGACGTCGAGCTCGACGACGGTCTCGCCGTCGACGTAGCCGACCTGATCGTCGTTGAAGGTCACGAGTTTCATGCGGAGTCTCCTGGTGGTTCGACGCGGAAGACGCGCAACTGCAGCGCGAGCGTCGCGTAGTAGCCCACCAGCGTGGTGAGCTCCACCACTGCCTCGATGCCGTTCAATGAAACGGCTCGTTCGAAGACGGTGTCGTCGGCGTCACCAGTCGCGGCCAGGACCCGCACCAGTTCGAGGGCCGCTGCTTCGGAGGGGTCCGCGAGGTCAGGCGGCGTGCCGGCGCTCACCGCGGCGATCTCCGCGTCGGTCAGACCCGCGGCCCGGCCGATCGGCTCGTGGGCGTAGCGCTCGAAGGCCGAGTCCCACCGGGCCGCGACCACGAGGATGGCGAGTTCACGGATTCGACCGCTCAGAGAGGTCCGGTAACGGATCGCCGAGCCCAGCTCCTGGAGGGCCGCCCCGACCCCGGGTGCGAACAGCATCGCGTTGAACGGGCCGTTGAGTCCTCCCTCTGCGTCGGTGAGGGCGAAGAGCTGGGGACCGCCGGCGCGGGGCCCGCCGGTTATCGCGTCGTAGAGGGGGCGTTGGCCGAGGTCGAGTTCACCTGGGGTGAGGCGGGGCAACCGAGTCATGGCGCCCAGTGTGGTGCGCGCACGGGAGCACACGCAGTGCTGTGCCGAGCAATGGCATCGAACCTCCGCACGTTCCAATGATTGAAACGAACGTAGTGCGGATCACACGCCATCGCCTTTCATCCCTCGCATGGATGACTGGCTCGGACTCGATCATCGCGCGGCCTTGGTGGCCGGTGCCGGCGGCATCGGTGCGGCTGCGGCCCTCGGCCTCGCCGAACACGGTGCACGCGTGACCGTCACGGACGTCGACGAAGGGCGACTCGCCGCCCTCGCCGAGCAGGCCGTGCAGGCGGGCCTCTCGATCGCGACCCGCGCGGCCGACCTCACCGACCCCCGGAGCGCTCGCTCCGCGGTCGCCGGGACAGCCGAGACGATGGGCGGCCTCGACGTCTTCGTGCACGCGGTGGGCATCAACGACCGGCGCCCGGTGCTCGAGACGCCCGACGACGTCTGGGACCGGATCATCGACGTCAACCTCAAAAGCGCCGTGTGGAGCGCTCAGGCGGCCGGCGCTCTGATGGTGTCCGGTGGCTACGGCCGGATCGTCCTGCTGTCCTCGGTCTCCGGAATGCTGGCGCACGCCGACCACGCTCCGTATGCCGCCACCAAGGGCGGTATCAACCAGCTCTGCCGCGTCATGGCTCGCGAGTGGGCGCCGCACGGCGTCACGGTCAACGCCGTCGCGCCCGGTTACACCGAGACCGACCTGACGCGCGCCTACCTCGACAGGCCCGGCGTGCGCGAAGGCATGGTCGGTCTCGTTCCGGCCGGCCGGCTGGGCACCGCCGACGATGTCGTCGCACCCCTGCTGTTCCTCTGCTCCCCGCAGTCCGCGTTCGTGACGGGTCACGTCATGTACGTCGACGGCGGCCGCACCCTCGTCTGAAAGGCGGACCCATGAATCATCCGCAGCGCTTCACCGGCAAGGTCGTCCTGGTCACCGGTGCCGGCACCGGCCTCGGCGCCGAGATCGCCGTGCGGGCGGCCCAGGAGGGCGCCGACGTGGCGATCCACTTCCGGAACTCGAAGGCGGGCGCACGCCGTACGGCCGACCGCGTCGAGGCCGAGGGGCACGACGCCTTCCTCGTCCAGGCCGACATCGTCGAATGGGCGCAGATCGCGCGCATGGCCGACGAGGTGTGGGGCCACTTCGGCCGGGTCGACGTGGCGATAAACAATGTGGGCGACATGGCCAGTGACCAGATGTCGTGGCGTGAGATCACCGAGGAGGCGATCGACCACACGCTCGCCGTCGATCTGAAGGGAACCTTGTTGTGCACCCACGAGTTCGGCTCCCGGATGCTCGAACAGCCCGACGGCGGCTCGATCGTCAATGTGGGCTCCACGGTCGTGGTCCGCGGCAGCGCACGGGCTCCGCAGTACGCGGCCGCGAAGTACGGCGTCCTCGGCATCACGAAGTCGTACGCTCAGGCGTTCGCGCCCAAGGTCCGGGTGAACACCTTCGCGCCCGGCTTCATGGAGACCGAGCGCATGCTCAACCGTGAGGACTACAAGAACGGACGCGGCGAGAAGCTGCGGGAGATGACCCCGATGCGCCACATCCCGAAGCCCGAGGAGGTCGCCGGTACGGCGCTCCTCCTCGCGACCGCGGACGCCCAGCACATCACCGGCAGCTACTTCGTCGCCGACGGCGGCTACAACATGATCGGGGCCTGAGATGTCCGAGCAGCGCATCCTCTTCGTCGACGGCAACGTCTTCGACGGCTCGGGTGCCCCCGCCGTCCGTGCCGATGTGGTCGTCCGTGGAGAGACGATCGAGGCGGTCGTCGCCGGCGGTGGCGTGCGGACGCAACCGGGCGACCAGGTCGTCGACTGCACGGGCAGGACGGTCATGCCGGGCATGATCGAGTCGCACTGCCACCTCACCTTTCCCTCGGCCGTCGGTCACATAGATTCCTCCTTCAACCCGCCGCTGGACGTCAGCTTCTTCCATCACATGCCGTCTCCGGACGAGCACCTCGAGCTCGCGAAGCGCAATGCGCGCATCCTCCTCGACCAAGGCTTCACCAGCGCCTACTCGGCCGGCTCGCTGACCCCCGTGCCGACCGAGGTGATCCTCCGCGAGCAGATCAAGGCCGGCGCCGCGGTGGGACCGCGGATGCGTGCCGCGTCGTTCGAGCGCGACAACAACCCGGTGCGGATGGGCCCCGACGGCCCGCGCGAGCAGAAGACGGGGCCGGACGCGGTGCGCGCGTTCATACGCGAGCAGGCCGCGATCGGCTTCGACAGCGTCAAGCTGCTGATGAGCAACGACGACGTCTTCTTCGAGGGCGGGTCGATGGTGACGCAGTACAGCGCCGAGGAGGCGCGGGCCGCCGGCGAGCAGGCGCGCGAGTCCGGTGTCTGGCTCAACTGCCATGCCCAGAACCCCGAGTCGATCAAGCGGGCGGTCACCAGCGGCTTCCGCTCGATCTATCACTGCTCCTACGCCGACCAGGAGGCGATCGACCTCCTCGACGAGGCGAAGGACTCGGTCTTCCTCTCGCCGGCCGTCGGCATCATGTGGGCCAACGTCCACGAAGGCGAGGAGTTCGGCATCGACACCGCGATGGCCCAGAGGATGGGCTCGGTGAAGGCGCTCGACGCGATGACGAAGCTCTACCCCGAGCTCCGCAGGCGCGGCCTGCGCGTGCTGCCGGGCGGCGACTACGGCTTCCCCAACAACCCGATCGGCCGTAACGCCCGCGACCTCGAACTCTTCGTCGAGCTCTTCGGCTACAGCCCGCTCGAAGCACTCAAGGCGGCCACCTTCCACGGAGGTCAGGTCCTCGACCTCCCGGTCGGCCTCCTGGCGCCGGAATACCTGGCCGACATCCTCGTCGTGGACGGCGACCCGACGCGGGACGTGACGGTGCTGCAGGACGCCGGGAACCTCGTCGCCATCGTGCAGGGCGGCCGGTTCCACAAGGGCGCCGAGCAGCTCACGCGCGGTACGGCATGAGGCGGTTCGACGGCATCGAGTACGGCGCGATCCCGGGCTTCCGCCCGCTCGAACTCGACCTGTACCTGCCCGACGCGGCATCCGCGGCGGGCGCTGTCGAGGTGCCGGTCATCGTCCACGTGCACGGCGGTGGATGGCGACGCGGTTCGCGTCGCCGTCCGCTGCCGCGCCTGGGTGAGGACTTCTACCCCGCGATGGTGCGGGCGGGCTTCGCGGTGGCGGCGATCGACTACCGGCTCAGTGGCGAGGCGCCCTACCCGGCCGCGGCCGACGACGTTCGCGCCGCGGTCGCGGCCGTCGCAGAGCTCATGGCGCCCCACGGGGTCGGCGCGGGGCAGGTGTTCCTCTGGGGCGACTCCGCCGGCGGGCATCTCGCCCTGCTGGCCGCGCTGACCGGCTCCGCCGTGGCCGGAGTGGTCGCGTGGTTCCCGGTCACCGACCTGACCGCCATGCCCGACCCCGCCGATCCGCACACGCGCGAGGCGCTCTTCCTGGGAGCGCCGGCCGCGAAGGTCCCGGACCTCGCCCGCGAGGCCAGCCCTGTCCACCACGTGCGTGCCGACGCGCCGCCCGTGCTGGTCATGCACGGCGACAGCGACACGCTGGTGCCGACCGCGCAGAGCGTCGGCTTCGCCGCGGCCCTGACCGCGGCGGGAGGGTCCGCGCAGTTGCAGCTCGTGCCCGGCGCGAGCCACTTCTGGGACGGCGCCGAGGACGTGACCGCCCTGCACCAGCAGTCGCTCGCCTTCTTGCGGAAGCTCGTCACGCCATGGCCCGTCCGCTGATCCCGGGATTCGACCCGGACCCCGGCGTGGTGCGGGTCGGTGACGACTACCACCTCGTCACCTCGTCGTTCGAATACCTGCCGGCACTGGTGCTTCGAGACCGCCAAGGCGTTCACGGGCCGGGGCGTCGGGCGGTTCGCGACCGAGGGCGAGGTCCGGGTCCGCCGGCTCCGGTACTCGGGCCGGTCCTGACGTTCCGTTCAGTCGGTCCTGGCGTTCCATTCAATGGAGCGGCCAGGTGACGTGGATCAGCGCGAACGGAACGCTGCGACGCATGCCGATTCATCCTGAGTCCCTCCAGCGCTTCGCGCACATCGAGGGTGTTCCCAGCATGCAAGCCTTCTTCGAGGACCCGCAGTACGCCGAGCGGCGGGTGGCGTTCGAGTCCTGGCCGGACTACGAGGTCCCCGACGTCACGGTTCGCGCGGCGGAAGCGCCCGGGCCGCACGGTCCGGTGCCGGTACGGATCTACGGCGAGCGTCCAGGAGCGACCGGGCGCCCCGCACTCGTGTGGATGCACGGCGGCGCCTTCATGATGGGCGACCTGGACATGCCCGAGGCGGACTGGACCTCGCGGGAGGTGGCGCGGCGGGCCGACGCGGTCGTGGTCTCGGTCGACTACAGACTGTGCCGGAACGGCGTGCACTACCCGCTGCCCCACGACGACGTCGTGGCCGCGGTGCGCTGGGTCCGCGAGAACGCGGCCGATCTGGGTGTCGATCCCGGATGGATCTCCGTCGGCGGGGCCAGCGCGGGCGCGAACCTCGCCGCCGGAGCCGCCCTGAAGCTGCGCGACGAGGACCGCCGGCCCCCCGCCCACCTGATCTTCGCCTACGGCGTCGCCCACGCGGTGCTCCCGCCGCTCGGACCCGAGCTGGCCGAGCTGATGAGCCACGTGCCCCAGGTGCTCCACTTCCCGCCGGAGGCACACGGCTTCTTCAACCGGAACTACCTCGGCGGCCCGCTCAGCAAGGCCGACGGATACGCTTTCCCGATCCTGTCCGACCTGCGAGGGATGTGCCCGACGCTGGTGCTCAACGCCGAGTACGACGACCTGAGGGTCTCCGGCGAGGCCTTCGCGGCGGCGCTCGCGGCCACGGGCGTGGACGTGCGCCAGGTGATGGTGCGCTCGATGATGCACGGCTACCTCAATCTCCCGGCCACGTTGGGGCCGACCGCCGACGCGCTGGACCTGATCGCAGCCACGGTCGGCGGGCCTGTGCCGGTCAGGGCATGAGCGCGCCGACCGCGCTGGCCGTCGAACATCTCGGTTCTCCGCTCGGGCTCGGTGAACCCGCGCCCCGGCTGTCGTGGCGGCTCCCGGAGAACACGCTCGCCCAGACGGCGTACCGGATCCGGGCGGAGTTCGGTGGCGTGGCGCACTTCTCGGACTGGGTCGAGTCCGCCGGGAGTGTCCTTGAGGCATGGCCGTTCGATCCGGTCGGGTCGGCGCAGCCGGTGAGCTGGCGGGTGCGGGTGCGGACCGATCGAGGGGAGTCCGGCTGGTCCGCCGCGGCGAGTTTCGAGACGGGCCTGCTCGCCGCCGAGGATTGGACCGCCTCGTGGATCCGGCCCAGCGAACCCGACCCGCTCCCCCAAGTCCCGCGCCCCGCTTATGAGTTGCGTGCTCGCCTGGTCATCCGGCGGCCGCTGCGCCGCGCTCGGCTGTACGCGACGGCGCATGGTCTCTACGAGACCTTCCTCGACGGGGTCCGGGTCGGCGATCTGGAGTTGACCCCCGGGTACACGCACTACTCCGCCAGGGTGCCGGTTCAGGCCTTCGACGTCACCCCGCTGCTCCGGCCGGGGTCGGTCACCTGGACGGCGCTGCTCAGCGACGGCTGGTTCCGCGGTCAGGTCGGGATCTTCCGTGCCGTCGATCAGTGGGGCGAACGCACGTCGTTCCTCGCACAGTTGCATGTGGAGTACGCCGACGGCGCCACCGAGGTGTTCGGGACGGACGCGGGCTGGGAGTCACGGCCGTCGAGCCTCGCCCGCGCCGACCTGATCGACGGTGTGACCGACGACCGGCGGGCCACCGACGCGGTCGGACGGCGCCCCGTGGAGCCGGCCGACCTGGGCTACGAGACGCTGTTCTGGTCGTCGGCGCCACCGACGCGACGCATCCAAGAGCTACGGCCGAGGTCGGTCGTACGACGCGCCGACGATCGGCAACTGGTCGACCTGGGCCAGAACATCAACGGCTGGGTCCGTCTGAGCAACCTCGGCCCGGCGGGCAGCGACGTGACGCTCGTGCACGGGGAGGCGCTCGATCCGGACGGCGATCTCACCACCGACCATCTCAGACCCGCGGTGCCGTTCCTGCCCGCGCCGCTGCCCGCCGGGCAGGTCGACCGCGTCATCTCCGCCGGTCGGCCCGGAGACGTGTTCGAGCCGCGGCACACGACACACGGCTTCCAGTACGTCACCATCGAGGGGCATCCCGACGATCTGACACCGGAGGATGTCACGGGCGTCGTGGTGCACAGCGATCTGCGCCGCACCGGGTGGTTCTCGTGCAGCGACGACCGGATCAACCGGCTCCACGAAGCCGCCGTGTGGAGCTTCCGCGCCAACGCCTGCGAGATCCCCACCGACTGTCCCCACCGGGAGCGGGCGGGGTGGACCGGCGACTGGCAGCTCTACGCGCCGACGGCCGCGTTCCTGTTCGACGTCGCCGGATTCTCGGCCAGATGGCTGGGCGACGTCGCGATCGAGCAATGGCCCGACGGCACGATCGCCAACATCTCGCCGCACGGCCCCGCGGAGGGCCCGCACGGTCCCACCGCGGCGTTGCAGGGTTCGGCCGGCTGGGGTGACGCCGTCGTCATCGTGCCGTGGGAGCTGTACCGCGCGTACGGCGACGAGCGGATCCTGGCCGATCTGTGGCCGAACATGGTGCGCTGGGTCGGCCGTGCCGAGCGGATGACCGCCGCCGGGCGGCACCCCGGTCGCACCGGCCCCGAGGCGGCGCACGAGCGCTACCTGTGGGACACGGGCTTCCACTGGGGTGAGTGGCTGGAGCCGGGCAACGAGGTCGACGACTTCGGTGCCTTCGTCGCCGGCGACAAGAGCGATGTCGCCACGGCGTACTTCGCGCATTCGGCGGGGCTGATGGCCCGTATCGCCGAGGTGCTCGACAAGCCGGCGGAGGCTGCGCGGTACGCCGAGCTCGCCGACCGCGTCATTGCCGCCTGGCGCACCGAGTTCCTCGCCGCCGACGGCACGGTGCGCCCGGCCACACAGGCCAACCTCGCGCGAGCGCTGACCTTCGGGCTCATCCCGAAGGAGGCCGTGCCGAACGCCGTGGCGCAGCTTGTCGGCCTCGTCCGGGCCGCGGACACCCATGTCGGCACCGGCTTCCTGGCGACGCCCTTCCTCCTGCCGGTGCTGGCCGAACACGGCGAGACGGATCTTGCCTACGAGCTCCTGTTCCAGGACGGTCCGCCGTCCTGGCTGCACATGCTCGATCGCGGCGCGACCACGATGTGGGAGCGCTGGAACGGGATCGCGGACGACGGCACACCCCACGAGTCGCTCAACCACTACTCGAAGGGAGCGGTGATCAGCTTCCTCCACCGCCACACCGCGGGGCTGCGGCCCCTCGATCCGGCCTACCGCCGCTTCCGGGTGGCCCCGCTCCCGGGCGGCGGTCTCACCGCGGCCTCCGCAGCGCTCGACTCGCCCTATGGGCGCGTCGGTTCGGCCTGGCAACTCAGTGGCGGCCGGTTGCTTCTGGAGGTCGTCGTGCCCCCGGGCACGACCGCCGAGGTCGTCCTGCCCAACGGGGAGGCGGCTGTGGTCGGCCCTGGCCGGCACACCTTCACGAACTGAGTGCCGCCGGTGGCAGGGCCGCGCTGGGGGCGCCGAGGGCGCGCGAGATGCCCTGCGCGGCGATGCGCACCGCGTAGGTGAGCCGGCGTGGCTGCGCCTCCCGTTCGGGGAGCAGTACGCCGATCGCGGCGACCGCTTCGTCGTGCTCGTCGAAGATCGGCGCCGCCACCGCCACCAGCGTCTCCAGCTCGGTACGCCGGAAGATGGCCACCCGCTCCTTGCGCACCTCGGCGAGCGTGCGCCGCATCGCCGCGGCCGGAATCAGCGCCTTGTCCGGCTCGCTGTGCAGCGGCCGCGCGAGCAGTTCGTCCTGCACCTCGCCGGGCGCGAAGGCGAGGAGGGCCAGCCCCATGCCCGTCGCGTGCAGGGGCATCTTGCCGCCGACCCGGTACCGCACCTGGACCGCCCTGTGCGCCGAGAGACGCTCGACCAGTGTCGCCTCCAGACCGTCGCGGACCGCGAGCTGCACGTGCTGACGCGTGACCGCTCCCAGGTCGCTCATGAAGGGCAGAGCTGTCTGGCGCAGACCATGACCGCGCGGAGCGAGTGAGGCAACCTCCAGCAGCCGCAGGCCGATCGAGTACCGGCCGGCTTCGTCCCGTTCGAGAGCACCCCAGGCGAGCAGCCGGTTGGCCAGCCGCAATGTCGTGCTGACCGGAATGCTGCTGAGGACGCTCAGCTCGCGCAAGGTCAGGTGCCGCCGCGTCGCGTCGAACGTCTCGAGCAGCGACAGCGCCCGGTCGACGACCGGTTCTCCCTGCGGTGGTCGCTTGCCCCGGCGTGGGGCCGGGGCGGTAGCCGTCTCGCTCACGAAATAGCACCTTCCGATTAAGGGCGCGTTTCAATCAATGGCAATCATTGCTGACTTGTGTGACCGGCGCCACTCATTGTTCTCGTCAAGTTGGGCGAAGGCCCCGACCCGGACGACCCGAGAGGCTTCGATGACCGGCTTCACCTTCAAGCGTCTGGCGGCCAGCACACTGGCCCTGGCGGTAGCCACCGTCTCTCTGGCGGCGTGCGGCTCTTCGGCGAACAGCGACAATCGTGCTTCGAGCAGCACGCTCACCCTCGGCTACGACTCCGACCCGGCACCGCAGGGCTACGACCCGCTGCTCTACGGCGGCGGCCAGCGACTGTTCTACGAGTCGGTCTACCAGTCGCTCTTCGCGGAGGGCGCCGACGGACAGCCCGTCCCCGAGCTCGTCTCGAGCTTCAGCTACGACAAGTCCAAGACCCGGATGACGCTGAAGCTCAAGTCCGGTGTCACCTTCACCGACGGCTCCAAGCTCACCGCCGAACTGGTCAAGGCGAACCTCGACCGTCGCAGCAACTCCAAGCTCCAGGCCTACTCCGGCTTCGCCAAGGGCGGCTCGACCGAGATCACTGACGTCAGGGCCCCGAGCGCGAACACCGTGGTGCTCACCTTCCCCGCCGCCCAGGGGTCGTTCCAGACGAACCTCGCGGGCGTCCCCGGGACGATCGTCGGGGCGAAGGCGATCAGTGACCCGAGCCTGCTCAACCAGGGTCCGGACGGCTCGGGCCCGTACAAGATGAACGCCGCGGTCAAGGGCAGCAGTTACACGATGAGCCGCCGGCCCGGCACAAGGACGGGCACCTACCCGTTCCGGACGATCGTCTACAAGCCGTACCTGGACAAGAACGCTCGTCTGAACGCACAGATCTCCGGCCAGACGGACGCGTCGCTCATCGACACCTCCACGGAGAAGACGGCAGCGTCCAACCACGTCTCGCTGGTCAGGAACGGCGGCACGATGCTGGACCTGCTGGTCTTCGACAAGACCGGGGTGAGCTCGAAGCCGTTCGCCGACAAGGACGTTCGTCTGGCACTGAGCTACGCGATCGACCGGAACACCTTCGTCAAGACCGTGGCGAAGGGCGCCGAGCCGACAGCCAACGCCTTCCCCAAGTCCTCGCCCGGCTACGACCCCACGCTGAACACCCGGTACTCCTACGACGTCGCCAAGGCGAAGCAGACGCTGAGAAAGGCCGGCTACCCGAACGGGTTCTCGTTCACCATCACCGCCAGCCCGACCGATCAGGCCGCGCTGGAGTTCCTGCAGAACGAGTTCAAGGCGATCGGCGTCGACATGAAGATCGACGTCACCACCTCGACCGGCCAGCTCTTCGCGGCGGTCAACACCCAACCGCTGGGCTTCATCCCCCTGACGATGAGCAACGAGATCGGCGTCACCGCAGGGGTTCTCGTCGGAGGCTTCGCGAACCCGCACAAGACGCAGGACCCGGTGATCGGGGCCGCGCTGGGGGCGGCGTCGAACGCCTCCGGCTCGGACCACCCCGCCGCGCTGAAGAAGCTGAACGGCTCACTGATCGACGAGGGCTGGCTGGTCCCGGTCGCCGAGCAGTACGCGTACGCCGGTTACAACGCCAAGGTGCTCAAGGCGCCGACCTATCCCGGCACCGACGGCTACCCGCTGCTCAGCTCGTTCAAGCCGGTCGCCTGACCGCACCCGCGGGTCGGCCGGCGGTCCTCAGGACCTTCGGCCGACCGACGGGACAGCGCGCCCGGTGCCGTGATCTCGGAAAGGAACTCACGTCATGTTCACCTACGTCGCCCGTCGTATCGGGCTCGGCGTCGTCACCGTCCTGGTGGCGTCCGCGCTGAGCTTCCTCCTGGTGCACGCCTCCGGCGGCAGCCCGGGAGCCATCACCGCCGGGGAGGGGGCGACCAGGGCCCAGATCGCCGCGGAGAACGTCCGGCTCGGCTGGGACCGTCCGCTCGTCGTCCAGTACGCCAGCTGGCTCGGACACGCCGTCCGCAGCGACCTCGGGGTCTCGTTGATCGACGGTCGCGGCATCTGGCCGGACCTGACGCAGCGCATACCGGTCACCGCCTCGACGGCCGTCTTCGCGACCCTGTTCAGCGGGATCCTGGGGATCCTGGCCGGAGTCGTGGCGGCGGTGCGCCGAGGCCGACCCGATCGTCTGATCACGGTGACCAGCGGGATCATGCTCTCCCTGCCGCAGTTCTGGCTCGGCATCGTGCTGGTCTATCTGCTCTCGGTGAAGGCGCATCTGCTGCCCGCCACCGGCTATGTCGGGTTCTTGACCTCGCCGACGCAGTACCTCCGAAGTCTCGTTCTCCCGGTGCTGGCGCTGGGGCTGACGGGAGCCGCGATCATCGCGCGCACGACCAGGGCCGGCATGGTCAACGCGCTGCGGCAGGAGCACATCCGCACCCTGCGGGCCCTCGGCACGCCGGTCTGGCGGATCCGCTACCTGCACGCGCTCCGCTTCGCCGCCGCGCCGGTGGTGTCGGTGCTCGGCATCCAGTTCATCGCCCTCTTCGGCGGCTCGGTCATCATCGAGCAGCTCTTCGCGCTGCCGGGTCTGGGCCAGGCCGCACAGGCCGCGATCAACACCCACGACTTCCCCGCGGTCCAGGGCGTCGTCGTCATCGCGACCATGGTCGTGGTCGTCACCAACCTGCTCCTCGACCTCGTCCTCGCCGCCCTCGACCCGAAGGTTCGTGCCGCGTGAACGCCTTCACCGAACCCGTCCAGCTGCCCCCGGCGTCCGAGCCGACGCCCGGCCGACGCCCCCTGCCGGCCTCGCTGCGCCGCCCCGGCACCGTGCTCGCCCTCGCCTGGCTGGTCTCGATCGTGATCGCCTCGGCGACCGCGCGCTGGTGGGTGCCGGTCCCCGTCGACCGGCAGGACCTCGCCCACGCCCTGACCGGCCCTTCGGGAACGCACTGGCTCGGCACCGACGAACTGGGCCGCGACATCTTCTCCCGGATCGTCACCGGCGGCTGGATCTCGATCGGCCCGGCACTACTGGCCGTGACGGTGGCGTTCTGCGTCGGCGTGCCGACGGCGTTGCTCGCGGCCGAGCACGGTCGCGGGGTCGAACGGACCGGCAGCCGCGTCGCCGAGCTGCTCCTGGCACTGCCGACCACCGTGATCCTGCTCGCCTTCGTCGGCGCGGTGGGCGTCCATGTCTGGGCCATCATGGCCGTCCTCGGCCTGCTGCTCGCGGCGCCGGTGTACAGGATCCTGCTCGCGCTGGCCCAGTCGCTGCGCACCCGCCTCTATGTCGACGCGGCGAAGGTGAACGGCGTCGGCTCCCTCCTGGTGAACGTGCGTCACGTGCTGCCGGGCATGGCGACCACGATCGCCGTCCAGGCGGCGCAGCTCTTCGCGCTCGGCATCCTGATCGAGGCGGGCCTGGCCTTCATGGGATATGGGCCCGCCATACCCGCGCCGAGCTGGGGCGGTCTCATCGGTGACGCTCAGCAGCACATCTACGACGACGCCTGGATGATGGTTCCCACCGGTGTCGTGCTCGCGCTGACCGTGATCGCGGCCAACCAGATCGCCGACGCCCTGGCCGGTGAGCGGGAACGGACCGCTCCCGCCCGACGCCCCGCGCGACGAGCGGACCGGCCTCCGGCGGCTCCGGCCGCGGGCGAGGCGTCCCCCCGTACCGACGGAGCCCTGCTCGCCGTGCGCGATCTGCACGTCGGCGTCGTGGAGGGAACGGAACTGGTCACCGGTGTCTCGGTGTCGGTCCGGCCCGGAACCGTGCTCGGCCTGGTCGGCGAGTCCGGGTGCGGCAAGACGATGACCGCACGATCGCTGATGGGACTGCTGCCCGACGGCGTCGAGGTCAGCGGCGGCTCCATCCTCTTCGAGGGCCGGGAGCTGGTCGGGCTGTCCGACAAGGAGTACCAGGCCGTCCGCGGGCGGGACATCGCGCTGATCTCACAGGAGCCGACGGTCGCGCTCGACCCGATGTTCTCCATCGGCCATCAGCTCACCCGGCCCATCCGCCGCTTCCGCGGAGTCGGCCGCGGAGAGGCCCGCCGCATGGCGCTCGACCTGCTCACCCAGGTCGGCATCGTCGACCCCGAGCGGATTCTGCGCAGTCACCCGCACGCGCTGTCAGGCGGCATGGCCCAGCGAGTCTGCATCGCCCTCGCGCTCACCGGCTCGCCGAAACTCCTGATCGCCGACGAGCCGACCACCGCTCTGGACGTGATCGTGCAGGCCGAGATCCTCAGCCTGCTGCGCTCACTGGTGCGCGGCACCGGCCTGTCGGTCGTCCTGGTCAGTCACGACCTCGGTGTGGTGGCGGACCTGTGCGACGACGTCGCCGTCATGTACGCCGGTCAAGTGGTCGAGTCCGGGAGCGTGGCCGAGGTCCTGGACCAGCCCGCGCATCCCTACACGAGCGCGCTGCTGAGCGCGAACCCCCATATCCCGCAGGGGGAGGAGGTCCCGGACCGGCTGCCCTCGATCCCGGGCACGGTGCCGGCGCCGAAGGACTGGCCCACGGGCTGCCGGTTCGCGAGCCGGTGTCCCCTGGTCGCCCCCGAATGCCATGAGCCGATCGCGGCGGCGCCGGCGCACGGCGCGGGAACCGCGCGCTGCGTCCATCCGCCGGCCCCGGCGCCCGGCGCGCCCGTGCCGAACGAATCCGGAGCCGTCCGATGAACCAGTCAGCCCTCCGCGTGCGGGATCTCGTCGTCCACTACGGACCTCGTCACCGGACGCCTCCCGCCGTCGACGGGGTCAGCTTCGACATCGCGCCGGGCGAGACCCTCGGGCTGGTCGGTGAGTCCGGCTCCGGCAAGTCGACCATCGGCAAGGCGATCCTGGGACTTCAGGCGGCGAGTTCCGGGTCGATCACGCTGAACGGGACGGACATCACCAAGGCCTCGCTGCGACAGCGGCGGGTCAGCGCCATCGACCTGCGCGCGGTCTTCCAGGACCCCTACTCCTCGCTCAACCCGGCCCAGAGCATCGGCCGGACCCTGGTGGAGCCGCTACGGGTGCTGCGCGTCCCGAAGCATGAACAGTGGCAGCGGGCCCGAGACGCCCTCGAAGCGGTCGGTCTCCCGAACGACGCGATCGACCGCGGTCCGGCGCAGCTCTCCGGTGGCCAGCGTCAGCGAGTGGCGATCGCCCGCGCCCTGGTCTGCGACCCGAGGGTGATCGTGCTCGACGAGCCGGTCAGCGCTCTCGATCTCTCCACCCAGGCGCAGGTGCTCAACCTGCTGGCCGATCTGCGTGACCGGCGACAACTCGCGCTGCTCTTCATCGCGCACGACCTGGGCGTCGTCCGGTTCCTCTCCCAGCGGGTCGTGGTTCTCTACCGCGGCCAGGTGATGGAGCAGGGCGATGTCGAGTCGGTGACCCAGGACCCACGTCACCCGTACACCGTGGCGCTGACCGCGGCGGCACCCGTGCCCCATCCGGCCGAGCAGGCGCGCCGTCGCACCGCGCGCGAGGCATTGGGCATCGGCGCGGCCGGGACCGCCGCGGCAGCACCGACGGGCTGTCCGTTCGTGAACCGGTGCCCGCTCGCGGCGGACCCCTGCCGCACCGAACGGCCGCCTCTCACCGGCACCGGTGACACCGCCGCGGCCTGCCATCGCCTCGATGAGGCCGCCGCGCTTCGTGCCGCCCACTGACCCTCGTACCACCTATGGACTACGGAGATCCCATGCACCAGTTCCCGGCAGACTTCCTCTGGGGAGTGGCCAGTGCCGGCCACCAGACCGAGGGCGACAACGCGGCCAGTGACTGCTGGTTCGCCGAGAACGTGACACCGACCGTCTTCGAAGAGCGGTCGGGCAAGGCGTGCGACGGCTGGGAACGCTGGCGCGAGGATGTCGACCTGGCCGCCGCCATGAACCTCAACGCCTACCGCTTCTCCGTCGAGTGGGCGCGCGTCGAGCCCGTCGAAGGCGAGTTCTCCGCCGCCGCGGTGGCCCACTACGAGGCGATCGTCGACCACTGCGTCGAACGGGGTCTGGCGCCCGTCGTCACGTTCCACCACTTCGTCGCCCCGCACTGGTTCGCCGCGCGCGGCGGATGGCTGGACGCCGAAGCCCCGGAACGGTTCGCGCGCTTCTGCGATCGGATCATGGCGGCCTTCGGTGACCGGATCGCGGTGGCGGTGACGATGAACGAACCCAACCTGCCGCCGATGCTGGCCTGGGCCGGGCTGCCCGACTTCGTCCGGGACCTGGAGCGGGCGACGCTGGAGGCCTGCACCCGGGCGGCCGGCGTCGAGCGCTACCGCCTCACCAACATCACGCTCCCCGAGGAGGCCGGCGCTCTGCTGGCGGGCCAGGCCGCGGGGCACCGGGCGGCCCGTGCGGCGATCAAGGCGCGTCGCGCGGATCTTCCCGTCGGTCTGTCGATCGCGATCGTGGACGACCTCGTCCACGGCCCGGATCCCACCCTGCGGGACCGCAAGCGCGCCGAGGTCTACCAGCCCTGGCTGGAGATCGCCCGCGAGGACGACTTCATCGGCGTCCAGAACTACGAGCGGCACCACTACGACGCGAAGCGTGCGGTGAACCCCGACGGCACACCCGCCGAGGGCGGAGTGATGAACCGTACCGACCCGGCGTCGCTCGGCAGTTGCGCGCGGTACGCCCACACGGTGAGCGGCGTGCCGGTCCTGGTCACCGAGCACGGCATGCAGGCGGACGACGACACGAAGCGCGCCGCTTTCATCGAGCCGTCGCTGGCAGGTCTGCAGCAGGCGATGGACGGCGGTGTCCCGGTGCTCGGCTACTTCCACTGGACTCTTGTGGACAACTTCGAGTGGATCTTCGGCTTCGGGCCCAAGCTCGGGCTGCACGGCTTCGACCCCGTCACCTTCGAGCGCACACCGAAGCCGAGCGCGGGCCGCTACGGCGACCTGGTCGCGGAGCTGCGCCGTGGATGAGGTCTCCGCCGTCCGTTTCGAACATCGCGACGATCCGCTCGGCATCGGGGAGGACCGCCCGCGGCTCTCCTGGCAGGTCGCGGGTCAGCAGGGATGGCGACAGGCCGCCTACGAGCTGACCATCGGCGACGAGTTCTTCCATGTCGACTCGGCCGACTCCGTGCTGGTGCCGTGGCCCGCGAGGCCACTGGCGTCCCGCGAAGCGCGCGAGGTCCGGGTCCGCGTCATCGGCACCGACGGCGAGGTCTCGGACTGGAGTGACCCGGTCAGTGTGGAACGCGGTCTCGGCGCCCACGACTGGAAGGCCACGCTGATCGAGCCTGCCGCGGACGAGCGTGGACCGGCGGCACTCCTGCGCCGCTCCTTCGTCGCCGACGGCGAGATCGCCCGTGCCCGCCTCTACATCACCGCGCACGGGCTCTACGTGGCCGAACTCAACGGCGAGCGGGTCGGCGACGACGCCCTCGCCCCGGGGTGGACCAGCTACCACCATCGGCTGCGCTACCAGACCTACGACGTCACCCGGCAGGTGCGCGCCGGTGAGAACGCGATCGGGGTGCAGGTCGCCGACGGCTGGTGGCGAGGCCGGGTCGGGTTCGTGCCCGGGTGGCGCGACACCTACGGCGGCTCGCTGGGCCTGCTCGCCCAACTCGAGATCGACTACGCCGACGGCCGGCGTCAGGTGATCCCCACCGACGAGGGCTGGCGCACCTCGACAGGACCGATCCGGTCCGCGGATCTCTACGAGGGCGAGACCTACGACGCGACGATGGCGCTCCCCGGCTGGTCATGTCCCGGATTCGATGACCTGGATTGGGACGGTGTGCGCCGCGGCGAGCGCGACCCCGCCACCCTGGTGGCTCCGTCGGGGCCGCCTGTCCGGGCGGTCGAGGAGCGAGTGCCGGTCACCACGATCACCACTCCCTCGGGCCGTACCGTCCTCGACTTCGGCCAGAACCTGGTCGGACGACTCCGCATCCGGGTGTGCGGCCGGCGCGGCGCGACCGTCACCCTGCGCCATGCCGAGGTGCTCGAGAGCGGGGAGCTCGGGGTGCGACCGCTGCGCACGGCCACGGCCACGGACCGGTACGTGCTCGCCGGGGATGCCGACGGCGAGCGCTGGGAGCCGTCCTTCACCTGTCACGGCTTTCGCTACGCCGAGGTGAGCGGCGACTACGACGAACTTGAGGCGACGGCGGTCGTCCACCACTCGGACATGCGCCGCACCGGCTGGTTCGAGTGCTCCGACCCTTTGCTCAACCGGCTCCACGAGAACGTCGTGCGGGGGATGCGCGGCAACTTCGTCGACGTCCCCACCGACTGTCCGCAGCGCGACGAGCGCCTGGGCTGGACCGGTGACATCCAGGTCTTCGCGCCCACGGCCGCCTACCTCTTCGACTGCGCCGGCCTGCTCACCTCCTGGCTGGCCGATCTCGCCGCGGACCAGACCGCGAAGGGCGTCGTCCCGCTGTTCGTGCCGCGGATCGATTTCCCGGGCCCGTTCGCGGAACCGGCTCCGACAGCGGGCTGGAGTGACGCCGCGGTGATCGTCCCCTGGGTGCTCCATCAGCGGTTCGGCGATGCGGGGCTGCTCCGTCGCCAGTACCCGAGCATGCGGGCCTGGGTCGACGGCCTGACCGTGTCGCTGGGGCCGGCCGGCCTCTTCGACAAGCCGGAGTTGCAGCTCGGCGACTGGCTCGACCCGGCGGCACCCCCGGACGCGCCCTGGCAGGCCGAGACCGACGCGCACCTGGTGGCCACCGCCTACCGCGCGCACGTCGCCGGCCTGCTGTCCCGGATCGCCGCGGTGATCGGCGAGGAGGCGGACGCGGCCAAGTACGCCGACCTCGCCAACGGGGTCCGGCAGGCGTTCCACGACGAGTTCGTGACGCAGGGCGGCCGGATCGCGAGCTCCGGACAGACGGGTTACGCCCTGGCCCTCGAGTTCGCTTTGCTCCCCGACCCCGAACAGCGCGCGCGTGCCGCCCGCCAACTGGTCCGGCTGGTGCGGGAGAAGGGCCACAAGGTCGCCACCGGCTTCCTCGGTACCCCGCTGATCTGCGACGCCCTCACGTCCGCGGGAGCGATCGACGACGCGTACCAGATGCTGCTCCAGACCGAGTGCCCCTCCTGGCTGTATCCGGTGACGATGGGAGCCACCACGATCTGGGAACGCTGGGACTCCATGCTCCCCGACGGTTCGGTCAACCCCGGGGAGATGACCTCCTTCAACCACTACGCCCTCGGCGCGGTGGCCGACTGGATGCATCGGGTGGTCGCCGGGCTCGGGCCCGGCTCGCCGGGGTACCGGTCGCTGTGGGTCGAGCCGCGGCCCGGGGGAAGGATCTCGTGGGCACGCACGGCGCACCGCACTCCCTACGGCCTGGCCGAGGTCGCGTGGGAGAGGGCCGACGGCGAACTCCGCGTCGACGTCACCGTGCCGACCGGGTCGGTCGCGACAGTCGTCCTGCCGGGTCGGCAAGCCAGGGAGATCGAGTCCGGCAGGCATCGCTTCGTGGTGCCGCACCCGGGACCGCCGGCTGATCGCGAATGGCACCCGTCCCCGCCCTTTCCGCTCGACGACGTGCTCGCCGAAGAAGGCTGACGGACGAGGCCGCGGGTTCGGCCCGCCTGTGGACCCGGTTCACCGGCCGGCCGAACAGCCGGTCGGTCGGTCCACGTCTCCAGGATCTAGGCTCCTCCCATGAACGACGAAGAAGTGATGACCCGCGTCGTCGCGATCCTCACCAAGACACGTGAGTACGTCGGGGACGACGCACCCGAACCCGACGACGAAAGCGACGTCCTGCTCAACGAACTGGTGAAGGACATCTTCCCGAGGAGCGTGGACATCGACGACGACGCCGCCCCGCAGGAGGTCGCCAACGCCATCGCCCAAGCGATGAGCGGCCCGATCTTCACCGCCTTCGGGGCGTTCGTCGCCGCCTTCCACCAGCTCGCCGAAGAACACGATCGCGGCGATCCCGAAGTCCCCTCCGCCCAGGTGCTACGAGACCTCGCCCTGCGCGCCAGCAGCGAGTGACGGTGATCGGCGGCCCACCCGCGAGACGCGATGCCGCGCGCGGACCTGAAGGTGTGGAAGAAGAACCGCACGCTCTCCCCATGTGATTCACAGCCTGACGTGAGCCGCTATCGGCAAGTGGTCGCTCCCTGTCGCAGGCAACGACCACACATCGGTGACTTCAGCCGAGCGGGCCATGATCTGGTCGATCCGAGCCATAGGCAGGGCTGCGGGCCAGCTGAACGCGAACCCCGAGCCGGCTGCGTTCATCTGCGAGCTGACCGGTGCCAGCCCGCGGTCGTCCACGGTGCTGTTGAGGTCCCCGAGCAGAATCACCTTTTCCAGCCGCTCAGCGGCGATCGCTTCACCCAGGAGAACTGCGCTCTCGTCCCGCCGTTCGGAACTGAATCCGTTCCCCAGGCCGAGGCGCACTGAGGGCAGGTGAGCCACATAGACAGCGACATCGCCCTGTGCCGTCGTGGCCGTCGCCCTCAGTCCGCGGTTCCAGCCATCCCCGACTCCCTCCGGCCTGATGTCCACCAGCCGCACGTCGGAGAGCGGGTACTTGGACCAGAGTCCGACCGTGCCCCTTGTCGCATGGTGGGGATAGTCCGACGCCATGGCCGCCGCGAAGGCCGGCAAAGCAGAAGGCGTCAGCTCCTCCAGGGCGACGAGGTCGGCTTGAGCCCTGATCAGGACCCTCGCGGTGGCTGCCGGGTCCGGATTCTCATCGCTGACATTGTGCTGAAGCGCAGTCAACTCGCCTGCCGGGTCGTGGCTGGGAAGCAGGAGGCCGCCGAAAAGACTCATCCAGGCGACAACGGGCAGCAGCAACGCGATCAATGCGACGAAGGAGCGTCGCAGGAATGCCAAGGCCAGCAGCCCCGGGACGGTCAAACCGAGCCAGGGAAGAAATGTCTCGAGAAGGCTGCCCAGACGGCCGAGCGTATTGGGGACAGCGGCATGAAAGACCAGCAGAAACGTGACCAGTATGGAAAGCAGCGCCAGAATGCGCCCTTCCCTCCAACCTGACTTTCCTGGGGTCTCTGTCCTTGGCGTCACCCACCCGTGAGGCAACCGCCGAGATTTCTCGTCCTGCTTCGCGAGTACTGCAATGCTGTCCGGCCTCATCGTCCGCTCATGCTCCAGTCGGCATCTCCTCGCATCGTGGCCACCCGCACGACGTCACACGAGACGACGACGCAGGGCCCGTTGATCCGGTTCCGGCCCTCCAGCGCCGAACGGTCGGAACAACGCGGCTCTCGTCCCCGTCGCCCGGCCGCCGCCGACTGCCTCCGCTCCGTCCGCCCCGGGGCCGCTTCAGCGATGCGGGGCGAGCAGCGCGGCGAGACTGTCGGAGACCTGATCGCGGGCAGTCGGCGGCAGTGAGGCCAAACGGTGTTCGATCTCGTGGCCGAGGGTGGTGGCGGCAGACTCCAGGAGCGCGCGTCCTGCGCGGTCAACTCCACGATGGAGGAGCGCCGGTTGGCGGGGTGGGGTCGGCGCTGGACGTGACCCGCCTTCTCGATCCGGTCGACGGCCTGGCTGGCGCCACCGCTGGTGATGGCGAGCCCGTCCGCAATGTATGGGAACGTCGCCGGAGCCCTTCGATGGGCACTGACGCGATCGGGCGACGGCGGCCTGGAGCCGCTGACGGAAGGGCTCGACTCACCGGTGGCCGCGGTTCGGGAACGTGCCGTCCGGTCCCTGGCCGAGATGCCCTGCGGTGAGGCGGTCGCGCGGCTCCGGGACGCCCTCCTGAACCCCGACATCGTGGTCCGCGAGCATGCGGCTCTGGCTCTCGGGGCACGTGGCGTGGCCGATGCGGTCCCGACGCTCATCGACATGATCGTGGAGGGAAAGAACGACACCGGCGCAGCCGATGCGCTGAGTGTGCTGGCGGGCGGCAAAGGGGCGGCGGATCAGATCGCGGCCAGGCTCGGTCGACCGCCTCACCCAAGACCCCGCTGGAGGGCCCGCACGGGGGGGGCGGCTGACCCAGGCGCTGGCGGACATCCCGGGGCCAACGGCCTCACGAGCCCTCGTAGAGCTGTCGCATGACCAGGACCGTGCCGTTGCGCCGACCGCGGCGTACCTGCTTCAGCAGTCGCCCCCCGGGAGGTGTGCATCGCGAAAGTCCACCGATCGGCCTGGCGCTCCCGGTGGGGTGAGCCTGACGGGACCCCATTGGGCTTCGGCGTGCTGTGCGCCGGCCTATGCCTGCTCATGCGATGACGCGAAGACTGGCATCACTGCCCCTGCAGCACCGACCGATTGCCTGGTGGAGTGTCAGCGCGCTGCGAGGTTTGCGAGCAGCTCGGCGGCGGACTTCGGATGGACGAGCCAGCGCAGGTGACTGCCCTCGAGTGTCCGGACGTCGAAGAGGTTGTCGGGTGTGAGCGCGTCGGCTTCGCGAATCATGCGGTCCTGCACGGCGAGTGGAAGGCTGGCATCGTTGGCCAGGCGCACATAGGTCTTGGGAATCCGGCCCCAGGTCGTGGCTTGTGCCCGGTCGGTGGATGTACCGACATCTAGGTTTTCATCGGGCTGGAAGGTGTTCAGGAAGGTCCGGAACTCGTCATCGGTGAGGTCGGCGGCGAACGCTCGCTTGAACGCGGCGAGTGCCGCCGGGTCGGCGGTGCGGAAGTTGGTCCGGAGCAGACCGAGTTCGGCCGGGTTCCCGACGAGTGTGGCAGCGAAGGCTCCCGCGTCGACGTCCGCCATCTCCGGCTGGGCGTAGTAGTCGCTCACGTCCAGATCGACGGGGCACCAGGCGGAGACGTAAGCGATCCGGTCGATCAGCTCGGGCCGGGCGTTGGCGACGGCAGTGGTCGTGATGCCGCCCCTGCTGTGGGCGACGAGGATGGTGGGCCCGTTCCGCTTGGCCCGTTCGAGGACTTCGATCACGCGGGCGGCGTTGTCGGCGAGCGTGACGCCCTTGATGTTCCCCGGTTCTGCGGCGAGTGCGTCGAGATCCTGGGGAGCCTGGTATGTCGCGGGGAAGGTCGCCTCGAATCCGTGCCCCGGAAGGTCGACCGCGACCGAGCGGTGCCCGAGTAAGGCGAGCTCGGCCTGTAGCGGCGCGAACGAGAACGAATTCGCGAAGGCCCCATGAACAAAAACGAATGTCGGCAGATTCTGCATGCCTCAGCCTCCAACAGAACGGCCTTCGGAGCAAGATCAAGGGTTCAGGAGGGCTTCGATCTGTCTGGCTGTGGCCTCGATGGTGATGCTGAGCCATGTGCGGCTGGTGCCTCGAAGGGGTGTCTGCATCGGGAAGCGGCGGTGGAATTCGGCGATGGCCTGCGTGACAAGGAGGAGGTCGTCACTGATGGCCGCCTGTCTCCATGTGGCAGACGCGAACAGGCCGACCAGCGTGATGTGCTCGGGGAATCCGGCTGCGATCAGCCAGGGTGCAGCTTTGTCCGGTTCCGCTGTCGGCCCCTTGACCCGGACCAGGCCGTGGAGGAGTTCGGCGCGGTGGACGAGCTGGTTGTGGCGGTGGGCCAGACCGCGACTGCCTACACATCGCGGAGACAGGACATCAGGGATTCGGCACGGTCATCCCGTCCATTTCTACCGGGACTGCCGATATGTTCCCCGACGGAGATGAACGTGATAGAACCAGGCGGTCAGGGACGGTCTGAGGGGGTTCACCGGCTCGGTCGGCGGCCCCCCGCGGCTGAGAGGGAGTGGGGATCCATCACTGGGCGTCCCGGTTTCGGGGAGGTGCTTCGCGGCCATCGGCGCGCGGCACGTTTGACGTTGGAGCGGTTGGCCGAGGCGTCGGGGGTCAGCGCTCGGACTCTGTCGGACATGGAGCGGGGACGGAGCAAGGGGCCCCAGCACCGGACCGTGACCGCATTGGCGGACGCGCTCTCGCTTGACGGCGAGGCTCGCGCGGAGTTGGTCGAGCTGGCGCGCGACGGCCGTCTGCGGGATCACTGGACGCGTCCGAGTGGTCTGTGCGAACTGCCCAGGTCGGTCGAGGACTTCACCGGCCACGCCGCGGAACTGGCCTGGATGGGCGACCTGTTGCACGCCGAGAGTTCGCCGGGAGTCGGCGTGGTGGGCCTCATCACCGGCTCCGCCGGCCTGGGGAAGACCACGTTCGCCGTCCGAGCCGCTCATTCCGTGCGGGCGAGTTTTCCCGACGGGGTGCTCTTCCTCGACCTGTTCGGCATGTCCCAACAGCCGCTGGGCGCCGGTGACGCCCTGCGGTTCCTGCTCCGCGCTCTCGGTGTCACGGACCAGCACGTCCCGGGCGACATCCAGGAGCGTGCCTCCTTGTACCGGTCGCTGCTGCGGGACAAGCGGGTACTGGTACTTCTCGACAACGCCGCGTCGGAGGAGCAGGTGCGCCCGCTGCTGTCGGGGGGAGGCGCGAGCAGGACGCTGATCACCACCCGGCGGTTGCTCGCAGGGCTTGAGGGTGTCCGCAGACTCGTCCTCGGACCCCTGCCGACGCCGGAGTCCCTGGAACTGCTGACCGGGATTCTGGGCGAACGTGCCGCGTCCGACGAGGAGTCGGCTCTCGCCCGGCTTGCCGAGTTGTGCGGTGGTCTGCCTCTGGCCCTGCGGATCATCGCGAACCGGCTGGTGAGCCGGCCCGAGTGGGATGCCGCCGAACTCGCCGCCCGGCTGGCGAACGAGGAGCGCAGGCTGGAGCAGTTCACGGCCGGCGATCTCAAGATCGCCAATGCGTTCGGCATGTCGTACGAGCAACTCGCGGACTCCGCAAGACGGCTGTTCCGGCGTCTCGCCGTCACACCTGGCCGGGACTTCGACGCCGTGCTGACGGCCGTCGCCGGCGGAGTGCCGATCGAGGACGCCTGGGACGCCCTGGACGACCTCGTCGATCTCGGTCTGCTGCAGGACAGTTCCGCGGGCCGGTACCGCTTCCACGACCTGGTCCGCCTGTTCGCCCGTGAGCGCCTCCAGGAGGAGGAGCCCCCGGGCGGGCGGGAGGCGGTGACGGAGCGGGTGACGCCGTGGCTGCTGAGGATGGCCACGATGTCCGGGCGGTGGTTCGAACCCGGGTACGGCATCCCGGACCGGGCCGATCCCGGCCTGTCCGTCCCGTCCAGCGAGGAGGAGGCCGACGGGTGGCTTCGGGTGAACGCGGACAACTGGCTTGGCGCGATGCGGGCCGCGGCCGACGGGGGCCGGCACTCCCTCGTCCTCGACTGTGCCGAGTCGATGCACTGGTTCTCCGAACGGTGGGTGCACAGCCCGCACTGGCACGAGGTCTTCACGCTCGGAGCGGAGTCCGCCGCCGCCCTCGGCGACCTGGAGCAGCAGGCCACCCAGCTGAACTACCTGGCCTGGGTCCACTCGGTGCCGCCGGCAGATCCGCAGGCCATGCTGCGGTACGCGGCCGAAGCCTTGGAGTTGGCCGCTCAAGGCGGCGCCAAGGCGCAGATCGCCTGGTCACACGAGTACACCGCGGGAGCGCTGCTCCTGCTCGGACGAGCCGACGAGGCCATACCGCTCTCGTTACGTGCGGCGGAGACGTTCAAGGCCCTCGGCGACATGGACAGCTACGTCCAGACACTGGCCAATGTCGCCAACTGCCTTCGTGACGAAGGACGATACGCAGAGGCGCTGCGGCAATTCCGCACAGCGCTCGCTCTGATGGACGGCGAGGCCTCGGGAATGACACCGAGCGTGGCCACTCACAGCCGGCCCTTCGCGCTGATCCGCATCGGGCAGTGCCTGGGGCACCTGGGCCGCCGCGGCGAAGCGATCACCACACTCAGCGAGGGCATCGCCCTCCTGGACACGCTCCAGGTGTCCGACTTCCGGCACGCCGGGGCCCTGGAGACACTGGCCGTCCTGCTGTCCGAGGAAGGCCGGACCGGCGAGAGCCGCCGTACCTACGCGCTGGCGGCACGGGTGTTCGAGTCGATCGGTGACGCCCAGGCGGGCAACCGCTGCCACGCCTTGGCCTCCGCCGCGCCCTGACTCCCGCGGAACCGGCGGATGTCCGCAGAACTCTGCGTGCTGCTCTGCGTGTTCTCCGTCCCTTCGCACGGTTTGGATGGAGCACACCGGACAGGCATGAGGCCTGCCCCACCAGATCGGACGCGGCCATGGCAACCATCAGGAACATCGTGCTCGTACACGGCGGCTTCGTGGACGGATCGGGCTGGCAGGGGGTCTACGACCACCTGACCGCCGACGGCTACCGGGTGGCCGTCGTACAGAACCCGACCCTGTCGCTGGCCGGCGACGTCGCCGCCACCCACCAGGTCCTCGACAGCCTCGACGGCCCGGCCGTGCTGGTCGGCCACTCCTACGGCGGTGTCGTCGTCACCGAGGCCGGCAGCCACCCCGCGGTCGCGGCGCTCGCCTACATCGCCGCGTTCGCGCCGGACAAGGGCGAGTCGGTCAGTTCCCTGATCGCCGACCCGCCGCCCGGCGCGCCGGTTCCGCCGATCCTGCCGCCCAAGGACGGGTTCCTGTTCCTGGACCGGGGCAAGTTCGCGGCCGCCTTCGCCGCCGACGTCCCCGAGAAGCTGGCGGCGTTCATGGCCGACTCCCAGGTGCCCTGGGGCGTCGAAGCCCTCGAAGGGGCGGTCTCCGAACCGGCCTGGCAGACCAAGCCGTCGTGGTACCTGGTCGCCACCGACGACCACATGATCCCCCCGCCCGCCCAGCGCGCCATGTCCGAGCGGGCCGGGGCGATCGTCTCCGAGACGCCCGGCAGCCACGCCGTCTACGTCTCCCGCCCCGCGGTCGTGGCCGCCGTCATCGCCCAGGCCGCTCAGGGGCTCAACGGCCAGTCCTAGGACCGGTCCGGGCGAAAAGGCCGCAGTGCTGCTGCTGCGACCTTCCACGTCTCCACGATCAGCCAACCAGGCATCACCGCCCGTCTCTTCGAAGACGCCGCCGAATCCACCGGCTGACCACCTCCAGCCCACCGTGCCCCGGCCCTCACCCGACGGGCCGGGGCACCCTCATCGAGCGGGTGAGAGAAGACGGTCTCTCACGCCCCCTGCCCGGCATCTCGGACAGGGCCTGACCAACCGGCTCTACAACATGGATCTCATGACCGCTTGACCGCTTGACCACGATGGCCCCTCGGTGAACCGCATTCAAATCGGTTGCCAGGTGAGGGACTCGGCCGCCCGGAGTCGCGAGCCGCTACTTGGCCGTGCGGCCCTGCGACTCCCGCCGTCTGGCGGCCAGTGCCCTCGCCAGCACCTTCGCCCGGTAGGGGTTCGCTGCACCGAGGGCCGTCGCCACCGTCACCGCTTCGTCCAACAGAGCCAGCCGCCGCTCGGGCAACTCCCGTACCAGGGGCGAGGTGCTGGCTTCCACGAGTACGTACGCCAACTTCGACCCGTACACCTCCGGCTCGACCTGTGTCAGCAGGCGGTAGATCCACAGCCCCTCCACACCCCGCACCACTCGTCGGTTGGCGCTGAGCAGCTTGACCCTCGCCCGTACGACCATGTCCTGATCCACCGTTCCCCCTTCGTTCCCCTACTCTCCCGACCCGCGCCCGCCCCACGACGAGACAGCACAGCGAACGCGCCGACAGCCGAGAACGGATGCCGGCACGAACGCCGGAGAGTGGATGACGACGAGTCTGCGGGCGGACCACCACCTGCGACAAGCCCGATGGGACGTGCGCTCCGTCCTACCGCAAACGGCCTTCGAGCAGGCATGATGGACCTGACACTCCCCCAGGCCCGGCCCGCGGACAACCCATCGCAGTCGAGGTTCACGTTCTGCGGTGGCGTCCCGCGTCCTCAACCGCCCCAGAACGCGGCGGAGCGACGAACGCCGGTGACACAGTGCCAGGCGAACTCATAGGAACTGCCCGTACGTTCAACGCCCCGCGCCTGACATGACGTCTCGCGCAGGCGGCCGGTGCGGGCGTCAGCACGTGCGGCGGAGGGGCTGTGCCGGGCATCCGGCGAACGCGCTCACGGTTGAACGGGCTCCGCCGGGGGCCGGGCGGGGTCATGGTGAGTGCGGGCGAAGGCGTCGTCGGCACGGTGGACGACGTCGGGTTCCGGGGGTGCCGGCCACACGCTCAGGGAATGCTCCTCGACCGGGTCGTCGCCCTCGTTTCCCTCGCCCTCGTCTCGTCCGCGTGCCAGAACCCGAACGCGATACCAGCCCTCGCCGACGGTCGCGAAGTTCCCCGCCCCCTCCTGCACATCACCACCCCACTGGAACAGTCGCAGGTTTCCGCTTGTGCTGTAGATGCTCACGTCCACCGCGGTCTCCCACTCCGGCCCCGGCGGAGGAGGTTCCTGCGCGCACTGCTCGGTGGTGAGGCGTATCCAGCCGGTGTGCGTGCCGGCGAGGACCGTGAGGTGTTCCGGGCCTCCAGCCGCCAGGCTGTTGCCCCCGTATATGCGCCCGACCGTGTCCGCGTCGTCGTAGACGGTCAGGAAGTCGTCGCCCTGCAAGTAGTACTGGCAGTACGAGACGTGCATGCGATCCGAGGTCCACCGTGTGTATCTCATTCACCCGATCATGCCGTGCGCCACTGACACCCCCTCGAACAGGATCAGGGGAATCCGATGCGGCCGGCGGAGCCGGGTCCCCGCGCGCGCCTCCCGTCGCAGGGATGGCGATTCGGGAACCAGGAGTGGGGCGCCGCTGGTTCGCGTGAGGTGTCAGAGGTGGTCGTTGCGGTCTGCTGTGATGGCGATGTCAGCGTCGGGGAGCCAGGAATCCGGTGGGCGTTCGAGCCAGCCCTCGGTCACGCCGAGCGTTTGCGCGGCGTCGACAAGAGCTCTCAGCCCCGGGTGACGCAGGCCGCGGCGCCAGACCATGGAGACGGGAGCGAGCGGCACCGGGTCGGTCAACGGGCGCAGGGCCATCTCCGGCACGTCCGTAAAGTCGATGTTGGCCAGAACCGTCCAGCCGTGTTTGTGCATGACTCGTCTGAACTCGACCTTGCCCTCGATCTTCGGGAAGGGCGGTGCCAGCTTCACTCCACGGCCTGCGAAGAGGGTGCGCGCGTAGTCCGTCCACTCGGTGGTGTCCTCGTTGCCCGCGGCGGCGTAGACGGTCTCGCCGGCCAGTGCGGCCAGCGGCACCCGTGGCAAAGCAGTCAGCGGGTGACCAGGAGGCAGATGGACTGCCAGCTGGTCGTAGCGGATCAGTCGGTGTTCCAGACCCTCGCGGACAGCCGGCGGCAGCCCCGCGACGCGGCCGAAAGAGACATCCAGTCGGCCGCCCGCCATCTCGGACGCTGCCCGCGCCAGGCCGCCGTGGAACCGTGGGACGAACTCCAGGCCCGGAGCCGCCGCACGGGCCGCCTCCAGCACGGGAGGGCCGGTCGATCCGTTGCGGGCGACGACATCCACGACCAGGGGCCGACCGCTCCCGGAAGTCTGGGACTGCTCCAGCTCCTCGCTCAACTGTGCATGGGCGGACAGGACGTGACGTGCGACAGGCAGCAGACGGTTCCCCTCGAACGTGAGGGCGACGCGCCGGGTGTCCCGGTCGAAGAGCGTCCTGCCCCACAACTGCTCCAAGTTCCGGATGTCCCGGCTGAGCGCCTGCTGCGCGACGAACAGCCGAGCGGCGGCCCGGGTGAAGTGCAGTTCCTCCGCGACGGCCACGAAAGCGCGGAGCAGGCGAGGGTTGATGTCATGTCGCACGCCTCCATTCTCCCCAACCGACCTTGATTCACAACGGAATTGCCTGGATGCAGGAATAACAGGTGTTGGACGCCCCAGCGCTTCGTTGACGAGGCTGGCTCCATGTCAGATTGCTATGCGCCCGAGCCGGATCGCCGCCCCCCGCACGGACTTGTGCTCGCTGTCATGGGGGAGACCTTCGTCGTCGCCGCGTTACCGGGGCTCACTCGGCCAGAACCCGACGCCCACACCGTCCGACGCCCGAGCCGACTGCGGCAGGCGCTGAGACGCCTGGCCGCTTCCCCGGAATAGGGCTCCACCCCGGCGCGGCCGGACCCTTCCGGCGGAGCTGCCGGGCACGCGCGCCAGAAGCGGCTGGAACCTCCCCCAGGGGGAGGTCCTACCGTCCTGACCGACCGCACAGGCGATGTTTCGAAAGAGGTCTGTCATGACGACGTTTCTGCTGATCCCGGGGCTTTTCATGGGTGGCTGGGCCTGGGAGACCGTGGCCGCCGAGCTGACCGCGCAAGGTCACCGGGCGCTTCCCGTCACCTTGCCCGGCATGGCCGAACCGGCCGGGGAGGACTCCGCCGACGTCGGGCTGCGCGAGCACACCGACGCCGTGGTGGCACTGCTCGACGCGGAGGGCCCCGGGATCGTGCTGGTGGCGCACAGCTACGGCATCTTCCCCGCCCTCTCGGCTGCCGACCGGCGGCCCGGACAGGTCGCCCGGGTGGTGTTCGTGGACACCGGCTTCCCGGAGCCGGGTGAGTCGTTGGTGGCGCAGATGCCGCAGCTCGGCCTGCTGGAGCGCGCCGTCGACGGCGTCATCCCGGTGCCCGAAGAGATCCCGGCGTCGCACGCCGTGCCTCCGTCGGAGCGGGAGCGCTACCACCACCTGGCCACCCCGCAGCCGGTCCGGACCGTGACCGATC
This sequence comes from Streptomyces sp. NPDC002742, assembly GCF_042888885.1. Lineage (NCBI taxonomy): Bacteria > Bacillati > Actinomycetota > Actinomycetes > Kitasatosporales > Streptomycetaceae > Streptomyces > Streptomyces sp. NPDC002742. The sequence continues at coordinate 67,127 of NZ_JBIAQF010000020.1, forward strand.
CGATCGAGCTGACCGGCGCCTGGCTCAAGCTCCCGACCACCGGGGTGTTCTGCCTCGCCAACGGCCTCAGCCTGGAGTTCGCCCGCACGCTGCACGGCACCGGCCTGCCTCGGTTCGCCAAGCTCGCCGAGCCCGGAGTCACCTTCTTCGAACTGGCCACCGGCCACTACCCGATGCTGTCCACCCCGGTGGAACTGGCCGACGTCCTGGTGCGCGCGGCGGCCGGCGAGGGCCTCGGCCTGTACGAGGGCTGACCTCATCCGAGTGCGGCCCGTCGACCGCCACCCCGTGCCTTCCCTGCTGTCCGGCAATCCGTTCGCGCGCTCAACCTGCCTACGGCGAGAATGACTTGGCCACCGATCCACTAGAGGAGCCTTGCCATGAGCAGTCCCCAGCACGCCCACGCCAGCCTGGACGGGCTCGTGATGGGCGACGCGTTCGGTGACAGCTGGTTCACGCGCTCCGATGAGTGCGCCGAGGAACTGTGGGCTGCGCGGAACCTGCGTCCCGTGCCGTGGCTGTGGACGGACGATTCGGCCATGGCGTTCGTCCTGTTCGCCCATCTGATGACACATGGGGAGATCCGTCCGGACGGCCTGGCACAGGAGTTCGCCGCCGAGTACGCCCGCGACCCGGCGCGCAAGTACGGCCCGTCCATGCATGGTGTTCTACGACGCATCGGCGAGGGCGCGGACTGGCAGGCCGTCACCACGGGCCAGTTCGGCGGACAGGGCTCCTACGGCAACGGCGCCGCGATGAGAGTCGCCCCGCTGGGTGCCTGGTTCCGGAACGACCTGACGGCTGCCCGCGAGCAGGCCCGGCTGTCGGCGCTGACCACCCACGCTCACGGGGAGGCTGTCGCGGGGGCAGTGGCCGTGGCCGTCGCCGCCGCCCTGGCAGCCGCCGGCGAGGGTCAGGACGCCCCGCCGCGCGCCGAGTTCCTGCGAGAAGTCGCCTCGCACGCGCCCGAGAGCGATGTCCGCTCCGGGCTGCTGGTGGCCGCGAACTTCTCCGAGCGCACTTCGGTGCGCCACGCGGCGTCCGTGCTGGGCTCGGGGACCCTGATCTCGGCTCCGGACACGGTGCCGTTCGCTTTGTGGTCTGCCGCTGGGCAGCCGGACGACCTGTCCGAGGCTCTCTGGCAGACCGTCGCCGGGTGGGGCGACCGCGACACGACCTGCGCCATCGCGGGAGGCGTCGTCGCGGCCCGCACCGGCACCGGTGGCGTCCCGGGCGCCTGGCGGCAAGCCCGCGAAGACATCCCCGGCTGGAGCAGGTGGGATCCTCGCGCAACGGTCCAGTAGGAACTGGACGGGCCGAGTCGGCCACCTCAAGCATGGCGACCCACTGCTCAGCGGTTGATACCGGTCCGTCCTGCGGGATGCGCGTCGAACGGGGGTCTCGATCGGGTGATCGCCACCGGCGGTCGGGCCGGGCGGGTTGAGCAGCGCATGCCACCAGCTGCGGTCAAGGTCCGCAGGGCTACGGGTCCGTCCCGGCGGACGGCTGCGGCGGCCCGGTGCGAGTCACCGGCGGGAACCGCCGTCCTGCCGGCCGGAGCCGTCGTTTCCGCTGGCAGACGGCTTGTTCCGGCACGCTGCGCCCGGTGGTGGTGCGCGTTGCTCCGAGCCGTGCGTAACAGGACTGTATTGGGGAGTAGTCGGGCGGAACGGTGCGCCGGCCGGGCGGCTCTTGGTGGTCAGAAACGTCCGCTCGTACCGAGTTGTACCCCCTCGTGCCGAGCGGTCGGCCCTGCCAACCGATACTGAGGAAGAAACGATGCGCGTCCACAAGCTCACCGTCGCGGCCCTGGCCGTTGCCGCGGGTCTCTCGCTCACCGCCTGCCAGAACGGCGATGGCGGCACGGGTTCGAGCAGCCCGTCGCCCGTGTCCACCGCGTCGTCGGCGTCGACCTCGGGCGGCGGCTCGGGCTCGGACAGTTCGAACCCGGGCAGTTCGGATCAGGGCGGAGGGAAGGAGTCCGCCGGAAAGAACTCCGGCGGGACGAGCTCGGGCGGGAAGGGCACCACCGCCGGGACCGGGTCCGACAAGAGCGGCGCGGTCGGCAAGTGCCGCACCGACGAGCTCGAGATCACGGCGAAGGACAACACCATCGACGGCGACCCCGACGGCACCGTCGCGGTGCGGCTGAAGAACCGCGGCGGCCGGGACTGCGCGATCTTCGGGTACGCGGGCGTCGACCTGAAGACCAGCGCGGGGTCACTGTCCGCGAAGCGAACGGGCGAGCAGGCCAACCATGTCGTCCTCAAGGACGGCGAGTCGACGGCCTTCGGCGTCAACTACCCGATCAACAAGTCGGGCGGCTCCGGTGTCCGCATCACGGGACTGCTGGTGACCCCGCCGAACGAGACGAAGACGGTCACCCTCACCTGGCCGGGCGCAGCCACGCTGCCGGTCACGGACGGCACCGGCTCCCCGGTGAAGGTCGGCCCGGTCGGAAACGCCGGCCAGGGCGGCTGACCCGTACGCCCTGGGTGTATCGACCTGCAGGGATGTCGACGCGGTTGACGGGTCGCATGGCAGGGGGCGAACCCCGGCCGTGTTCACCGTCGGGCCGACGCCGGTGGTCGCCCGGCTCGCCGGCTCCGCCACTCCGTGCAGGAACTGACCGCCCGCCCGTGCCCCGCTCGCGAGCAGTTGGTCGTCCCTCAGCTCGACCGGCCGGAGCCGGGCCTCGCTCACGAGCGGACCACCATCCGTCTCGCTGAAGGTCTCGCTGAAGGCACGCTCGGGGTACACGCCGGCCCTGTCGGGAGACGTCGGCGCGCGGTCAATTCACGAAGATCCGGGTCTCCGCCTCCACGACGATCTGTTCCGGATCGGGCGCGTTCGACAGGGTGTCCGCGTAGCGCTCCGCGTCCGGGTCGGCGGCGCGGTGAGCGCGCGCGACAGCGTCCGCGACGTCGTAGCGGGTGGTCCTGAGCCGGACATCGGGACCCAGCAACGCCCAGTAGGCGGTGCCCGGTTCACCCGTGTGGTACGGCAGCCCGACGCTACCCGGGTTCACGCTGCGCAGACCCGCCACGGCGCGGTCGAACTGGAGGTGCGCGTGTCCGGTGACCAGGACCCGCGCGTCGATGGCCCCGGACAGTTCCGCGAACCGTTCGGGAGGTGTCCCCGGCGTGACCAGTTCGTGGTCACTGCGCGGCGAACCGTGGCAGAAGTGCGCCGGTCCCAGCCCGTCGATCTCCACGACCACCCCGAAGGGAAGGCGGGCGAGGAAGGCGATCGCCTCGGGCGAGTGCTGTGCGGCGATCCACGACTGACGCGGGGTGTCGGCGACCCGCGCGGCCGTGCCGATCTGGGCGGCGTAGCGGTCGGCGTTGCCGCGGACGCACAGGGCGCGCCCGCCCAGCGCGACGATCCGTTCGTACGTCTCCTGCGGCTGCGGCCCCCAGGTCAGATCGCCGCAGAGGACGACGAGGTCGGCCGCGGCGACGTCCGGTTCGGCGAGCACCGCGTCGAGGGCTGGGATGTTGGCGTGCACATCGGAGAGCACGGCGACCCGGGCGACGGGACCGTACCGGCGTGGCGGTCCCTCCCAGCTCGCCGGACCGTGCATTTCGACGTCGCGGTCGGGCATCGGCGCGATTCCTCCTGGTGGTTGGGGCTTCATCGGTCGAGCGGGGCGGGCGCGTTCTGCGGCCCGCCGACGGCGACGGCCTGGGGTCCGGTCGCGGCAGCCCGGCAGGGCGGACCGCGCGACGGTGGGTGAGTCGCTTGCCGGGCGGTGGGCCTGTCGGCGGCCGGACTTCGTAGGGCGGACCCGCCACGAGTTCCGCGGCGGTCACGACGCGGTCCCACAGCGGGAGCCCGCCTTCCCCCGCGGACAGCTCCTCCACCCGCGCCGGCAGCGAGTCGGGGTGGCCAGGCGCCGCGACATGCCCGAGGACGCGGGCCGGGTGAGCCAGTGGGCCGACCGGGCGGCGTACGACTCGCCTGTCGCGGCGGCCGGTTCGGCGGCTCCGTGCGGCCCCGGGTCGGCGGCCGGCACCTCCTCCCGCCGTCCGGCGGCCGGGGAGAGCACCCCCGTGCGGCGCGCCAAGTCAGCTGTATGCAGGGCAAGTTGCGTAAGAGTCATGAAGCGTTCGAGAGCGATGGGCTGAGGCTACTTTCCATGACCGCCCACATCAAGGAGTGCTCCATGAGGGCATCGAACTTGACCGGGTGCGACGCCTCGTAGGCCATGCTCCTCAGCCGGGTGATCCAAAAGGCAGTGCCTGGCGCAGGCGGCGGAAGGTGACCCTGGCCGTCCTGGAGAGTCGAGGGAAGACGGAGCCCGCCGGGGGTGCCTCTGACCGGGCCGTGACCGTCTGCCATGCTGCGCGGGCAATCATGCGCAGACCGGCCGCGTAAGGCCGGGGAGGGCGGGACGGACATGACGGAATCCCAGGTGAGCGGGGCCGCGGCCCCAAAGGAGATCCGCTTCCGGCCCGGCGTCTGGCAGCGCGTGCTGCCCTTGCTCCCGCTGACCGTGGTCCTGGGGTCCGACGCCGTCCTGCGGGCGGTCACCCACCTCCCCAGGCCGACGTTCGACGCAAGGTTCCTTGCCCTGTGGATCGCGTGTGTGTCGACGCTGGTGGTGGCGACTTCGCGATTCGGGATCACGTTGACCCCGTCGGCCGCCCGGGTGCACAACCTCCGCCGCCGCACCATCCCGTGGGCGTCCGTGCAGGGAGTCGGCGTCGAGCGGGTCACGGGCGGCCGGGTCGTCGTGCTGTACGAGGCCAGCGGCCGCCGCACCCGGCTCCGGGCACCGTTCACCGCATTCCTCCAACGGGACCAGCGCTTCGAGGAGAAGTTCCACGTCATCGGCCAGTGGTGGCTGACTCACCGCGGCGCCGACTGGGTTGCCCTGCCGCCTCCCTGGACCGTGCCCTCCTGGGCGCCCCCAGCCCCGGGACACCCGGCGGCGCCCGGCGTACCGGCCGCCCCGCCGGTTCCACCAACGTCCTGATCAGCCCGCGAGAGTCGCCCGCCCCGACGGCGCGCTCGTCTCGACCGGTCCGAAGGAACTCGTCGTGGTGCCGGCGTCGTTGTCCGGTACGACGGCATGGACCGGTGGCCGTACGAGGCCGTGGTCATGCGCCATGACGTACGCACCCGTGCGCGCCGAATCGGGGTCCCGAAGGCCTCCCGGTCGCCGTCCGGCCCTGGACGGGGGGCCACCGAACGGCCATCGACGGGAGAGCAATGCCTGCAGACATCGACGATCGAGCAGTGAGTGACTGGTGCCTCCAGCACCTGGGCTGCCCGGTCACCGAGCGCACTTTCACGGCGGGGAACCTGTCCGCGGTGTACGGCCTGCGGCTGGCAGACGACCGCGAGGTGGTGCTGAAGATCCGCGACGACGGTACGCGGCTGGAGTCCTGCACCTGGGTGCAGCGCCGGATGCGGCAGGCGGGCTTCCCATGCCCGGAGCCGTTGACAGGACCGTTGCCGCTGGGGTGGCAGGCCGCCAGCGCCGAGACTCCCCTGCCAGGCGGTGAAGCGCCCGAACCCCTGGACGCTCCCAGGCTGTTCGCCGGCCTGCTGAGCGACTTCGTGACCTGCGCGGAGGGTTTGGGTCCGCAGCCGTTGCTGCGGCCCGCCCCCGCCTGGGTCCACTGGTACCACAAGGAGGACGGCGTCTGGCCGGTACCGGATGACCGGGATGTCGACCTCAACGCTGAGCGGTGCTCTGCCACAGCGTGGGTCGATGAACTGGGCGGCGCCGTGCGCGAGCGGCTGGAGGAGGTCCGCGACGCCGTCTGTGTCATCGGGCACGGGGACTGGGACGGCCGCAACGTGAAGTTTCGCGACGGCCGGCCGCTCGCGGTCCACGACTGGGACAGCGTGGTCTACGAGCCCGAGGTGGTGATCATCGGCCAGGCCGCCGCCATGTTCGAATGCGGTCCCACCGGTGCGGGCGCGTCGGTCGAACGGACCGAGGCCTTCCTGGAGGAGTACCAGATCGCGCGTGGACGAGCACTGAGCGACGACGAACTGCAGCTGTGCTGGGCCGCGGGTCTGTGGGTGCGTGCCTTCAACGCCAAGAAGTTTCACCTGGACAACTTCGACGCGTTGGAGCGCGACGAAGCCGAGAAGAGGATGAGACGTGCGGGGATCTGACGTGACGATGCGACCGGAGCGGGGACCGGTGCCCTCACACAAGGCCGCGCCCCAGGGCGCCGCGAGCGGCCATCGCACAGCACACGCCGGGGCTTCTGGCCCGGTTTGACCGCGGCCGGCGCCAGAAGCTCGCTGACATCCACGGCCCCGCCCCCGCCCCCATCCCCGTCCTCGCCCCGTCCTCACCCGCCGCGGCGGGCACCGCGGGTGGTGCGAGAAGCACTTGGGCCGGAGAACGGTGCGGAGGTGCCGGGCTGCGGGCTGCGGGCTGCGTGGGAAAGAGGTGTCACAGGAGGCCAGGCCTGACGGCTGCGACGCGCGCGGATGGGCTCCTTGCATGCGTTGGGCGGGGTGGCTGCTTAGCGTGACCCCATGACCACTGTCCAAGCCCGGCCCGCCCCCGACACCCGGCGGTGGAAGGCGCTCGCCGTCTGTCTGACGGCGGGCTTCATCTCGCTGCTCGACACCTCGATCGTGAACGTGGCGCTGCCCTCGATGGAGCACGGGCTGGCCGCCTCGGAGGCCGCCCAGTCCTGGGTGGTCTCCGGGTATGCCCTGACCTTCGGGCTGGTGCTCGTCCCTGCGGGCCGGCTGGGCGACATGCGTGGGCGGCGCCAGTCCTTCCTGCTGGGGCTGGCGCTGTTCACGCTGGCCTCGGGGGCGTGCGGTCTCGCTCCCAGCGCCTCCTGGCTGGTGTTGTTCCGCCTGATCCAGGGCGCGGCGGCGGGCATGGTCGCCCCGCAGACCTCGGGGCTGATCCAGCAGATGTTCCAGGGCGCCGAGCGGGCCAAGGCCTTCGGCCTGCTCGGCAGCGTCATCGGGATCTCGACGGCGGCAGGCCCGCTGGCGGGCGGTCTGCTGATCGACTCCGTAGGCACCGATGACGGCTGGCGCTGGGTGTTCTTCGTCAACCTGCCCATCGGGGTGGCCGCGTTCGCCGCGGGGCTGCGGCTGCTCCCCCGGTTCCCGGTGGCGACGGGCAGGCGGGAGGAGTTCGACCCGTTCGGCGTACTGCTCCTCGGCGGCGCCGTGCTCGCGCTCATGCTGCCGCTGGTGCAGATGCAGCAGTGGACCGGGCGGCTGAAGTGGGCCTTGCTGCCGGTGGCCGCGCTGCTGCTGGCCGCGTTCTGGGCGTGGGAGCGGCGCCAGGGACGGAACGGACGGGCTCCTCTGGTCGACCTGAACCTGTTCTCCCTGCGCTCGTTCACACTCGGCTCCCTGATCAGCCTGACCTACTTCGCGGGCTTCACCACCGTCTTCTTCGTCTACTCCCTGTTTCTGCAGAACACGGCCGGGTACAGCGCGCTGGCAGCCGGTGTCTCGGTGCTTCCCTTCGCGGCGGCCTCCGCGGTCGGCGCCGCCATCGGGGGCCGGCTCGTGATGCGCCACGGACGCAAGCTGGTCGTCTTCGGCCTCGCCGCGGTCGTGGTCGGACTGCTCGGTGTGATCGTGGCGGTACAGCTGGCGCCGCTGCAGAGTGTCGGCTGGGCCACGGCCCTGCCCATGGTCGTCGCCGGGATCGGCTCGGGCCTCACGGTCTCCCCCAACACGACGCTCACCCTCACCCGCGTGCCCGTACACCGTGCCGGTGCGGCCGGTGGGGTGCTGCAGACGGGTCAGCGCATCGGCTCGGCGGCCGGAATCGCCGTGGTGGGCGCGGTGTACTTCGCGCATCTGGCCGAGCACGGTCGCTCTGTCACGGCCATTCAGCTCGGGTTGCTCACCGCCGTCGGCATGAGCGTGATCGCACTGCTGCTGGCCGTCGCGGACCTACGGGTCCGCCAAGCACACCCCGAGCCTGAGCGGGCCGCGGAGACCGTCCGACGGGGTTCCGAGGAGGGCGGCGCCGAGGAAGTGGTCCGGCGTGGCGGCTGAGGAGCACGGCCTCCGGCCTGGAACGGGTCATGCTCGGTATCGCCTCACCGCGTCCACCCGGACGTGACGTGCCCCCGGTCTCGGACGATCTGGTCCGATTCGCTTGTCATCTCAGGTAGTTGGCCCTGTCAGACGTGACCATCCGAAGACGACGGCGGGTCCGCAACGGCTATCCTGCAGGCATTCGAACGATTGGGGTCCGGTGGGAATATTTCGGCGCGGAGAGCGTCGTGATGGGGTGGACACACCTCGCGACGGGGAGTTCGCGTTCCTGTCCGAGGCGGAGGCTGCCCGGTTGCGCACCTTTGTCCGCGAGGCCTTCGCGGAGCGCGGCATCGAGGTGACGGTCGAGCCGGGACGCGTGACCACGGACGCGGGCTGGCGTTTCGGCCTCAGCAATCTCGCGGCGGTGTGCCACAACGACAGCCGGGGCCCACGGCGCTGGCGGACGCTGGTAGACGAACATGTCGACCGGGTCATGCGTTCGATGCAGGGGCGGCAGGCTCTCAAGGCAATGCCGCGCGAACAGCTCCTGTCCAGGCTCTACCCCCGCTTCATTCCCAGCGATCCCCAAAGCCGGAAGGTCTTCGGGTACGCTCCCCAATCGGTGCCGGGGCTGCTTGAGGTGCTGGCGCTCGACCTCCCCGAAACCGTCGACATGCTGAACGCGGACTCTCTCGCCGATCTGGGCGAGATCACGGCCTGCGGGAGCGCGCGTTCCAGAACCTCCGGACCGTCCGCGTCGACAAGCACAAGGTGGTCAGGGACAAGGACGGCACCCACTTCGAGGTGCTGATGGGCGGCTCGTACTTCATCGCGAGTCTCGCCCTCGTCCTCGACGAGGTCGTACGCCGCTACACCAAGAACGCGCCGGCCCCGGACGGAATCCTGGTCGCGGTGCCGCACCGGCACCAACTCGCCTTCCACGTCATCCGCGACATGGGCGTGGCCCCCTCGCTCCACATCATGGCCCGGTTCGCCGCAGTGGGCTTCGAGGAGTCACCGGGCGCGCTGAGCCCCTCGGTGTTCTGGTGGCATGAGGGCAGTTTCACCCCGGTCGCCACACAGGACAGCGCCGGCCTGCACATCAAACTCACCCAAGAGGCGATGGACCTGACGGCACGTCTTGCGGGCGGGTAGCCAGTCCTGACTCAGCATCCGGCCTCGGTGTCACATTCGATGCACCACGGGCGGACCACATCGTTTGAGACGACGGGCACCGCCTGGCGGCACGAACCGGTCGGCACCCGTACTCCTTCGTTTCGCCGGTCTTCGTTTCGCCGATCTTCGACCGGGCCCTGGACGCCGCCCCGCCGGGACTCGGATCCCGAGTCCCGGCGGCGAGGAAGACGCCCATGGGGCGGCGTCCTGCCAAGGCCTGACGATCAGAAGCCGCTCGTCACCCGCGCGGCGTTCTTGGCGATGCTCGCGACGATCTGGTCGTGCAGCGGCGCGGGCAGGTCATGGCCCATCGTGTCGAGCGGCAGATAGGTCGAGTCGGCGAGCGCGGCATGGGTGGCCTCGCCGCCGGCGATTTTGATCAGCGGATCTTCGGCACCGTGGATCACCAGCGCCGGGAGCCTCAACTGCTTGAGGCTCTTCGTGCGGTTCGGCGCGATCAAGGCCGCGGTCACCTGACGTGTACCGCCTTCGGGGTGCTGCGCGCGGTCGTATGCCTGCGTCGCCATGGCGAGGCGGCGCTCGCGCTCACTGTCGGCGTAGGTCTTCGAGCCGATGGTCGCGTACAGGCCGGCGATCTGCTTGATCGCGTCGTCGCGACCGGGCGGCAGCGGTTTGGTCAGCTCCTCCAGCACATTGCCGTCGGCCATGCCGATGCTGATGTGCGGCGTGCTCATGATCGAGCACAGGCTGATCACGCGGTCCGTGTGCTCGATCGCCAGCAGCTGGGCGATCATCCCGCCCATCGAGGCGCCGACGACGTGCGCCTGCTCGATGCCGAGATGGTCGAGCAGTTCGACCGTGTCACGCGCAAGCGCCCTCAGGTAGTACTGGCTCGGTGTGGTCTTCCATTCCGTCAGCCCGCTGTCGCGGTTGTCGGGACGGATCACCCGGTAGCCCCGCTCGCCGAGCGCGTCGACGATCTCCTGCGGCCAGTGGATCAGCTGCGAGCTGAGTCCCATGATCAGCAGCAGCGGCTCCCCGTCCGGGTCCCCCTCGTCACGGAAGCACATCCTCACCGTCGTCAACTCCGCGAACCGATCGCGATTGTCGCTCATGACATCCTCTCCGGCGGCTGAATCCCCCTGCCGACCAGACAGCGCCGGCTCGACGTGCGGTGAGAGCTCCGCAACGCCGGGCCACGGCGTCGTACCGGAAGGCAGAGTGGGGCGGGCCCGACGGCCCGTCCACGGAACAACGAACCAGCGATCAAGGAGACACGCCCTGGCCCCCGGCATATGCGGAAACATGAACTCCCTGCTCAGGACCCCAAGCACGGCCTGACAGCAACGGCGGGTTGGAGCGTGGTCCTCGGGTGCCGGCCCGTTCGAGCCACGACCATCTTGGAGCGTCCGTTCGGCGCACTCGGTCCGTCACTCGCGTGGCGCTGCGGTCGTCGGAAATGGCGGCACGCCCGACGTTCAGGTATCGCAGACAGGGGAAAGACCATCCGGTTCCGCGGCTGCGTCCGTAAACAAGATGGGAGATCCGCCCGGGCCGACGACGCCTGCCCGTACGCGGCGCGCCATCGCTTCGCGGGAAACCCGCCGACTCCCTTGGACGGCAAAAAAGGAAAGGCAAGGAGATCTCCTCTCCTTGCCACTCTCAACGTATAACGCACTGGGGGACTTGCCGCAAGACCCTGGTCACGACGCAGAATCGTCGGCCGATGCCACAAACTGCGGAAATGCTGACGCCACGTGCGCGCGTGGCTGTCGACGTATCAGGGGGACGCGGTGACGTCGCACCAGTGGTGAGACCGGAAGGTGCGGTCGAGGGCGCTCGGCGCGGAGGTACGGAGATGCGCGCCGACAGACCGCGCGGAGCGGCCGGCCGAGGCGTCGACGGGAAGGGCAACCAGGGATGAGGACATGCTCGGCAAGAGGTTCGACGGAGTTGGAGGCGCCGGTGATTCGACGGACCACCGCATTGCAACGGAGCGCGGCAGCCTCGGAGGTGTCGCGATGATCGAGCCGTATGTGCTGGATCTTCACGAGGTCGACGAGACTCACGTGCCGGTCGTCGGCGGCAAGGGCGCGCACCTTGGCGGGCTGTCGCGGATCGAAGGCATCCGCGTGCCGGGAGGCTTTTGCGTGACGACGGACGCCTTCCGGCGGATCATGGCGGAAGCGCCGTCGATCGACGATCTGCTCGATCGGTTGTCGGCCCTGGACCCGGACGACCGGGAGACGATCCGCACGCTCAGCGCGCAGATCCGTCGGACCATCGAAGGCATCGCCATCCCGGGCGATCTCGCGGAGACGATCACCCGTGCCCTCACCCGGCTCGGCGAGCGGGCCGCCTGCGCCGTCCGGTCCAGCGCGACGGCAGAGGACCTGCCGACCGCCTCCTTCGCCGGCCAGCAGGACACGTACCTGAACGTCGTGGGGCCGACGGCGATCCTCCGGCACGTCAGCCGGTGCTGGGCCTCGCTGTTCACCGAGCGGGCCGTGACCTACCGCCGGCGGAACGGCATCGACCACCGTACGGTCCACATGGCCGTGGTCGTGCAGCTGATGGTCTTCCCGCACGCGTCCGGCATCCTGTTCACGGCCGATCCCGTCACGGGCGACCGGAAGGTCGCCACGGTGGACGCCGGCTTCGGCCTCGGTGAGGCCCTGGTCTCCGGCCTGGTGAACCCGGACGTCTTCAAGGTGCGACACGGCGAAGTCGTCGCCAAGGCGATCGCCGCCGAACAACGTGCCGTTCAGGCCCTGCCGACGGGCGGGACGCGGGAAGTGGCGATCGACTCGTCGCGGCAGGACCAGCCTGCGCTGACGGATGCGCAGGTCGTACGGCTCGTGCAGCTCGGGCGCCGGATCGAAGCGCACTTCGGCCGCCCGCAGGACATCGAATGGTGCCTGGTCGATGACGGCTTCCAGATCGTCCAGAGCCGGCCGATCACGACGCTGTTCCCCATCCCCATCCCCGAGACCGGCGACCAGGAGAATCACGTCTACGTCTCCGTCGGTCATGGGCAGATGATGACCGACCCCATGAAGCCGCTGGGGTTCTCGATGTGGCGGCTGACGGCCATGGTGCCGATGCACGAGGCCGGCGGAAGGCTGTTCGTGGACGTCACCCGGCGCCTGGCCTCTCCCACCAGCCGTGCCGCTCTCCTGGACGCCATGGGGAAAGGCGATCCACTGATCAGGGACGCTCTGGAGACAGTCCTCGACCGCGACGATTTCGTCCCCTCGCTCCCGGACGCGGGTCCCGTCGGGCCGTCGGCGGGCGTCGCCTCCGCATCGATCGAGGCCGATCCGGCCGTCGTCACCGAGCTGATCGAGCGCAGCCGGGTGTCCATCGCCGCCCTGGAGCGCGACATCCGGACGAAGAGCGGACCGGCGCTGTTCGACTTCCTGCTGGAGGCCTTCGCGGAGCACAAGCGAGTCCTCAGCGATCCGCTGAGCATGCAGGCGATCATGGCGGGGATGGAAGCCACGTGGTGGCTCAACGACAAGCTGCGGGAGTGGCTGGGCGAGAAGAACGCCGCTGACACGCTCACGCTGTCCGCCCCCGACAACATCACGTCCGAGATGGGGCTGGCACTGCTCGACGTCGCGGACGTGATCCGCCCTCGTCCGGAGGTGGTGGCGTTCCTGCAGGGCGTCGAGGACGAGGGCTTCCTGGACGAGTTGGCGAAGGTCGCGGGCGGGACCGAAGCGCGCGACGCCATCGAGACCTACCTCGACCGGTACGGCATGCGCTGCGTCGGCGAGATCGACATCACGAGGCCACGCTGGCGCGAGCGACCCAGCACGCTCGTGCCCGTGATCCTGGACAACGTCAGGAACTTCGAGCCGGGCGCCGCCGAGCGGCGCTTCGAGCAAGGGCGGCGGAAGGCTCAGAAGAAGGAACAGGACGTGCTGTCCCGGCTGCGGGCCCTGCCGGACGGCGACCGGAAGGCCGACGAGACCAAGCGGATGATCGACCGGGTCAGAACCTTCATCGGGTACCGGGAATACCCGAAGTACGGCATCGTCAGCCGCTACTTCGTCTACAAGCGGGCGCTGCTGGAGGAGGCCGGGCGCCTCGTACAGGCCGAGGTGCTCGCCGAGAAGGAGGACATCTTCTATCTCACGTTCCAGGAACTCCACGACGTCGTGAGCTCGCACCAGGTGGACGACCGGCTCATCCAGCGGCGCAAGGAGGAGTTCCGGTCGCAGCACGCGCTCACGCCGCCCAGGGTGCTCACCTCGGACGGTGAGGCCGTCACCGGAGCGTACCGGCGTGACGACGTGCCGGCCGGTTCCCTGATCGGCCTGGCGGTTTCCGCCGGGACCATCGAGGGAAGGGCCCGCGTCATCCTTGACATGGCGGACGCCGATCTCGAAGCGGGCGACATCCTGGTCACGACCTTCACGGACCCGAGCTGGTCACCGCTGTTCGTCGGAATCGCGGGACTGGTGACGGAGGTGGGCGGCCAGATGACCCATGGCGCGGTCATCGCCCGGGAGTACGGCCTGCCGGCCGTCGTGGGCGTGGAACAGGCCACCCGGCTGATCCGGGACGGGCAGCGGATCCGCGTGCACGGAACCGACGGGTACGTCGAGATCCTGTCTTGACCGACCACGCCGAGGAACCCCGTCCGCAGCTTCCGGCCAGGGCCGTGGCGATGGCGATGGCGATGGCGATGGCGATGGCGGCGAGAGTCCCCTGAGGTCCTCCACTCTCGCAACCCGTTCCCACCGGAGGCGTGTTCGAGGATCCGGCCACCGGGGGGCGCGCGGCGTCAGCACCCCGAGCGCCGCGACGAGGCATTCAACCATGACCACGGGGCCCGGGGACCCGTCAGCCAGGCAGCGTGACGAGCCCCATCTCATAGGCGGTGATGACCAGTTGGACCCGGTCCCGGGCGCCCAGTTTGGTGAGGAGCCGTGACACGTGCGACTTGGCGGTGGCCACCGTGATGAAGAGGTCCCCGGCGATCTCCGTGTTCGACCGGCCACGTCCGACCAGGGTCAGCACTTCCCGTTCCCGCTCGGTGATGCCCTCGACCGGCCGTGGGGAACGCTCGGGAGGCGCCGCGGGACGTCGCCCGATGAAGTCGGCGATCAGACGGCGCGTCACACCCGGCGCGATCAGTGCGTCGCCGGCGGCGACGACGTGGATCGCCGCGAGGATGTCGTCCAGCGCCATGTCCTTGACCAGGAAACCGCTCGCGCCGGCCCGGAGCGCGCCGTAGACATGGTCGTCCTCGTCGAACGTGGTCAGGACGAGAACGCGAGTGGTTGCCGGACCGGCCGTGATCAGGCGGGTGGCCTCGATCCCGTCCATGCCGGGCATCCGGATGTCCATGACCACGACGTCGGGGCTGACATCCCTGACCAGCTGGACGGCCTCGGCGCCGGTGGCGGCTTCACCGACGACCTCCAGATCGGGGTAATCGGCCATGATCACGCGTAGACCGGACCGGACCAGCGGCTGGTCGTCGGCGAGCACCACCCGGACGGTCATCGTGCCTCCAGCGGAACTCCGACGGGTGCGGGCAGCGGCAGCCGGGCCGCCACCCGGAAACCGCCCTCAGGGCGCGGCCCGGCACTTAGGTGGCCGCCCAGCAGACCGACCCGCTCCCGCATCCCGATGATGCCGAAGCCGTGGGCCGAGCCGTTCCCGGTGGCGCCGCGCCCCTCGTCGACGACCTCCACGGACAGTTCCTCTTCTCCGTAGTCGATGACCACCCGGCAACGTCCGGTGCCCGCGTGCCGGACCACGTTGGTCAGCGCCTCCTGCACGATGCGGTAGGCGGACAGGTCGATGTCGGCCGGCACAGGACGCTGCTCCCCACCACAGCGCACGTCGACGCGCACCCCCGCGCCCGCCGTCGCTGCCGCCAGCCGTTCGACGTCCGCCAGCCCCGGCGACGGTGCGAGCGGTGACTGCTCCGACTGCTCCGAGGCGGTTGCGCCCCGGTCGGCCTGACGGAGCGACACCAACGTGCGCCGAAGGCCCGACAGAGTCTCCCTGCTCGTGGCCTCGATGGCGCGCAGGGCCTCGCGCGCCTCCGCCGGCTGGGTCTGGATGACCCGGCTGCCCACACCGGCCTGAATGGCGACGATGCCGATGCTGTGCGCGACCATGTCGTGCAGCTCCCGCGCGATCCGCAGCCGTTCGGCGGTCACGGCCTCGGCCACCTCCTGCGCACGCAGCGCCACCGCGTGCTCGCGACGCTCGCGACTCAGCAGACCGGCCATGCAGGACGCGGCCGACGCCAGGAGGGCGATCACCTCGTTGACGGCCAGGCCGTCCCCGTGTGCGAAGACGCCGATCACCAGGAACTGCACGGCGACAGACACGGCCACGGCGACAATCGAAGCGCGCCTTACACACGTGGCGACGATGAAACCCAGCACGAGGTCCACCGCCAGATACGACAGGAACTGGCCCTGGTACGACGCCGCCAGGCTCTCATGGCCGGAACTCGGAGGGCCCGTCACCACAGCGGTGGATCCGAAGAGCGTCATGGCCAGAGCCAACAGCGGCATCCGTCGCACCACGTCGGCGAGCAGGCTCACAGCCAGCAGTGCCCCGACACCGTGGACCGTGCCCGACGCCCGCGGCGCCGCCCCCACCAGCAGACCCACCACAAGGAGGTAGGAGGCACCTCCCGCCCAGGCCACGGCCTTGGTTCTGGTCATCGGCGGCATTCCCTCCCAGGCACAACACCGTGATGCGCGACGCGCTCGGACAACGGAGTGATCGTCATGCAATTCACGCCGCGAGACTAACCGGCCACCGCCGACGCGGCATCAGTCCGGGGACGTACGCCCACGGGACAGTGCGGCCGCACGATTGCCGCCCACGGCCCCATGTCCGGACGGGGCCCACTCGGCAGTGTGGGTACCGTGATCGAAGTCAGCGAACTCACCAAACGTTACGGCGGCAAGGCGGCCGTCAACCATCTGTCCTTCACCGTGCGGCCGGGCCAGGTCACCGGATTCCTCGGCCCCAACGGCGCCGGCAAATCCACCACCCTGCGGATGATCCTCGGCCTGGACGCACCCACCAACGGCACCGCCACCGTCAACGGCGTCCCATTCCACCGCCACCCGCGCGGACTGCGGCACGTGGGTGCTCTCCTCGACGCCGGACAGATCCACGGCGGACGCAGCGCCGAGGCCCACCTGTCCGCTCTGGCCCGCAGCAACGGCATCCCGCGGAACCGGGTGGACGAGGTGCTTCAGGAGGTGGGGCTAGGGCTGGCCGAGGCGGCGAACCGCCGCATCGGCGGATTCTCCCTCGGCATGAAGCAGCGCCTCGGCATCGCCACCGCTCTGCTCGGCGACCCGCCCGTACTCATTTTCGACGAGCCGATCAACGGCATGGACCCGGAGGGGGTCCGCTGGGTACGCCGGCTCTTCCGGCGACTGGCCGCCGAGGGGCGCACCGTCTTCCTCTCCAGCCACCTGATGTCGGAGATGGAGCACACCGCCGACCAGCTCGTAGTCATCGGCCGGGGCCGCCTCATCGCCGCCGAGTCGGTACGGGACTTCGCGGCCCGCGGCACCCGTGGCAGCGTCGTGGTGGGGACAGCGCAGGCCGTCGAGCTGGCAGCCTTGCTGACCGCGGCGGGCGCCTCGGTCGAGCCGGAGGGCTCGGCCGGCGCCGGGAGACTCGCCGTGACCGGGCTCCCGGCGCACCGGATCGGAGCGCTCGCGTTCGAGAACCGCATCCGGCTGGACGAGCTGACCACGCGCACCGCCTCGCTGGAGACGGCCTTCATGGAACTCACCGCCGACAGCACCGAGTACCTGGCGGGAGAGCCCCGATGACCACACTCGGTTCCGGCTCCGGGATCATCCCCCTCACCGAGTCACCCGCCCGCTTCCGCGACCTGTTCGCCTCCGAGTGGATCAAGACACGGTCCCTGCGCTCCACCCCGTGGACGATCGGACTCACCGTCCTGTTCGTCGTCGGGTCCGCCGCCGTGGCCACGTCTGCGGACAAGGCCGCAGGCTCCGGCCACGCTGATTTCCGCCCCTTCGACGCCTACCCGGCGGCCGGCTTCTGGACGCTGATGCTCGTCGCCGGCAGCATGGGCGCCCTCACCGTCGTGAGCGAGTACAGCAGCGGGCTGATCCGCACCACCACCGTGGCCGTCCCGGCCCGCGGCTCGGTCGTGCTGGCCAAGGCGGCCGTCACCGCCGCACTGTGGACCGCGGTCGGCACCGCCGCCTCCACCGGTTCCTTCCTGGTCTCCCAGGCCATCCTCAACGAGCGGCACGCCGGGGTCCCGATCACCCACCCCGGGGTGCTCCGGGCACTGGTGGCATCCGCGCTGCTGGCCCCGGTCTGCGCACTGATCGGCCTGGGCCTCGGCGTTCTGCTCCGGCACGGCGCCGCGACCATGGTCACCAGCGTCTTCACCCTGCTGATGCTGCCTCCCATGTTCTCGGAGGGCGATCGCTGGTCGGCCGACATCAACCACGCGATGGTGTCGGCCGCCTGGAAGCGCCTGGTCCAGAACTGGGAGCCGGGTCCCGGATCCCTGGGGTACACCGCCACGGTCCCCGGCTCCTGGATCGTGTACGCGCTCTGGCCGCTGATCACGATCGCACTCGCGCTACTCGTCGTGAGGCGCCGCGACGTGTGAGCGTGCCTCCGGAGGCGAGGTCCCGGTAGCTCGTCGCGGCCTCCATGACGGTCTCTCATAAGACATCTGTGCTCAGTGGCTCGTGGCCTCGGGTGCAGCACGAGGATGCTGAGCGAGCCGAAGGGCTTCGACCACAACGTCGGCGTCGACCTGTGCCGATGTCCTGTCGCCGTATTCGAGCATGTCGTACTCGTCGTCCAGGTCGGCGAGTCCTTCGACCAGGGGCAGTTCGTGCCCGAAGCGCTGGTGGATCCGAAAGACCAGCTCGCGTGGCGTCAGTTCGCCGGCCAGCATCCGGGCGGCGAGTGCTCGTGCGCCGGCTTCCTGTCCGGCAACGCTGCCCACTGGGTGGAAAGTGAGGCCCAGTTCGTCGAGGGCCGGGGGAAGCAGGTCGGGGACGTCGTAATCCGCCTCCGCGCGTGTGCACGCGGCCAGCATCCGCAGGGCTGGACTGTCGAGGCCGGCGACGAGCGCGCTACAGGCGCCGGCGACGACATCGGTTGCACGGATCTCGCCCATGCTCCAGAGCGCGGCATGGTCCTGTAGGGCGAGCGCTGCTGCTTCGGTCGACGTCACCCGCCGATGATTCCCTTCATGGCCCGTCCCGGTCGAGCCGGTTTCACCGACGTCTTTGTCGGGCGCTCTGCTCCAGCAGAGCTCGTGCGGAGTCCGCGCACAGCATGGCGGTCTTCTCGTCGAGCCCGAACACCTGGGCGAGGTGGAGGGGGTCGGGCCCATGGGTGAGGGCCTCTTCGAGCCGCCGGGACGCGGAGCCGCTCCGGCGTCGCGTCCTGTCCGCGCGCGGGCGCGCCGACCTTCCCGCAGGTGGCCGTATCGGTGCGACCGGCCCAGCGGTGCCGGACGGGCCCGTTGAGGTAGAGCCGGACCGTGCTCCGCCGCGGCAGGTTACGGAGGCCTCCAGCTTGATCGAGCGTGACCGCTGCCCGGAAGCAGCGGCCCGTCGGCTGACCAGGGGCAACGCGCCGCGAAAATCACTTGCGACGCCCCCTTAGAGTGCGGACATGCCAAATTCGCCGAGCCTGCAAGAGATCACCGCTGACAATTTCGAGGCCGCCATCAGCCTGAAGGTTCGCCCCGACCAGGAACACCTGGTGGCCCCCGTGGTGAAGTCGCTCGCCGAGGCATACGTCCACCCCGGCATCGCCTGGCCCCGGCTCATCCGCGAGGACGACGAGATCGTCGGGTTCCTGATGGCCTTCTTCCACATCGACTGGACCGGCGAAGGGACCGACTTCCGCTCCGGACTCTGGCGTCTCAACATCGCGGATGGAAAACAGGGCCGGGGCTACGGACGCTTCGCGGTCGAGTCCGTAGCCGCTGAGATCCGGCGCCGGGGTGGCACACGCCTGACCACCACCTGGCATCCCGGACCGGATGGCCCTGCGGGCTTCTATCTGGCGCTCGGCTTCCGACCGACCGGGGAGACGAGCGGAGACCAGACGGTGGGCACGCTGGACCTGGACTGAGCCGGTTCCCTGCCACACCGGCACCGACCGCACGACGACGTCCCGCTCGGTGCCGTCCGGAACTCAACCGGTGGCCTCGTCGAAACCGCTCTCGGCTTCACCGTCGAGGAGATGGTCGACCGCGGGGGCCCACCCCCACTACCTGGTGGGATCCGTGACGGTCTGCTGAACCGGTCCGCACGACTCCAGGCCCGTGCGGCAGGCGATTCAGCAGTCGCCGGCAAGCCCTCGCGTGTCTAAACGGGGTCCACGGGGCCCACAGGGTCCACGTGCCCAGCGGCACGTCCGCCCAGATCGACCTGCGAGGACGTCCGCCCTTCCGAACCGGCCCGGGACGGCACACCTACCACGGCCGCTGAGAATCGGACGGTACACACCGGACGCCCTCGCCGGACAGGGGCGAGGCACATCAAGGCGCCGACGGACCTGTCCTCTCGGCCACGGTTTCGAGTGTGGGCGCACGCTCGGGGTCGGGCTCGGGCTCGGGCTCCCTGAGAGGGATGTCGCGCAAGCCCCGCAAGGGTGAGAAGAACAGCCACAGGCCGGCACAGCAACCACCGATGACGGCGATCCACAAGGTGGTCCGGACGCCGAAGGCGGTGGCCAGCCCGCCGCCGACCAGGCCGCCCAGCGGAAGGGTGCCCCACGTGATCCAGCGTGCCGCGGCGCTGACCCGGCCGAGCATCTCCGGTGGGCAGGCGGCCTGACGGTAACTGGTCAGCGAGATGCCCGCGACAGTGGAGGAGAACGTCCACGAGATCCAGCCGAACCCGAACAACAGCACCCACCAGCCGGATCCGGCCATCGGGATCAGCAGGCCGGGCAGCGACAGCACGGTCATCGAGATCCAGCTGATCCGCGCTGAGCCGAACCTCCGCGCGAGATGCCGCGCCGCCACGCCGCCCGCCACGCCACCGACGGCCCCCAGCGCGAGGAGCAGCCCGACCAGGCCGGGGCGCAGGTGCAGCGAGCGGATCAGGAACACCGGGCCGAGGGTCTCCACCATGATGACGAAGAAGTTGGCGGTGCCGTTGAACGCCACCGAGTTCCGCAGGATGGGATCGCGGACGACGTAGTCGAGCCCCTGCCGGATCTGCGACCGCAGCGTGGGCCGGGGACCGGTTTCGCTCCGCGGCCGACGGGGTTCGGGGGTACGGATCGCCGTCAGCGCGCTCGCCGAGAACGCGAAGGAGACCGCATCCGCCGTCATGGCCCCCGCGGCGCCGACCAACGCCACCAGTCCCGCACCCGCGCTGGGCCCCACGACCTGCGCGACCGACCGGGAGGCGGCGAGCTTACCGTTGCCGTCCAGCAGTTGACGGCGTTCGAGGACCGCGGGCAGGTAGGCCTGGTAGGCGACCGCGAAGAACACGGAGAGCACGCTGGAGACCAGCGCGACGGCGTAGAGCTGGGCGAGCGTCAGGGCTCCGAGCGCGTGGGCGAGCGGCACCGAGCCGATCACCAGGAACAGTGCGACGTCGCACCAGATCATCAGCCGTCGTTTGGCGACCCGGTCCACCACGGCCCCGGCCGGCAGAGCCACCAGGAGGTACGCACTCGTCTCCGCCGCGGCCAACAGCCCGACCTGGAACGCGGAGGCGTCCAGCAACACGACGGCGACCAGCGGCAGGGCCAGAACGGTGATCTGCGACCCCATCTCGCTGACCGTCTGGCCGCCCCACAGCAACAGGAATTCGCGGCTGTGCCAGACCGAGGCGCGTTTTCCGTCGTCGGCGACCATCCGTCAGATGGTGTCATCGGCCCCAACCCATGTCGATGCCCTCCCCAGCCACAGACATCCTCGATATCCCGTCAGCCGTGCCGCCCCGTCTCGCTGTGCGCAAGCCCCGGTTCTCGCCGGGCGCGAGCCCGGCCCGGGTCAGGTTTCCGAAATGCCCGATCACGGCGCCCTGCCGTCGGCGATGGCGACGGACCCCGCGTGAAACAAGTCACGGTTGCGCGCTGTGCCGAACACCCTGTTCCACCATGTAAGTTCCTGCGTCCAAGGGGTGCGGACTCCCCCTGATTCACATTCGTGCCAGCACATCTGCGTCCCCTGAGGGAGACATCGCCATGCCCGCAGAAGAATCGGCCCACCATCCGCCCCAGCGCATCGGAGTGGTGGCCGAGTCCACCCCCGGGGAGACCCGTGTCGCGGCGACGCCCGCCACAGTGCGCCAGTTGGTGGGGCTGGGCTACGACGTCGTCGTCGAGTCGGACGCCGGCACCGCGTCAGGCTTCGCGGACGACACCTACTGTGACGCGGGGGCACAGATAGGCGACGCCTGGCAGGCGGACGTCGTGCTGAAGGTCAACTCCCCTTCGTCGGGCGAGATCGCGCGCGTGCCGGACGGCGCGACGCTGATCGGTCTGATCAGCCCGGCCCAGCAGTCGGACCTCCTCGCGGAGCTCGCGAGCCGCCCCATCACCGTACTGGCCCTGGACGCGGTACCGCGGATCTCGCGGGCGCAGTCGATGGACGTGCTCAGTTCCATGGCCAACATCGCGGGCTACCGAGCCGTGATCGAGGCGGCGCACGTGTTCGGGCGCTTCTTCACGGGCCAGGTGACGGCCGCGGGCAAGGTCCCGCCCGCGAAGGTGCTGGTGGCCGGCGTCGGTGTGGCCGGGCTGGCCGCCATCGGAGCCGCCTCCAGTCTCGGCGCGATCGTCCGGGCGACCGATCCGCGACCGGAAGTGGCCGACCAGGTCCGGTCGTTGGGCGGCGAGTACCTCGCGGTGAACGTCGCGCAGGAGGAGAGCACCGACGGCTACGCCAAGGCGACCTCCGCCGACTACGACCGCGCCGCGGCCGAGCTGTACCACGCGCAGGCCAAGGACGTGGACATCGTCATCACGACCGCGCTGATCCCGGGCCGCCCCGCCCCGCGCCTGCTCACCGCCGAGGACGTGGCGGCGATGAAGCCCGGCAGCGTCATCGTCGACATGGCCGCGGCCCAGGGCGGCAACGTCGCGGGAACCGTCGCGGGCCGCACCGTGGTCACCGACAACGACGTCACCATCATCGGGTACACCGATCTCGCGTCCCGGCTGCCCACCCAGGCCTCACAGCTGTTCGGCACCAACCTGGTGAACCTGCTCAAGCTGCTGACGCCCGGTAAGGACGGCCGGCTGGTCATCGACTTCGACGACGTGGTCCAGCGGGCGGTGACCGTGGTACGCGAGGGCGAGATCACCTGGCCTCCCCCGCCCGTGGCCGTCTCGGCCTCGCCCGCCGCGCAGCCCGCCCCCGCGCCGGCCGCCGCGCAGCCGAAGGAGTCACGGCTCACCCCGGCGGCCCGGTTCGGGCTGATCGGCGCCGGCATGCTGGCGATGTTCGCCCTGGTCGCCTTCGCACCGGCGCAACTCGCGGCGAACTTCACGGTCTTCACGCTGGCGGTGGTGATCGGCTACTACGTGATCGGCAAGGTGCACCACGCGTTGCACACGCCGCTGATGTCCGTCACCAACGCGATCTCCGGGATCGTGGTGATCGGAGCGCTGCTGCAGATCGGGCACGAGAGCGCGGTCGTCACCACGCTCTCGTTCGTGGCGATCCTGCTGACGAGCGTGAACATCTTCGGCGGCTTCGCCGTCACCCGCCGCATGCTGTCCATGTTCTCGAAGGGCTGAGCCGCAATGACTACAACTACGGCGTCCCACGCTGCGGACCTGGTCGCCGCCCTGCTGTTCATCCTCAGCCTGGCAGGGCTGTCCCAGCACCGCACCTCCCGTGCCGGTGTCGTGTACGGCATCGCCGGCATGGCCCTCGCCCTGGTCGCCACCGTCGTGCTCGCGGCACAGAGCATCACTGCGGGCGCGGTCGCGCTGATCGTCGTCGCGATGGTGCTCGGCGCCGCGATCGGCATCTGGCGGGCGCGGCAGGTCGAGATGACCCAGATGCCCGAGCTCATCGCCGTACTGCACAGCTTCGTCGGTCTCGCCGCGGTGCTGGTCGGCTGGAACAGCTACCTGGAGGTCGAGGCGCACGGAGCCGCGCAGACACACGTCACGGCCGACCTGCTGGAGATCCATCACGCGGAGGTGTTCATCGGCATCTTCATCGGCGCGGTCACCTTCACCGGCTCGATCGTCGCGTTCCTCAAGCTGTCGGCGCGCGTCAAGTCCCGTCCGCTGGTTCTGCCGGGCAAGAACGCGCTCAACGTCGCGGCGCTGGTGGCGTTCGCGGCGCTGACGGTCTGGTTCACGATCAGCCCGAGCCTCGGCCTGATGATCGCCGTGACAGTGCTCGCGCTCGTCCTCGGCTGGCATCTCGTCGCCTCGATCGGCGGCGGCGACATGCCCGTCGTCGTCTCCATGCTCAACAGCTACTCCGGCTGGGCCGCGGCGGCGGCGGGATTCCTGCTCGACAACAACCTGCTGATCGTCACGGGCGCGCTGGTCGGATCCTCGGGTGCCTACCTGTCCTTCATCATGTGCAAGGCGATGAACCGGTCCTTCCTCTCCGTCATCGCGGGCGGATTCGGCATCGAGGCCCCCACGACCGGGGACGAGGAACAGGGCGAGCACCGCGAGATCCACGCCCAGGAGGTGGCCGAGCTTCTGGCACAGGCCCGGTCGGTCGTCATCACCCCCGGCTACGGCATGGCCGTGGCACAGGCGCAGCACCCGGTCGCCGAGCTCACGCGTCACCTGCGGGAGCGCGGCGTGGAGGTCCGCTTCGGCGTCCATCCCGTGGCGGGCCGTCTGCCCGGGCACATGAACGTGCTGCTGGCCGAGGCCAAGGTGCCGTACGACATCGTGCTGGAGATGGACGAGATCAACGACGACCTCGCCGACACCTCCGTCGTCCTGGTCATCGGCGCCAACGACACCGTGAACCCGGCCGCGACGGACGATCCCACCAGCCCGATCGCGGGCATGCCGGTGCTGCGGGTGTGGGAGGCGGAGCAGGTCGTCGTCTTCAAGCGCTCGATGGCCTCCGGCTACGCGGGCGTGCAGAACCCGCTGTTCTTCCGCGAGAACAGCGGCATGCTCTTCGGCGACGCGAAGCAGAGCGTCGAGGAGATCCTTCGCGCCCTCACCTCCGACCCCCGCGCCCAGGCACCGAGCGAGGCCGCCCTCGCCCGCTAGGACCCACGTCCCCGGGCAGTCTGCCTCCGCTTGACACACGGCCGCATCGCCGGCTCCGTTCCCGGCTCCCGACATGGCCCACCGCCCGCCTGCCACGCGCTCCCTTCGCGTGACAGGCGGGCGGCCGGTGGGCCGTGCGCTTTCCGGGCTCGTCGCCCCGTCGACACAGACGTCGGAACCCGGAGCGCTGGGGCCGACGCCGTGGCGGGGAGGCTGTCAGCGCGTCGGGCCCATGACTTCCTGGGTGCCGAGGACAGCGAGCAGGTCCAGGCGGTCGGCGTTGTCGGTGCCGACCGCGGGGGTGAACCAGAGCAGCCGCTGTCGGCCGTCCTCGCTGAACAGGTTGAGGCAGTTGACCTCGATCAGGCCGAGTGTCGGGTGGTTGAGCCGTTTGCGGTCGTCGCGCCGGAACGCCACGTCGTGGTCGGCCCACAGAGCGGCGAATTCGGGGGAGGTGTCGAGCAGCGAGCTGATCATCGAGCCGGCTTCGGTGTCCTTGCCATCTCTTCTGGCGGCGGCTGCCCGCAGGTCTGCGACGAAGGCCCGGGACTGTGCCGCATGGTCGGCTTCGGGATACAGCAGCCGGGCGTCGGGCTCGGTGAACCACCGGTGGACGAAGCTTGCCCGCGCGCCCCGAAGGCCGGACTGGTCCCCGAGCAGCGCCACCGCCAGCGGGTTCTGTACGAGCGTGACGTGCAGGTCGGTGATGACCTGTGCGGGTGTCGAAGTCAGACGGGTGAGCAGGTCGAGCATGCCGGGGTGGACGTGCGAGGCCGGTCCGCCCTGTGAGGGCACCGGTCGGTCGGCCAGGTGGTAGAGGTAGTCGCGCTCGTCAGCGCTCAGGCGCAGGGCTCTCGCCAGCGCGGCGATCATCTGCTCGGAGGGCTGGGATCCGGCGCCGCGTTCGAGTTCGTTGTAGTAGTCCACCGACGCGCCGGCGAGCTGGGCGACCTCGTCGCGGCGCAGCCCGGACACCCGGCGGCGGGGCCCGTGGGGCAGTCCCACGTCCGCCGGGCGGATGCGTTCACGCCGCGAGCGCAGGAAGGCTCCCAGCTCGGTGTATCTCACAGAACCCATACCTGCCATTCTGCGTCCGGCCGGGCCACCGACACAGGGGATGACATCCCCTGGTTCCCCCGGCCCGTGCGGCGCATGGTGGAGGACATGACTACGAACCATCCCCCGAGCGTTCCCCCTGCGGTGGCCCCGCGGGTAGCCGTCGTCACCGGCGGATCACGCGGCATCGGCCGGGCGGTCTCCCTCGAACTCGCCCAGGCCGGCCTCGCCGTGGTGGTGAACTACGCCCGCGACGCGGCTGCCGCCGAGGAGACGGTGGCGGCGATCACCGCCACCGGCGGGCGGGCCGTCTCCGCGCAGGCGGACGTGGCGGACGAGCACGCGATCGCCGCCGTGTTCGACCGGACGGAGGAGGAGTTCGGCGGCGTGGACGTCGTGGTGAACTGCGCCGGCCGACTCGCTCTGTCGCCCATCGCCGACCTCGACCTGGCGGTGCTCGACGCCATGCACCGCACCAACATCCGCGGCGCCTTCGTCGTCGCCCAGCAGGCCGCCCGGCGACTGCGCGCGGGCGGCTCGTTCGTGGGGTTCTCGACCTCCGTGGTCGGCACCCGGTTCCCCGCCTACGGCGCGTACGCGGCGAGCAAGGCAGCCATCGAGACGATCACGCTGATCCTCGCCCGCGAGCTGCGCGGGCGGGACATCACCGTGAACACCGTCGCCCCCGGCCCCACGGCCACGGACCTGTTCCTGGACGGCAAGACTCCCGAGCAGATCGACCAGCTCGCCAAGACCCCGCCACTGGAGCGGCTGGGCACCCCGAAGGACATCGCCCAGGTGGTCGCCTTCCTCACGAGCCCGGCGGGACACTGGGTGAACGGCCAGGTCCTGCGGGCCAATGGGGGCATGGTGTGAGGCCGAACCCGACCAGCTCGGCGGCGTAGCTCTCGGCGGCGAGGGCGCACCGAGACCGCCTCCGTCCTCCCTGGGGCCTGCACGCGCGGCACCAGCCACTTCGCCCATGCCGGCACCAGACTTCCGCACCATGGAAGAACCCACTCAAGGAGACACACGCATGCCTTTCGCCAACTTCAAGGTCCCTGCGGGCACCATCACCGCCGAGGACAAGAAGAAGCTCGTCGAGCGCACCACCGACCTGTACGCGGAGATCTACGGCGAGCGGGCGCGCCCCACCACCGTCGTACTGATCGACGAGGTGGCCGACGGGGGCTGGGGCGTCGCCGGCAACGTCCTGACCGCCGCCATGCTCAACGCCCACGCCTGACATCAACCCTTGTGCGGGGCCCGACGCCACGGCGCCGGGCCCCGCCAACGGTCGACGGAAGGTACGCAACCCCGCGCCCGAACCGACCACACACCCTTCTTCGCCGTCTCAACCACCGACCCGTTCACGCCCTGGAGATCCGGGCGATCGTCGAGTGCTCTCGTGGTCACGAAGCACTGCAGCGGCGCGTTCAAGGCGGAGGCAGTCGCGCTGTACCAGTCGCGCCCCGGCTGAGCGCCCCCACACGCAGACCAGACGGCCGCCGGGGGTAGCCTTCCCGTCCATTCGAAGGTCTCTGGAGGCCCCCTTGCACACCACCGTCTTTCTGCTGCGGAGCACGCTGGGCCTTGGAGGCGCTCTGGTGTCCGCGTGGGAGATGGACCGCCAGGCTTCTGGACCGGGCTGGCGGAAACCGCGGGTCTTCGCCGCTGCGACGGCTGTGGCAATCGCCGTACTGCTGGCCGGCTAGGACCCATCCGACGCGGCCGTCCCCAGCGAGTGTTGCGGGGCCAATTGGAGCCTGCCGAACCGGGGTTGTTCGGGTCGGTCGCGCCCTGACCCTACTGAAGAATCAGCAGGTCAAGCGTGCTCTCCGCGCACGCGGGGATGGTTCCGGCCGGACGGCGATCCGTCCGGCCGCGTGTGTCTGCTCCCCGCGCACGCGGCAGGGGTCCGTCAGGAGCAGGCGTAGTCGAAGGTCGCCTCCGCCTCGGGCGGCTTGTCCTGGTGCTCGATCCGCAGGCGGGCGGTTCCCCGGAAGCGGCCGGGGCCGCGGACCGTCCAGCGGAGGTGCACGGTGACCCTGCGCTCGCCCCGGCGGGCCATGTGCACCAGCTCGCCGGAGTCCTGGCCGTCACTGCGCAGCCAGTGGTACGTCACCGGGCCGCCGCGGCCGTCGGTGGTGACGACGCCGACCAGATCGGCGGTCTGTCCGCAGTGCAACCGCCCGTCGGGCGCCCGGACTTCCAGGGCGGTGACCATCGGGGCGGGGGACGGGCGCAGCAGCAGCCAGACGAGGACGGCCGCGGCGGTCAGGAAGGCGGTCGTGGCGATCCAGGCCCGCCGTCTTCGACGGTGTGGGCGGCTGTCAGGTGGTACGGGTGCGGTGCGCCACTGGGCGCGGAGGACGTCCTGGGCCTCGACGGGGATGCCGGGGCCGAAGCGCAGGAGGATCTCGCCGTCGTCTTCATCGGTCGGGGGTGGCGTCGTTGCCTCGGTGGGTGTCGCTGTCGGGGGTCCGGCGGGGTTGCGATTGCGGTTGCGGTTGCCGAGGAGGGTGGCCTGGTCGTCCGAGGCAGCGACCTGGTCGTAGGAGGGGGTGGGGTGGGGCCGGTGCGGGGCGGAGCGGGTACGGCTGGGCATGGTGAGCTGCTCGTCCCGCACGGCGTACCTGGGCCTGTCCACGTCCGGGACCACGTCCCCGGGGCCTGCGCCTCCGGAACCCATGTCCCCGGCACCCGCGCCCTCGAAGCCCATGTCCCCGGGACCTGCGCCCTCGGACTCCGCGCCTTGGGACTCCGCGCCCTCGGACTCCGCGGCATCGGACTTGGCGCCCTCGGACTCCGCGGCATCGGACTTCGCAGCATCGGACTTGGCGCCCTCGGACTCCGCGGCTTCAAAACCGGCCGCGTCGGAACCGGCGGCTTCGCATGCCCCGTCCGGGTGGCGCGCGCTCTGGGCGCCGCCCCCCGTCTCTTCCACCGTTGGTCCCGTGGTGATCTCCGGGGTCGCCCCGGCCACCGCCGCGCGGAGCTCCGTACGCCGCAGGAAACCCGCCGGGAGTGCCGCGCGCCCGGCGACCAGTGCCGCTCGGGCGGCCGCGAGCCCCTCGGAACGGGCGGTGGCGGAGCAGTGCGCGAACAGAGCGGCCGCGGGGGCGCCGGTGGCCGCCCAGGCCTCGCCGAGGGTGCGGGACAGTCCGGCCCAGGCTGCGATGTCGGCCTCGCGGCGCCCGGAGTCCGGCGCGTCGCCCAGCACCGTGCCCAGCGCGGCCTCGGCGAGCAGGGCGACGCCGTCCGGGGCGAGGACGACGGTGTCCGCGTCCAGCGCCCCGTGGGCGAGGCCGGCCGCGTGCAGGGCGAGCAGGCTCTGCGCTGTCTCGTTCAGGACACTGGCCGCGCTGCCCGCGTCGGGGCCCGAACCCCCGCGGGCCAGCAGGTCCGTGAGGGTTGGAGCCGGTGGCCGGACGGTGATCAGCCACACCTCCCCGGCCTCCGCGACGAGGTCGACCGTGCCGAGCACCCCGGGCAGCCGGAGTTTCGCGACGGCGAGCACAACCGCCGCGAGCCGCTCACGCGTGCCCTCCGGCGCGAGCAGGGCACGGTCGATGCGCAGCGCGCCGAGCTCGGACTCGCCGGACCGGCCCGGGAGCAGCGCGTGCCAGGTGCCGTGGCGCGCGTCCCGCGTCCAGCCCGACAGGGGGCGCCCGGCGACCGTGGTGGTTGTCGTCATGTCGATCCGTTCTCGCCGTCGCTCGTCGTCGCTCAGCACGGCGGAGCGTCCAGGGAGGCTGTCCGCGGTCCGTTCGCGGCGGCCGGAGTGCTGGTGAGCGTGACCGTCCAGGTGCCCCGGCACGGGTGGTTGGAGAAGTCCGCCTCGAAGGTCACGGCGTAGTGCGTGCCGCCGGACAGCACCTTGGTCCGGTTTCCATAGGGATCGGCGGGCGTGTCGACGTAGTAGTCCGCCGTGACGGTCAGGGGCCCGGTCCCGGTGGTGTCGACGGTGACGTCGGCGATCAGCGTGCCCGGGGTCTGTCCCCGCCGCCAGGAACCGATGGCGATCGTGACCGTGCCGGGCGTGGGCGAGGCCGGGGGCACGGTCGTCGGCGCGGGCGGTTCAGCCGACGGGGCCGTACTCACGGAGGTCGTGGGCGAGGCCGACGGGCTCTCCGGGGTGGCCGATGGGGTGGCCGAGGGCGTGACGTCGGCCGTGGTGGGAACGGCAGTGGGAGAATCGGAGGACGAAGAGGCGGGTGGGGTCGTCGAGCTGGTCCCCGACGGCACCGAACTGGCCACCGTCGTCGCCGTGTCGCGCGGACGGGCCGCCACGGACGTCACCCCGCCCGCCACGACCGCCAGCGCGGCCGCCCCGGCGGCGGCCTTCCAGCCGCTGCGCTTCACCCGCCCCAGCAGGGTCAGGGCGCGGGCCGGGGCATCGAGCGTCACCGTCGCGGTGAACGGGAACAACAAGGCCAACAGCGCGGCGAGTTCGGCTAGTCTGCGGCGGCCGCGCTCCTCCCAGCCGGCGCCGTACCCCTCGGTGGCCGACCGTTCCAGGTCGGCGAGGAACGCCTCGATGCCCGGCCTGTCCGCCGGGTCCTTGGCCAGTCCCCTGCGCAGCAGCCCGCGCACCGGGTCGGGTACGTCGTCCAGGGGGACGGGTGCCCGCAGGTGCTGCAGACGCAGCGCGGTCACGTCGTCGCCGGCGAACGGGCGGCGCCCGGTCAGGCACTCGTGGAACACGGCCGCCGCGGCGTACACGTCGCCGGCCGGTCCCGCCGGTTCGCCCTGCCACTGCTCGGGCGCCATGTAGGCGGGCGTGCCGGCGGCCTCGGTCTCGCGTCCGGTGCGTACGGCGATGCCGAAGTCGGCGAGCGCGCTCGTGCCGTCGGCGCGGACCAGCACGTTCTCCGGCTTGTAGTCGCGGTGCACCACCCCGGCCGCGTGGGCCGCGGCGAGGCCCAGCAGCGAGCCCTTGAGCAGGACCAGGGCGGCCTCGGGGCCGGTCGCCCCGTGCCGGCGCAGCAGTTGGCGGAGGCTGACGCCGTCCACCGCCTCCATGACGATGGCGGCACCGCCGCGCGCCTCGACGTACTCGTACAGCCGCACCACGCACGGGTGCCGCAGCCCGCCGAGCAGCCGGGCCTCCGCGCGGAAACGGGTGAGGAACTCCCGGTCACCGCGCAGGCGCCCGCTCAGATACTTGATCGCGACAGGCACGCCGGTCGCGGTGTGCCGAGCCAGTACGACCCGTCCTCCGGCGCCCTCGCCGAGCATGCGTACGGGTTCGTAGCCGGGGACAGCCCAGTCGCAGCCCTCGGCCCTTCCCTGGTCCTGCGTCATGCCGCCCCCTCCACGGCCACGCCCAGCGCCGGCGCCGCAGCCTTCGCGTCACGGCGGTGGCGCGCACGTCGCGTCAGCCACCGCAGCGGCGCGGACCACACGGGGAAGGCGACCAGGGCGACCACTACCGCCTCGGTCACCGTGGTCCACGGCGGGGACAGCCACCCGTCCAGCAGGTCGCCGATCCGGGAGCGCCAGGCCAGCAGGGCGAGGACGAGGAAGCCGTACGTGCCGACGACGACCGCGAGGCCGTACGCGGCCATGCCCGCCTGCCGTGGGCCGGGCCGGCTGCCCGCGCGCAGGTCCTGCCAGAGCCCCTTCCGGAAGTACGCGCTCGCCTCCTCGCGCAGCCTCGGCACGCGCAGCGCGTCGGTCAGGGCCTGGTAACCGTCCAG
This sequence comes from Streptomyces sp. NPDC002742, assembly GCF_042888885.1. Lineage (NCBI taxonomy): Bacteria > Bacillati > Actinomycetota > Actinomycetes > Kitasatosporales > Streptomycetaceae > Streptomyces > Streptomyces sp. NPDC002742. The sequence goes on from NZ_JBIAQF010000020.1 coordinate 98,245, forward strand.
CGGCATCAGGGGGTTGAAGTTGTAGAGCGTGTTCAGGTAGAGGCCGAAGGCCAGCTGGAAGAGAACGGCCGAGGCCGGCCCGGCGGGCAGGAAGGCCGCGCCGGCCGCGCACCAGCCGGCCAGCGCCGCCGTCGACAGCGGCCCGGACAGCGCCACGACGACCCGCGACCAACGGGTGCCGAACCACATGTCGCTGGTGTCCACGAACGCGAACGGCATGCCCATCATGAGCAGGAACCCGCCGCGCCTGACCTTGCGGCCGTACGACTTCACGGCCAGCGCGTGCGTCAGCTCGTGGACGACCAGGGCGGACACGTATCCGGCGGCCAGGAGCACCGGACCCCGGACGCCCGCCCCGCCGAAGTCCAGCAGGTGCTGCCGGTCCTGCGCGACGAAGAAGGCGGCGAGGCCGCCGATCAGCGACAGCCAGACCAGGGTCACACCGGTCCGGGTGAAGAAGCGCCAGCCGAAGGCCTCGTAGAGGCGGCTGACGGTCCGGTCGAGGCCGGGGACCGATATCTCCAGTTTCAGCAGCGCCCGGTACACGGCCCGTCCCGCGCGGCGCCAGCCCTTTCGTTCCGTCTCCTCGGTGCGGCCGGGCAGGCCGCGCAGGAGTCCCGCGTTCGCGAACGCGGCGAGCGCCGCCTCGATGCGCGGGAGGGCGAGCTCGCCGAAGCGGTCGGCGTACGCGAACAGCAGGTCCCGTACGGTGTTCTCGCCGTCGACGGCGTGCCAGAGGAAGACCTCGCGCTCGTCCAGCTCCAGATACACGCCGGTGCGGGTGTTGTTCAGCACCCAACGGGGTTCGCCGAGGTCGGTGGGCATCTGCTTGAGCGCCCAGCCGGAGCGGCGGCGGGGACGTGCGGTGAGCGGGCCGTTCGCCTCCGGTGCCGCCTCCCGCACCGCGGTGGGGAGTTGGGTGAGCTGGGTGCCGACGACCTGGGTGCGCTGGCCGATGTGGGCGTCGCGGGGCTGTTCGAACACCAGGCGTACGTCGCCGACGGACAGCTCGGTGCCGTCCGCGAGGTGGGCGGCGCCGCCGTGCAGGTCGACGCCCGCGACGGTCGTGCCGTTGAACGAGTCCAGGTCCTCCATTCGGAAGCCCGACTCCGTGCGGACGATCCGGGCGTGGCGGCGCGACACACTGGCGTCGGGCAGGACGACGTCGCTGTCCGAGCCCCGGCCCAGTGTGGTGACCGGGCCGGTGAGCGGGACGAGCAGGGTGGGGTCGTCGAGGCCGCGCAGGTGCGGCGCGGCGTACGACGTCGGTGCCGCGCCGCGGCGGAGCGTGCCGCAGTACAGGCAGTACGGGAAGTCGCGCCGCACGTGGACGCGGCAGGCGTGGCAGAGCATGTGTCGGCTCAGCCCGCGCCGGAGCCGCTGAGAGACGTTCCGCCGGAGAAGCCCCCGTCGGTGTCGGTGCCGGGCGCGGAGGGCGAGAGGTGGGTGGCCGCGCCGCCGAGGCCGGGGGTGCTCACGCCGCCGCGCACGCTCTCGGCGCCACCGAGGATGCCCGCGCGGCCACCACCGCCGCCCTCGCCACCGCCGCCGTCGCCACCGCCGGGTTCTCCGCCGCCGCCGGGCCGGCGTCCCGTGTTCTCCTGGCTGCCGCCACCGCCGCCGTCGTCGCCGCCACCGGGTTCACCGCCGCCTCCGGGGCGTCGGCCGGTGTTCTCCTGGTCGCCACCGCCGCTGCCGCCTTCGCCCCCGCCGCCCCCGGAGCCGCCGTCGTGACCGTGGCCGCCGCCCTCTTCGCCGCCACCGCCGTCGCCGCCACCATCACCGCCGCCGGAACCGCCGTGGCCACCGCCCTCGCCGCCGGAGGAACCACCGCCACCGGTTCCGCCGCCGTCCTCACCGCCACCACCACCTTCGCCGCCGCCACCGCCGCCCTCACCGCCGCCGGGTCGGCGTCCGGTGTTCTCCTGGTCGCCACCGCCGCTGCCACTGTCTCCGCCGCCGCTGTCCCCGCCGCCGTCACCGCCACCGCTGTCCCCGCCGCCGTCACCGTCCTCGCCGCGGTCGTAGATGCCACCGTGCCCGAAGTGACCGGCGTCGCCGCCCTCGCCACCGAAGCCACCGCCGTGACCCCCGAGGTCGCCGAACCCGCCGAGGCCGCCATCGGATCCGGCACCGCCGCCACCGAACCCGGAACCGCCGCCGTCACCGAACCCGCCCGGTCCCCCATCGGCACCGCCTTCACCGAACCCGCCGTCACCGAACCCGCCGCCCGGACCGCCGTCGGCACCGCCGGCACCGAACCCGCCGAACCCGCCGTCTGCACCGCCGCCGCCGAATCCGCCGAAGCCACCCAGGCCGCTGTCGGAGCCGCCCTCGGCACCTCCACCGACATGCTCCCCGAGCCCGCCGAGGTCCGTCCCGTCCTCGTTCCCGAACCCTCCGAACCCTCCGAAGTCACCGAGTCCGCCGCTCGCGTCGACGGGCGACTCCTGGACCAGCCCCCCGCCGAGCAGGCTCTGAGCGCCGGTGTCCGAGACGTCCAGACCGCCGACGCCCTCATGGCCCTCAGCGGGAGAGGGCAGGTCCGGCGCGTGGTCGACGGAGGCGTGGTCACCGGACACGTGGTCGGCCAGGACGTCCGGAGCGTCATGGTGCGCCAGCGCGTGTGCCGCGCTCCCGAAGAACAGGGACGACTTGGAGAGCCGCGGGTCGAGTGCTGCCGGTCCCCCGGCGGTGCCGGACTCGACGCGCAGGGCGCGGAGCTCGCCGACCTGCGCGGGTGTCAGGCCGAGTCTTCGGGCCACCTCCCCGGTGTCACCGTCGAGTTCGGCCCTGAAGGCCGGGTCGACGGCAAGGCGGGTCATGGCATCGCGAAAGGCGTTGTCGGTCATGTCCTCGGGTCTCCGTGGGTCTGCGTGCGCTGCTGTCTGATCCCGGCGGAGCTGAGGATCCCCCCTGACCGGCGGCAACTGCCATTTCCGGCCATCCCCACCGATGCCTGCACGGATGGTTATAGGGGGCATGGCATGGCCCGCGCAAGGCCGGTAGCAGGGCACCCTGCGCGAATATGCCTCCGGAAGGGTCGGCCGTCCCGAACGAGCACCGATCGGATACGGCCACCGGCGAGGCTGTCCGGGCAGTCCTCCGCACCGGCCGAGGGGACTCCGCGGCCGGTGACGCAGGCGCGGATACGTCAGGGCACCGGACTCACGGCGTCGGGTCGGGGTGCGGGATGCGCACCGTCTCCACCCAGCTCGGGGGCTGCGGCGCGGTGGAGCCGATCAGAGCAGCGACGACGCGGCAGGGCGGGTTCTCGTCGGGCCAGGGGGTGATCCCGTCGGTGAGCACCACGACGATGTTCGGGCGGTCCGGGGCCGCGAGCGCCGCCTCGATACCGACGCGCATGTCCGTGCCGCCCCCGCCGCCCAGGGTGATCTGCTCGGTGGCCGTCACCCGGGACACCGCCTGCACATCGGCGTCGCACGCGAGCACGGTCACGCGATTGCCCCGGACACCCACCTCGCGCAGAACTCCGGTCACCTCCGCGAGGGCGGCGGCCAGTTCGCCGTCGCCCATCGAGCCGGAGGTGTCGATGACCACGGCCACCCGCGGCAGCGGCCGGCGCAGGCTCGGCAGGACGACGCCGCGCAGCGCCGGGGTGCGGCGCGAGGGGCGGCGGTAGGTGTAGTCGACGGCTCCGCCCGCCCATGCGGCGGCTTCCCGGACCGCGCCCGACAGCGCCTGCCGCCAGTCCACGGTGGGTTCCAGGATCTCCTGGGCCCAGCGTTGCCAGCCACCGGGCAGGGAGCCGCGGCTGCGCTGATGGGCGCGCATCGCCTCGGCGGTCTGCCGTCGCAGCGCCTGAGCCTCGACCTCGCCGATCCGTGCGGTCCCGGCAGACCCCGGCAGGTCCCAGGGCGAGGGCCGGCCGTGGGCACCCGATCCACAGTCCGGCGTACGCACCTGCGGCGGCAGCAGGTCGACGTACACCTCGAACAACTGCCCCTCGGGAAGGCCGAACCGACGGGGTTCCACGCGCCCCTCGGGCAGCCGCAGGCCGTCGGCGAGCAGATCGTCGTTGATCTCGCAGTCCTGGGCGACGTTGACGCGGTGCCAGTCACGCTGGGCGGCGGCCGGCAGCCGTTCGGCCCGGCCGTGGTGGTCGCGCAGCAGATGCGCCACCTCGTGCACCCACACGCCCGCGAGCTCGGGCACCGCCGTCGCCTCGACGAAGGCAGGAGACACATAGCAGCGCCAGTGCCGGTCCACGCCCATCGTCGGCACCTCGGTACTCGGCACGACGGTCAGGGAGTACAACGCCGACGCCAGATAGGGCCGGTCGCCGGCCGCCCGGTAGCGGGCGGCGAGCAGTTTGGTCATGTCCAGGGCGTTGCGGGCGTCTCCCGTACTCCCCGCGCGGCTCACCGGCTGCCGCCGGGCAGCGCCCCCGACATCTGCAGCAGGTCCAGGAACCCGTCGATGCCGGGCGGTACGGGCCAGTCGAGGTGCCGCATCGCGGCGAGGTCGGTGGCGGCGCGGGCGGCCACGTCCGGTACGCCCGCGTCGACCGCCTTGGCCAGCACCGTCCAGCCGGCCTCCCAGCGGGGCCGGGTGAGGTCGCTCTGGATGGCGGCGACGACCGCGATGAGGAACGCCAGTTGCCGGTCGCCGCGGTCGGGCAGGGCGAAGGCGTCCGGGTCGGCGAGGACCCGGTCGGGGTCGGGCAGGTCGAGGTGTTCGAGGTAGGACAGGAGCTCCAGGCCGGCGCCGTCGCCGACGGCGCCGGTGAGCGCGGCGGCCAGTGCCTCGCGGCCGGTCCCGGCCGCGTACCCGGTGGCGAGCAGCTTGAGGGCCATCTCCCAGGTCCGGGGGGACGGCCAGGACCGGCCTCGGCTCTCGGCATCGGCGGGGAGGTGGTGGACCAGGCCGGGCCGGGCCGTGAGGAAGCCGGAGATCGCGCCGCGGGCCCGTGCGACCGCGCCGGGCACCCTGGCTGCACCGACGACGGGCACGGTCACCTCGGGCCAGGTGCCGGCCATGCCGCGGGCGACCGTGCGCGGGTCGTGGGTCCATTGCAGATGGACGAACCGGTTGGCGAGCGGCGGGCTGAGATGCCAGCCGTCCGCCGCGCTGGACGGCGGGTTGGCGGCCGCGACGATCCGCACCGCCTCCGGCAGGACCAGGCTGCCGACCCGTCGTTCGAGCACCACCCTCAACAGCGCCGCCTGCACGGCCGGCGGTGCGGAGGACAGTTCGTCGAAGAAGAGCAGGCCCTGTCCGGCGCGAGCGAGGCGCACCGCCCAGTCCGGCGGAGCCATCGGGACTCCGGTCACGGCCGGGTCGTCACCGACGATCGGCAGTCCGGCGAAGTCGGAGGGTTCGTGCACGCTGGCGATGACGGTCTCCAGCGGCAGGCCGAGCCCGGCGGCGAGCTGCTCCAGGGCGGCCGACTTGCCGATACCGGGCTCCCCCCACAGCAGCACGGGCTGATTGGCCGTCACGGCGAGGGCCAGTGCCTCCAGCTGCGGGTTCGCGGCGGGCTCGGTCCGTCGGGTGCGCAGCCTGCCGTTGAGGTCGTCCGCGGCCTCCAGCGGGCCGGACGGTGCGGTGGGGGCGGCTGCGCGGTCGGTGCTCACGCGGGTTCCTCCTCGTCATCGGGCTCATCCGCGTGTGGCGGCTCGGTCATCGGCTCGTCCCCGGAGAAGAGCTCTGCCGCCCCGTCGGGATCGTCCGCATGTCGCGGCTCCGGTTCCGGCTCCTCCGTCGGCTCGTCCCCCCAGAAGGACTCTTCTGTCTCGTCGGACTCGTCCGCGAGGTCCTCCGCCTGCTCCTCCATCCATTCGTCCCACCACTCGGCACCGGCGCCCGGATGCTCCTCACGTACGCGGTCGTGGAGGAAGGCGAGGTCGGGCCGCTTGTACCGGCGGACGAGCTGGGCGAGCGACAGCTCCGACTCGTCGGTCACGTCGAGCCGGGCCCCGGCGGCGACGAGCGCCTCCACCAGCGCCGTCGTGCCGAGGTCGTTGACGGCCACGAACAGCGGCGTGCGCTCCCGCCTGTCGCGGGCTTCGAGGTCCAGTCCCTCCGCGAGCAGCCGCGGCAGCAGCGTCTCGTGGTCGAGCAGGTTCAGCACGTGGAGCAGGGTACGGCCGCCGGCGTCCCGCACCCGGGGGTCCACACCGAGGTCCAGGAGCTCCAGCACGCCTGGGGTGTCACCGTGCTGGGCGCGCTGGAACAGTTCGTTGCGCTGTGCCCGCAGCGCCTTCGGCAGGCGGCCGGCTCCGGATGTCCACGTCTGCTCCACCGCGAAGCATCCCGCGACGGCACCGCCGAACGCGCGCAGGGCGCGCTCGCGCCGCTGCTCCTCGTCGCTGTGCGGCATGCGCAGCAGGGATCCCGGCCGGAAGCCCACCTCGTGCCATTGCCCGCCGCATCTGACCCTTACGGGTGCGGGCGCCGACGGCCCCGACGGGCCGACCGGGCCTTGCGGGACCTGGAGAGAGGGAAACAAGGCCTCCCGGACGAGCGGATGCAGATGCTCCGGTGCAACGGCTCCGGCGCGCATCAGGTCGAGGTCGGGGAGTCTGCGCCACAGGGCCTCGGCGAGGGCGGGTTCGCCCTTGGCGGCGTCCTCCCAGTCGACCAGGCGCGCCAGCAGCCCGCCGGCGTCCGCGGGCTGCAGCAGGATGAAGGTCCGCCAGTGCGGGGTGGGAACGAGGAAGCGATCGGAGACGCCCGCGGCCGCCTGCCGGCGGATCTCCGGCTCCAGGCGGGTGTGGTTGAGTGCGATCCCGTCCAGGAGCCGCTCCGGCTCCTCGCGGTACCGCGACCGCTTGGAGGAAAGGTCCAGCTCGATGCCGACGGCGGCGAACGCGGCCCGGGTCTCGCCCCTCTGATGCAGCAGCGTGGCCCACTCGGCACGCGCCGCCGGGTCGCCGTCGCCGGGATCGGCCGTCGGCAGTTCGTCCGTGTCGCGCGCGGTGGCGTCGGCGTGGAAGAACGGCGGCCGGTCCGTGCCGCCACCGCACCGTTCGCGCAGTTCGGCGGTGTGCCGGTCGTCCCACAGGTGCCGTGCGTCGCGCCAGTCCTGAAGGGTCTGTCCGAAGACACCCCCTGCCCCGACGTCCTTGACGGCCGCGAACCGCAGGGTGATCCGCTGCGGTCCGTCGATCATCGCGGGAGTGGTGACGTGCAGGTACGGCGTGACCGGGCGGCCCGCGTCACGCTTCCTCGGGCGGTAGCCCGCGAGGACGACGGTCGTGTCCTTGGCGAGTGTGGTCCGCCCGCCGAGTACCCGTGGCAGGTGCCAGCGCAGCAGGTCCGGGACGAAGTGGCGCAGGTCGTCCTCCAGCCCGGTCGCGACGTCCTCGCCCCAGTGGCCGGCGACATCGGACAGGTCGAAGGCGACGTCGACGTCGGCCGCCGCGCAGGCGCCTCGCCAGTCTCCGGCCAGACGGTATTCCCTCGCGCGCTCGATCATCCAGCGGGGCACCGCGTACCGGCGGATCCGGCGCCGGCTCGACATCTCGTCCGGGCGGAAGCAGCGCAGGTCACCACGGGAACTCAACGGTAGACGCTCCCTATCGCGCGCAGGTCGGGATGCGCCCCGGCGGCGGGCCGCAGACGCCGGGTGAAGGACCGCTTCACCTTGCGGGGCAGGCCCGGTCCCAGACCGACGTATTCCAGGGGCGAGTTGTCGGACACGGCCGCCAGCAGTGTCTTCGCGCCCCGCCCGGTCAGGCCGGTGTGGCACAGGTCCAGCCGGCGCAGCGGGCTGCCCGGCAGGGCGGCGGCCAGCACGTGGGCGCCTTCGTCACCGGTGGTGTTCTCGGGGGCGCCGAGGCTGCGTGCCGACAACGGCCGGCCCAGGTCGAGTGCTTCGATCGCGTCGAGGTGGTCGGCGAGGGCCACGACACCGGCGGGACCGATCCCGTTGCCGCCCAGGCCCAGACGCACGGGCCGTACGGGGTCGGCCGCGGCGGCGAGGATCGCGGCGCCTTCGTCTCCGAGGTGGTTGGCGGGGAGATACAGCTCGCGCACACCCGCCTCGCGGATCAGCGCGGCCAGCAGGGGGGCGGCGTCGGCGGTCAGGCCGTTGCCGCCGAGGAAGAGACGTTCCACCGGGCTGGTCCGGACGGTGAGGGCGTCGAACAGGGCCCGCAGACCGTCGGTGCTCAGACCGGTGTTGACCAGGTCGAGCGTGCGCAGCGTGGTGTTGCGGCGCAGCATCGCGGCGAGCGCTCGGGCGCCGTCGTCACCGACCGGGTTGCGCTTGAGCCACAGGGCGCGGACGGTGCCGTCGGTCGTCAGCGCGTCGGCGAGTGCGGTGACACCCTCGGGGCCGATGCGGTTGCAGCCGAGGTAGAGCGTGCGCAGGCCATGACCGTCGAGGAGCGCGTCGGCGATTGTACGGGCTCCGTCGTTCCCGATGGCGTTCGTGCCGAGCAGGACGTGCGCGGCGTGCGCGGAGGCGGCGGCGACGGGCATCAGCCGCGCGGCGCCGACCGCTCCGAGTCCCTGCTTGCACAGGTCGATGCGCCCGTCCGCCCGCACGGTGCCGAGCGGAAGGACCTCGTCGGCCGCGACCGGCTGCGCGGACCGCAACCGGTCCAGCAGAGGTTGCAGAGCGGCGGGGTCACTGAGCGGGATGTCCGGGTGCTCGATCGCGGGGCAGCGTACGGGTGTCGGCTGCGTCATCACCACTCCACCGGTCCATGCCGGTGCCCGGCTCGCCGAGGGCGGCATCGCCCTTCGACCGTCCGGGACGAACCGACGCCAATCGACTTTCCTCCACGACAAGGGTGGCAAGGCTGGTCGGATTCGAACCGACGTCCTCCAGCTCGATGCTTGGGCGCGACGACCTCTGCGCTACAGCCTCGCCGTGGAGATCATAGCGGCTTTCGTTCTTGCGTTCGAACCCAGTTGGGCGCATCGGGGATCGGACGACCGGTGGGGAGCCGCCGGAGCGCTCCCGAACGGCCGCGGAACCCGCCCCTGTTCCTCGTGCCCGACCCCCTCGCCCATTGCGCCCACCACCATCGGCCGTCTGCCCTCGGCCCTGACAACTTCGCATGCCCGATGGAGCGTCGGCGGCGCGAGATCGTCCAGGCCACGCCGCCCACTCGGTGTCAGGTCCCGGCGTTCAAGGGCGCCCAGCGGTCCGGCTCGCGGGCACGTCGGCCGCAACTCCCCCGGCGCATCGAGGCGTTCGACCGGCGCGACGAACTCACCAGGGCCCGACCACAGGTGCGCGAGCCGCCGGTCCCGCTCGGCCGCGGGCTCACGCGGGCGGAGGGGGCCGGCCCTTCTCAGAGGGGAGCGGCCGGCTCCAGGGCCTCGACTGCGGCCGCCGCGGCGGCGGAGTCCCGTCCGTAGAAGATGTCGATGTCGACCTCCTCGCCGCCCATGGTGAGTGTGTCCCAGGCGCCGCTGAGCACGAGCATGCGCAGCGTGCTGCCCTCCAGGGTCCCCAGCCGTTCCAGGATCGCCTCGTCGTCCGGCAGTCCGGGCATGCGCGTCGCCAGCCGGGTACGGATCTGGCGCAGCCGCTCCAGCAGCGTCGCGGTGTCGGCCTCGCGATCCGGCTCCTCGGCCGTTCCGTCGATGCCGTGCGCGATGATGTCCTTGATGGCCCAGGTGGCGCCCTGATCGTCGGTGGTCACCATCGCCTTCCAGGCGCGGCTCTTGTGGCGGTACTGGAGCATGGACATGGCTGCCTCGTGGCGCAGGAAGTCCGCGTCCCGGAAGGGCTTGCCGTTCCATGCCCCGTTGAGCGAGCGCGCGAGCGAGATCGCGGAGGCCAGGCCGCTGTTGAGCCCCCGGCCCGGCCAGAAGTGGATGGCGTTGGCTGCGTCGCCCAGAAGAAAGCCGTACGTACCCGTGGAGTTGGCCGTGGGCGGCAGCAACTCGGCGGTGAATCGGGGACGTTGGACCATGTCCAGACGGAAGGAGGTGACCGCGCTCAGGTCGTCCGGCTCGACGCCGAACAGGCGCAGCCCCTCGCCCACCCGCTTCCACAGGGCCGAGCCCTTGACGAGAGCCGGCAGGAACAGGGTGCTGTGCGTGGAGCACTGGAAGTCGCCGTACTCGTCGCGCCCCATCAGACAGGGGCGTGAGGCGATGCACTCCTCGAAGACGCGCCGCACCGGATCGATGCCGACGACCTCCGCGGCCTCCGCGTCCGTCAGGCGCATGTTGAGGAAGCCCTCCCCACGCAGGGAGTTCAGCAGGAACCGGTTCTGTCCGACGGTCAGCAGTACCGCCATGGGGTCGCTCAGACCCGATTTCACGCGCAGGCCGAGCACCACGTCCTGGAGATGACGGCCGTTCAGCGAGTAGATGGACTCGTCCGCCCTGCCGAACTTGGCGGCGAAGTGCTCGCGGGTGTGCGACCGTCCGCCGTCGCAGATCGCCAGCACGTGCTGGGTCGCCAGGTCCTCCCGGCGCTCATCGATGCTGAACCGGGCGGGCACGAGCCGGATCCGGCCCGGTTTGTCGTTCGCCACCTCCAACAGCCGGTCCTCGATATAGGCGATGCGCATGTTGCGCGGGTGGTGATCGCCGATCGAGTCGGGGCCGGAGGGCCACATCTCGGTGTAGCTGTCCGGATCGAAGAGCCGGGTCTGCACCTCCTCGGGCAGGCTGAGGTACTGGCGGCTCTGGACGGTAACCACCTGCTGGCGCCGCACATTGCCCTGACTCTCGTCCTTCCAGACGACCTTGCGGCCCTGCTTGCGCCAACGGCCGTCGTAGACGGTGATGTTCACCTGGGCACCGAGGAAGCGCTCCAGCAGCAGGGCGAGCGACAGGCCCACGGGGCCCCCGCCCGCGATGGTGACCCGCAGCACCGGCCCGCGTTCGACCTCCTCGTCGCCGTGGGTCAGCGACCTCGGCAGGGAGAGCGCCATGATGGTCTCCATGGCATCGGCGACCTCGAAGCGGAACTCCTGGTCACCGATGGTGATGTCGTCCCCGGGCTCGAGAAGCCGGACATCGATCTCCTCGCCGTTCACCAGCGTTCCGTTGCTGCTGCCGCAGTCGCGCAGCACGTAGCCCTGGGTGTCGTCGAGGACGATCTCCGCGTGGAAGCGCGAAACGTTCAAGCTGGAGATGACAATGGTGTTTTCCGGATTACGTCCGAAGGTCACCCTCGTGCCTATCACCGGTATGCGCTCTCCGGCCAGCAGTCCTTCGTGTCCAACAAGCACCGGTGCCACGGCACTTCCTTCCGGGATCGACGACATGGCCGCTGCGCGGGCGAGATCGGGCAGCGTACGACGGTTGGGACGAAGAGGTGTCCGCTCGATGCATCCGAAGGGGAATGGATCAGTTTGACGACGCCGTAGCGTCGCTTGACCGGTACAGATGGCCCATCATGCCCGATTCCGAAGCCGTGCGGGAGAGGCCGTCAGGCGACGGCGGAACGGACCTCACCGGGAGCGCTTCAAGGTCCATCCGCCCCACCGCACACCGGCCGGACGCGAGTCGGCCGAGTGGCGGCGCACATCGGCGCGCACGGCCCGTTACGCAACAACCGGCACCCGCACCCGGCACCGACCGCGCCTGCGCATACGCATACGATCCCGGTGACGGCCGGTCGTGCGTGAGGCCGAAGGGGGCACTCATGGCAGAGCTTGTGCGGCAGCAGAACGTGAATGCGGACGTCGGCTTTCACGCCTTCGGGTTGCAGGAGTCCGACGACGCGGACCTGCCTGTTCCCTTCCCGGACGACCACGACCGGCACGTGTTCCTCAGCGCTCACCCGGGGCGCCTGGACATCACCAGCGGTGGCCATACCCACACCGCCGCGGTCAGCGTCGAGGTGTGGGACGGGCCACCGCCCGAGCAGAACCGGGCCGGCTGGGACGAGACGGCCGAAGCCGAGTTCACGTCGACCAGTGGTCAGGTAGCCGTGTGGTCCATGTACACGGGCCGGACGGACGACCTGATCACGCTGGCGGATTCCGGCGGTTCGTGGCACGTCCGTGTCCACTGCGCAGGCCGGGCCGAGGCCGCGGCCCTGTCGGAGGGCGAAGGCACCGGCCATGGTGTGGAGCGCTACCTCGTGCGGTTCTGGCCCGCCGGGTCCTGAACCGGCGGCGACGGGTTCGGCAGGCGCCAGGCCGGTCCGGCCGCAGCGCACTACGGCTCGACGGCCGTTGCCGTTGCCGTTGCCGTTGCCGTTGCCGTTGCCGTTGCGACGTGTACTCACCGTCCGGTGGCGCGCGTCCGCCGCCGTCCGCCCGGGACACGGACCCTTCTTCGCCGACACCTACGGCCGACGTCCCGCGGGACGAGGATGCCGGTCCGATGCGCCGCGCCTCGGCGCGCTCCTCAACGCCCCTTCGCGCCGTCCCGGACGCCGGTGCGACGAGGCCGCGATGCCCTGTGCCGTCGGCCGGCCCGCCCCCGAGGCGGGCCGGCCGACGGCGGCCACTACCCCACGTGGAGGGTGTACCGGTGGGAGGTGTGCGCGGTGAGCCGCCAGCCGCCGGGCTGTTCCGCCGACTTGATGTCGGTCAGGCCGCTCCCCGTGGCCTCCGGGCGGTTCGGGCCGGGGACCCAGACGTCCAGGGTGCCCGTCCCGGTGCCCGACAGCCGCAGGTCCCGCGTGGTGACGGAGGACCGCAGGGCGCTCAGACGACCGGGGGCGCTGCGCGGGTACGCCTGGGACAGCGCCGTGGTCTCGAAAGCCGGGCTCGGCAGGGGCTTGCCGTCGGGGCAGGTGTACAGGACGACGCCGCCGCCCGAGGTGGTGGCCGCGGGGTCGTTCTGTGGATCACCGCAGGCCTTCTTCCACACCCAGATCGCCGAGCCGAGCAGGTCGGTGTTCTGCCGCTCCAGGAAGCGGTCGAAACGGGGGTGGAAGTCGTCCGGGTCGCCGAACCATCCCCACTCACCCGACCACAGTGGTGCCCCGTACGCCCGGGCGGTGCGTTCGGCGGTGGTGTAGCCCTGTTCGATCGAGGTCAGGGTGACGCCCAGGCCCTGGTCCATGCTGATGGACTCGCTGTACAGGTGAGGCGAGAAGACGAGCAGTGGGTCATCGGCGAACCCGACCGGTGGGGTGGTGTCGAAGCCGAGCCCCGACCACAGGATCGAGGGCTCGAAGAACACCAGGTGGTGGAAGCCGCCGGAATCCCGTGACTCCGCTGCCCGGATCGAGGTGATCGCCTGCTGGTAGAGGCGTCCGAGCAGGAGGGAGGAGGTGAGGCCGGGGGCGCCGCCCGGGCCGGGCTCGTTGAGGAGGTCGTAGCCGGCGACGGCGGGATCGTCCGCGAAGTCCGCGGCGAGGCGGCCCCAGGCGTGGGCCAGTTCGGTGCCGATGCCGTCGGTGTCGTCGTAGAGGTTGGTGAACGCCTGCTGCACGTTGGGCGAGAGGTCACGGCCGAGGAAGCCGCAGGCCCGGGCGCCGTCGGTGAGCGTCGCCCAGTCCGGGGCGCCGTCGTTGCCGAACTCGGGTGTCGCCCCGGGGCGGCAGTGGGTCCCGGCAGCCGCGCTGACGTATTTGGAGAAGGTGTCCTGGTGCATGTCGAGGACGGTGTGGATCCCGTGCGCGGCGGCCTGGTCGACCGCCGTGCGTATCCGCGCCAGATACGTCTCGTCGAAGACGCCGCGCTTCGGCTCCAGGGCCGACCACGACAGGGCCAGCCGCTGGACGTCGAACCCGTACCGGGCCATCAGGGCGTAGTCGGAGTCCTCCAGCGGCCACACGGTGGGCTTGGCCGGATCGGGCTGCCCGTAGTCGACGAGCTGATTGACGTTCACGCCGCGGAGCAGCACCTGGCGCCCGGCGCTGTCGCCGATCACCGGAGACTGTCCGCTGCGGCGCAGCACGGTCAGCGGCAGCAGTCCGGCCCGGTCGCGGCCCGCGGCCTGCCGCGGCGCGCCGCCGGAGGCCGCGGCTCTTCCGGTCGTTCCCGGTGCCAGGGTGCCGGCGGCGAGCGCCAGCACGGCGGCCACCGCGACGGGCGCCCAGCGGACCGCGAGGGCGACGCCTCCTCGTTCGGCCGGGGGCGTCCGGCGCGTCCGCGCCCGTACCGCGGTCCAGGGCAGGGCCACGAGACATGTGCACACGCCCGCGGTGACGCCCTCCGCGGCCCGCGCCAGAACGGACGCGACCGGGAACAGAGCCCCGCCGAAGCCGTCCAGGCATCCGTCCAGCACCCACAGCAGTGAGAAGCCGAGGGCTCCGGCCGAGGTGAGCGTGGCCGCGAGGGACCACAGCGTCACCCCGGCGCCCGCGCCGGTCAGGTCCGGCGACACCACTCGGCGCCAGAGCAGGACGCCCGCGAACGCCGCCGCGCCTCCGGCGACGAGTGCCGCGACGCCGAGGCCTGGCGTGGGGCCGGCGGCCCAGGCGAACACGCCGGTACCGGCTTGGAGCGCCACGGCGGCGCCGGCCGGCAGCCACGCGAACCCGGCGACCCGGTCGAGGTCGGCAGCCGAGTCCCGTGCGACGCGCTCGGCGCGCAGGTGCCGTACGCCGATCCGGTACGCCGACGCCGCCGGTCCGGCGACCAGCGGCCCGAACACGGCGTACTTCGCGCCGGTCAGACCGCACTCCGCGAGAAGCGATCCGGCCGTCGGCAGCAGGTGCAGCCCGGCAGTTCCGGCGATCGCCAGCAGCAGCACGCTGTAGGCCAGTTTGGCCAGGAACGCCACCAGGATCAGACTCGACCAGACGGCGCCGAAGACCCATCGCGCCCTCGCTCCGGGGGCCGCGGCACGCACCAACCGGTGGACGGCGACCGCGCTGCCACCGGTCAGCAGGGGCAGGAACACGACCGTGGCCCAGGCGGGGCTGGTGGCGTCGCCGGGCAGGAAGCCCGCGTCGAACCAGTTCTCCGGGGCGAACAGTCCGGTCCCGTCGGCATAGCCGAGGACGGCACAGAGAACCGCGAGTACGGCCGCGGTGGTGAGGGACGCGGTGCGGGCAAGCCGACGGCGGCCGCGCTGATCATCGGCAGGGAGCATGGATGCAGAAGATAGGGCCATTCGAAGGCCACGCGTAAGGCCTGTGAGCAGGAATTTCTTCGGATCCGCGACGCCCGGGCGAGTCCGGACGGCACGGCGGCCCCGGGCTGCCGGACCGATGCCTTCCGCCGGAGCGGGTGGAGAGATCCGAACTCGCTCCCGCGGTTCCGGAGTTGGCGGACCCGGCGCTCCTCCACTCCGGATCCGCTGCCCCGCGGGCGGACGGCCTGCCCCGCGGGGGGACGTGCCCCGCGTACGACGTCGGATTCCCGGGACGGCGCCCCCTGCCGAGGGCGGAGCCGACCGGTCTCGGTCACCGTCGTCGCCCTTCCGCGGTCGGCGACACTGTGGGAGTGGACGCGAACGGCGAGACCTCCGGTCAGCGGCCGCCCCTGCCTCCAAGACCGGTTCCGCCGGACATCGACACGGCAGGCGGACGCGGGCCGGCTGACGCCGTCGAGGCCAAATGGCAGTCCCTACGGCTCACGTGGCAGTGGGGGCAGGCAGTCCATCGGATCCGGGCGCCCGAGCGCCCGTTTCCGGGCATCGTCCCACTGCTGGAAGCCGCAGCCGCTCAACCTCGGTTCCGGCGGCTGTATCCGCTCACCAGCCACTTGGCCCTGTGCTTCAGCAGTTCCACCAGCTACCCCTGGACTTTGCACGCCGGATCGATCGAACCGCTGGACAACGGACGGTTCACGGTTCGCCGACGCAAGCCCAGCGCCGTGATCGGCGAAGTCGACAACGCCGAAGAGGCCGTGGCTCTGTTGCTCGAACTCCTGCCCGTCGGCTTCGAGCCCGTCATCACCGCCACCTCCGAGGACGAGTGCGCGTGACGGCGCCCCCAGAGGACGGGGAGTACGAGCATGCGTGCGGGGCCGCCGGTCTGAGGGCTTCCGGCACGACCGAGGCGTCCGGCGCCACACTCGCGCATCGCCGGAGCGGACCAGCCTTCACCGGATGTTCACGAGGGCGCCATACTGTGCCCATGAGCACATCCGCCACGCCGCAGGTCCCCATTCAGCCTTCTCTCTCACCGTCGCTGTCGGCGGCCGAATCCCTGTCCGCCGACAGGGCACAGCCCCGGCGGAAGTGGTGGATCGCCCCGTTGGTCGGTGTGCTGGTGGCGCTGGCGGTCCAACTCGTCGCCGCCCTGCTGCTGTTGGTGTCCCCCATGGCGTTGGACTCGTGCAGCGCCGCCAACCCCTGCGGGCGCACGGAGGCCGCGATCGGAGTGTCCCTGGTGCTGCTCCTGCTGGGGGTGCTCTCCCTGGGCGTGCCGTGGTACCCGGCGAAGAGGAAGAGCCTGGGCGTGGGAATCGGGGTGAGCCTGATCCCGCTGGGCCTCACGCTGGCGTCCATCGGAACGCTGCTCCTGGGGATCGGGTTCGGCTGACACGACGGCGACCGGTGGCGGGGCTGCCCCCAAACGCGAGACACCGCACGAGTGCCGGCCCGAGGCCGCGCGTCTCGTGGGGTGTCCGGCGTCTCCGCACCGAGCAGCCCGAACCCCGCGCCCTGACCGGAGATGACGCTCGGCCTGCGTTCCTCGCGGAACTTCTCCCCCGTCCGGCTCTCCCGTTTCGTCACCATGACCGGTACCCGGCGCCTGATCGGGTCCTACAACCTCGGCTCCATGGCCACCTTCGATCAGTCCGCCGTCGTAGGTGACCGGGCCAAGCACCGGAGCCGCCGCTGTCGGCCTCTGGCTGACCGGGTCGCCCCTGGCACGCGCGCGCTCCCCCGCGGGGCGGGCCGCGGGCTCCTCCGGACCGCGGAGGTGCCGTCGGCTTTCCGCGCGATGCCGGACCGGGAACGCACCCGGCTCTGACTCCACCCTGGACCCTGGGGAAGCAGACCGTTCGGGTGCAGTCGGGGCTGCGGTGAGACAGTGGCGCGATGCCGGGTAACCCTCGTACGTGAACACACACGCCTTCGACACCTCCCCACAGACCAGGACGACCGCCCCGCTGCACACGGCGTCGACATGGTGGCTGACGACCCTGGACCGCATGGAACGGTCGATGGTCGCGGATCCGGCAATCCGGGTTCTCCAGCGTGGAATCCGCTCTCTCCCGCTGGGCGAGGTACGCGCGCTGTTGCGCGGCCGACCGATGGGCCATCCTGTCCATCCCCTTCTGGTGCAGGTGCCGATCGGTTGCTGGCTGTCGGCCGCCGTACTGGACATCGTGCCGGGAGGAGGGCATGCGCCTACGACCCTCACGGCGGTCGGTTTGGCCGGGGTCGCCCCCGCAGCGGTCGCGGGCTGGGCCGACTGGGCGGACCTGCCGCCCGAACAGGCCCGGGTCGGACTGGCCCACGCGGTTTCGAACGTGGCCGCGGTGACTTTCTACGCCGCGTCCCTGACGGCGCGGCTCCGCCGTCACTCGACGAAGGGCAAGCTGTGGTCGTTGGGCGGCTTGGCAGCCGTCGCGGTGAGCGGTGCGCTGGGCGGTCATGTGGCCTATCGGCAGGCCGTAGGAGCGAATCCCGCGGCGTAGGCAGACCGTGGTCGGAGCTCGTTCCCTCGATGAGGGCCCGATGACGCGTTTGTCCCACGGGAGGACGGGGACCCGCGACACAAGATGGGGACGCCCGCAGACGACGTTCCGTCATCGGAGGAAGCCATGATCATCCTCGGAGTCATCCTGCTCGTTGTCGGCCTCGTCGCGGGCATTGGAATCCTTTGGACCATCGGAGTCATCCTGGTCGCGATCGGAATCGTGCTGTGGATTCTGGGAGCCGTAGGGCATGAGGTCGGCGGACGACGGCACTACTGGTAGTCGCCGCCGCTGACCGGGCATTTCACCTGACCGTCAAAAACAGCGACGATTCGTGACCGATACCCCGGCCGATCGGCGCCCCGGGAGGTTTTCGGCGCGGGCGTGGCCGATATCCCGGCCGATCGGCACGCCCGCGGTTTTTCGGGCCGGTCCTCCCCGCATCCCGAGCCGCATCGCGGCTCTCGGACTTCGCCGGCCGGATCAGCCCGGTCGTCCGAACGTCGGTGACAGGATTGCGCGCGATCCACGGGGCAGGTGGGCTGTTCGGTCGGGGCCCCGGGCCAGTCTGCGAAGATGAGTCGTATGGACGTGCTGAGCAGGAACCATGTGAAGGTGACCGGCCGGACGGACGGCCCCGTGGTGGTGCTCGCGCACGGATTCGGGTGCGACCAGAACATGTGGCGGCTGGTGGTGCCGCTGCTGGAGCCCGATTTCACGGTGGTGCTCTTCGACCACGTGGGGGCCGGGAACTCTGACCTGGCGTCGTGGAGCGAGCAGCGCTACTCCACCATCGACGGCTATGCCGAGGACGTGCTGGAGATCTGTCACGAGCTCGCACTGGGTCCCGTGACGTTCGTCGGACACTCCGTGGGCGCCATGATGGGGGTGGTGGCCGCCGCACGGGAGCCGGGTGCGTTCAGTCGTCTGCTTCTGCTCACCCCGTCTCCCTGTTTCATCGACGATCCGGTATCCGGTTATCGGGGCGGGTTCAGCGCCGAGGACATAGAGGAGCTTCTGGAGTCGCTGGACGCGAACTATCTCGGCTGGTCGCGGGCCATGGCGCCGGTGATCACGGGCAATCCCGAGCGTCCGGAACTGGGTGAGGAGCTGACCAACAGTTTCTGCCGCACCGATCCGGACATCGCCCGGGTCTTCGCCCGGGTGACGTTCCTGTCCGACCATCGCGAGTCCCTTGCCCATGTGCGGGTTCCGACCCTGGTGGCGCGATGCTCCAGGGACGCGATCGCGCCACCGGAGGTGGGGGCCTTCGTTCAGGCGCAGATTCCCGGCAGCGGGCTGATCACGCTGAACGCCACCGGGCACTGTCCGCAGCTCGCCGCCCCGGAGGAGACCGCTGCCGCGATCGCGGCCTTCGCCGGAGCGGGCCTTTGATGTGCAGAACCGACGGCAACGGGCAGTGCGAGGGTTCGTCCCCAGATGCGCTGCCGGACGACGACCAGGCCATGTTCTCGGCGTTGCTGGAGGACAGTGCGGAGGACCTGTACGAACACGCGCCGTGCGGCTACCTCTCCACGACGCTGGACGGCCGCATCGCGAAGATCAACCAAACCCTCCTGAACTGGCTCGGCTACGAAAGCGGCGATCTGGTCGGCCGGAAGGACTTCTCCGACCTGCTGACCGTCGGCGGCCGGCTCTACCACGAGACCCATTTCGGCCCGCTGCTGCGCATGCAGGGCGAGATCAGCGGCATCGCCCTGGAACTCAAATCCGCTGACGGCGGCCGACTGCCGGTTCTGGTGACCTCGATCATCCGCACGGGCAGTGACGGACAGCCGCTGCTGATCCGCACCACCGTCTTCGACGCCCGGGACCGGCGCGCGTACGAAGCCGAGCTCTTGCGCGCCCGTCAGGAATCCGACCGGGAACGTGAACGCCTGAAACGACTGAACGCCACCCTGCAGAAGACGCTGCTGCCCCCCACCCTGGTGGACGTGCCCGGCCTGGACGTCGCCGCGTACTACCACGTCGCCTCCGTCGACGAGGTCGGCGGAGACTTCTACGACTTGTTCCCCCTCGCCTCCGGCACCTGGGGGTTCTTCCTCGGCGACGTCTGCGGCAAGGGCGCGGCAGCCGCCGCCGTCACCTCTCTGGCGCGCTACACACTGCGGGCGGCCGCCGTGTACGACCCCGACCCCGCGGCCGTGCTCGCCAATCTCAACACCGTGTTGAATCACGAGTACAACGGCCAGGACCCGCGTTTTTGCACCGTCATCTTCGGCCTGCTCACGCCGGACGGAGACGAGGGCGGCTTTCAGGTCACTCTGGCCAGCGGCGGCCACCCACCGGCCCTGCTGATGCGTTCCGACGGCCATGCCGACTACCTGCCGACCCCCGGCGGCCAACTGATCGGCGTCCTGCCCGATGCCGACATCGCCACCACCCGCGTCCGCCTCGACCCCGGCGACACGCTGTTCCTGCACACCGACGGCCTCACCGAGGCCCACTCCGTCGGCGCCGACGGGCGCTACGGCGACGAAGCGCTGCTGGAGTTCGCCCAGGACCTGGCACCCACCACCGCCCGCGACGCCGTGGCCGCGATCCGGGACCTGCTCGACAGCTTCGGCACCGGCGTGGACGACGACACCGCGGTCCTGGCCTTCAACGTGCCCCGACACAGCAGCGAAGAGCAGATGTGAACCACGAACTGACCGTCCGCACCCGCACCACGCCCGCTGGCCCGGTGATCGAACTGGCCGGTGCCTTGGACCATCACAGCGCGCCGGATGTCCGCACCGTGCTCCCTCGCCTCGCCCTCTCCGCCGGTCAGCAACTCGTGATCGACCTCGACCGGCTCACCTTCTGCGATTCCACCGGCATCACGGTTCTCATCGCCGCACGCAACCACGCGCTGGCAGCCGGGGCGTCCGTCGTTCTGACCGCGGTACCGGACAGCGTCATCCGGACCTTCCGCCTGGTCGGTCTGGAACGGGTCTTCTCCATCCAGCCCACCTCGCAGGCGGCCGCGGCGGCGTGGAATCGATCACTGCCTCCTTCTGAATGAACCCGGGCAGCCCGCCCGAGCTCAAGCAAGGACGCCTGTGCCGGCTCGGCACAGTCCCGCGCGATCGCATCTCTCAGAACAACCTCACGATGCTCCTTGGTCCGGAGTTCGACACGGAGGCAGCGCGTCAGCGGGCGGTCGCCGGCAGCCGGCATGCCACCGGCGACCGAGCCCCGCACCCAGCCCGCGCGACACCCGGGCACGGGACGAGGAGGACCGGCGCCGCCTGTACGACGAGGGATCGGCGCCGCGGTCTCGGTGTGGCCGCTCGCCGGCCCCGAGTGAGCTGGAGCAGCATCTTCTCAGCCACTCGGGGTACATGTGGGACAACCGGAACGAAGGTGAACAAAATGGAGTCGTCTGGTAAAGGCCGCGCGGGGCCACCGAGCACTCAGCCCACAGCCACCACCGTCCCATTGACCGGAGGCAACTCGCGCATCGCCGAAGCACGTCACTTCGCGGCGGACTTCCTCACGCGCGCCCAGGCAGAACAGGACGTCGTCGTCTCCGCCCGCGTGATGGACCTGACTCAACTGGTGGTCAGCGAACTGGTCACCAACGCCGGCAAATACGCCCCCGGGCCCATACACATGGAATTGCGTATCGCGGAAGCCGCCGTGGAGGTGACCGTGCGAGACAGCCGCCGCGCCCGGCCCGTCGTCCACCCCGTCGATCCACACCGAATAGGCCAGCACGGCCTGGAGATCGTGTTGGCCGTCGCCCAAAGGTTCCAGGTCCACATGGAACCGTCCGGCAAACGCGTCACGGCGCACATATCTCTGGCCGAAGACGCCGGGCCCGGGCGAGCTGATGCCCTGAAGGCCTGACCACCGGCTCCGCCGCGACGCGCACCCGCACCCGCACCCGCACCCGCACCCGCACAGTCTTCGACCATGACGCGCACCGTATTCACCACATGGAGAGCCGGTCGCCTCACCCGCGGCAGGCGCGGTGAGGACTGCCATCGGGCCAGTAGAGCTGGATCAGCGTCCTTCAGCTTCTGGGCAAAAGGGTTCCGAGCGGGCCGAGGTCGAGATTGAGATCCTCCGGACGCACTCCGTGCTGCTCGCACAGTTCCGCCATCCGCTGGTCGAGCAACATCAGCGTGGTCCCGATCTCGTCAACCTGCTCCTCGCTGAGGTCGCCCTGCTCGACACGGCGAATCGCCTGGCGCTCCATCAACTGCCTGAGGAGTTCGACCACGGTGAGTACCAGGGCGACCAGGTCGCGCCCCATCCGGTCGGAGTCCAGGTCGAGTCGGGAGTCGCTCACAGCGGGCCGCCGTCCGCCCAGGGAGCCGGGACGCGCTCGTTGACGGACGACAGCAGTGCGTGAAGGGAGAGCCGCACCAGCGGGACGTCAGCGATGGCGATGACCAGGTCCCCACTGATCACCACGCCGGTTGCCAGGACACGGTCCAACAGATCGACGAGCGGTACCCCGATGGGTCCGCGCAGGGGCCCGGGAGCGTCCCAGGGCACCACTTCGTGCGTCACGGTCTACACCTCGCCAACGAAGGAGTAGGGCACCCACGGCCCGGACAGTTCGATGTCCATCCCGGTACGTTCCCGCAGAGTCCGTGTCAGCAGGGCCAGTTCCTCGGCGCGCTCCGCGGCCACCAAGTAGGTCGCGTTGAGGACATGAACCCGGTTTTCCCCCGAAGGCTGGGCGTGCGGCCGCAACCTACGGGCCGCGGTGGCAAGGCCCCTGACCTCGGCATCCACCGCTTCGGCGGTCCTCAGGGCCTCGTCCTGGATCCGCTCGCGGCGCTCCTGCGCGCCTCGCTTGCGGTTCAGGTAGGCGAGTCCGGCTCCGGGCGCCGGGCGAGACCGCTCCGTAGACGTGACATGCCGGATCGGGGTCGGTGCGGTGTCGTCTCGCGGGCAGGACGGCACGAAGACCTTCACCCCCCACTCGGCGTGGTGCGCGATGCGTCTGAGCGCGGCATCGAACCGATCGGCCTCTTTGACCAGTGCCTCTCGCGCCCTCTCCTCGCCGTGGTACACGGTGGCCATCGGCAGGGGAACTGTCGGGCAGCGAGCCGCGACCGCGGCGACGACATCGTGGTGGGCGCGTGCGTACCGCTCGAGTTCCCGCTGGTCCGACAGGCGCGCCTGCCAGACCTCGTCAGTGAAGTCGCTCGCCCGGACGGTCTGCACGATCGCCGTCAGCACCCCCAGCGACAGTGAACTCACAGACGTCTCGTGGGTGACCCCCGGCAACCCGGCCACGGCCGAAAGGTCCGGTTCCCGGCAGACAGCGAACACGTAGATGGCGTTGACGCCCGACAGTCCGGGACCGCGCTCCGTCATGTACTCGGACCTCCTTGTTACTCGCCGCCTCGGGGCGTTGCTGTGAAACCACCGTAGGAACTAATTCTCCGCCGTCCCGGATTCGAGCGACTTCTCCGGCGCCTCGGACTCAAGCGATTTCAACCGCTCGCGCAATTCACGGTTCTCCTCCTGCAAGGCGCTGCGCGAAGCCCGCGAGCTGAGCGCGGGATCGTTTTCCCACCAGTCGATTCCGGCCTTCTTCGCGGTGTCCACGGATGCCACGAACAGACGGAGCCGAATGGTGAGCAGTTCGATGTCGAGGAGATCGATCTTGATGTCCCCGGCGATCACGATTCCCTTGTCCAGAACGCGTTCTAGAATGTCGGCGAGGTTGGTGGTCTGAGGACCGGAAGCGGGGTAGGAGCCCTGCCGGAAGTCGACGTCAGTCACGGCGTCGCCTCTGCCCTCTCCTCTTCTTGGGAGCTTCTTCCTCGTCCTCCGAATCGCCTTCGCCCTCGGCCGCCTCTTCGCCCTCGCCTTCGCCCTCGCCCTCGCCCTCGGCCCCCTCTTCGCCCTCGCCCTCGTATTCGTCCTCCTCGTCCTCGTACGCGCCCTCCGCCCCCTCTTCGCCGCCGCCTTCGTCCTCCTCCTCCTCCTCGTCCTCGTACCCGGAGTCGGCACTTTCCTCGGCGTCGCCCTCGGGCTCTTCACCCTCCGGCTGTTCCTGCTCAGCCTCTTCCTCTTCTACGGCGTCATCGTGGGAGACGACGACTTCTCCGTCACGGATTTCACCCCGCCAGCCCTCGGGTTCTTCGTTGGTGAGGGTCACGTATCGCTGGAAGTTCTTGAAGTCCAGTCGCATCCGGCGCCCTTGCGCCCGCCAGATGTTGCCCGTCTTCTCGAAGAACCCCGACGGGTAGTACTCCACTACGAGGACGATTCGAGTCAGGGTGGGCGCCAGCTCGTGGAAGCTGACCGCGCCCCGGGTGCTGCCCTTGGCTCCTTCGGAGGTCCACACGATGCGGTCGTCGGGAATCTGTTCCTGGACGGTCGCCTTGAAGCTGCGCGACGAAGGGCCGACTTTGACCTTCCAGTCGCTCCCGCCCTCATCGTCCTTGGAGACGTCGCGAACGCCCTTGGCGAAGCTGCTGAATTTGTCGTACTGCGTCCAGTAGTCGTAGGTGTCCCGGAGCGGCACTCCGACATCGAGGACCTCGATGATGTTCATGACCTTGCCGCCGCTGGCCTTCCGCTTCCCTTTGCCACCCCCGAAAGCACTCTTGGCCTTCTCTACGACGTTGTCCTTGACACCCTTGGCCTTCTCCGACACAAAGGCCTTCAACGGTGAATCGCCCTGGAGGATGCGGGACCCGATCGCGGGCAGCGAGCCACCGTTCTCGGCCGCGTCTGTGAGCTTCCCGGCGACGTCCGTCAGTTTGTCGCCCGCCTTCTCGGCGAGATTCTCCATCTGCGCGGACACGAACTTGGACAGCTCTTCACGAAGCCGGTCCACACCCGACGTTTCCTCTGCCGGTTCGTCCTTTTCCGTCTTGGTCATCGCTGCCTACCTCCGGCGATCGGCACGCTTGGATGCTGTCCGCTTGGAAGACGCCGTCTTCTTGGCCGCGGTCTTCTTGGCAGGAGCTGTCTTCTTAGCCGCAGTCTTCTTGGCCGCGGCCTTCTTGGCAGGAGTTGCCTTCTTCGCCGCGGTCTTCTTCGCCGCCGACTTTTTCGCCGTCCCGCCGGCCGCGGTCTTCTTGCTGGGCGCCGACTTCTTGGCCGCCGTCTTGCTGGGGGTTGATTTCTTCGCCGGCGCGGTCTTCTTGGCCGCCCGAGGCTTCCGTCCGCCGGCGGGAGCAGCCTTCTCACGTGCCGCTGGTGCGGGTTCCTCGCCGGACCGATCCGATCGCGAACCGCGGCGCCTCCGGGGCTTCGCTTCCGGTTCCTCTTCAGGTTCTTCTTCAGGTTCTTCTTCGGGTTCCTCCTCTTCCTCCTCTTCCTCCTCCTCGAATTCGTCCTCTGGCTCTTCCTCTGGCTCTTCCTCTGGCTCTTCCTCTTCCGCTTCCTGGTCCTCTTCGTACTCGGCCTCTGGCTCTTCCTCCTCCTCGTACTCCGCGTCCTCCTCTTCCGGGCCGTACTCCTCCTCGTCCTCCTCCCCCTCGTCCGCCTGCTCCAGGAGGCGCGCCGTACGGTCGCTGAGGGTGCCGGCGAGCGTGGCCATGCCTCGGTCGGCGGCGGCGGTCAGTGCCTGGCGGCCCGCCTCCAGCACTTCCCCTCGCAGTTGCTCCTGCAACTCGGCGACCTGCGGGATCTCCCCCAGTCTGCGCATCCCCTCGGCGGCGAGCTGGCGAGGTTCAAGGCCGAATCGCCGGCCCGCCAGGTAGGTCGCGATGGACAGGGCCATCCGGCCCTTCTTGGTCCGGCCCAGTACGTAGCCGCCCACTACCGCAGCCGCGAGAGCCACCTTTTCCGTGTCCTTCATGATCTCGTCACCTTCGATCGTTCGGCGTGGAACAGGCCTGGGCAGCATGCAGCCGGTCGAGCAGCCGTTCCTCTTCTCGTTCGAACTCCTCCAGGCTGATGTCTCCGTCCTCAAGCTCCCGGTTCAGCAGAGCCAGTTGGGCGCGGAGCACGCCCGGGTCGTGCAACTCCCGCTCGGCCGCGTCGTTGAGTTTCTCCGCCACCCAGACCACGCCGCGGACCGGCGCGATGGGCAGGGTGAGCAGACCGGTGATGAGTCCCATCTCAGACTCCAATGGCTCGGCCGGGAGTTGCTTCGGCGGAGACGAAGCTGTAGCAAGGCAGCGGACCGGTGAGGCGCAGCTCCACACGGTCGCGATTCGCATGGCCGAAACGTTCCGCCGCTGTTCGGAAGGCATCGCTGTCGCCACGATTGACGAGGAACGACGCGTTAAGTACGCATCCCTGGACTTCGGGACCCGAGGCCACCGCGCGGGCCCTGGGCGTGAGCTCGCGCAGAACTCGCCGACCGGCCTCGGCGGCCCTGCTCTCCAGAGCGGCCGAGACGGCCTCGCCCAGTCGCAAAGTGGCTTCGTAACCGGGCCGTCGACGCACTTCGTCCCGCAGCCGGCGGACGTTCTTGTCCTGCGCCACCAGGCTTGCCAGCGCGTCCTGGGCCGGTAGCACTTTGACGTTCACCTCGACCCCGTCGGAGAGGTGTTCCAGCGCGGCCACGTGTTCCGCCTCGCGGACCTTCAACTGGGCACGCACCGCCTCCTCGTCGGACGCGACCATGCCGAACCTCATCGGCAGTACCGACCCCCGCTCCGACAGACGCAACAGCAGATCCTGGTGAGCGAGCAGGTCGCGCCGTCTGGCGCGGAGCTTGGGGGGCGCATCACTCACAACCGCGGCGATCCGCCCTTGCCGGATCGCCCGCAGCTGGGCGGCCGGGCTGCCCACACCTGTCGCGTCCCCCGGCAGCCGCGCTCCGGCACGGATGATCGCGTAGACGTACACACCATCGCCGGTCACGGTTCAGGCCTCCACGGGCTGTCGTCGCCTGCTGCCGCCCCGGGCCGGAGCACGCCGCTTCCTCGGCCGTTCCTGCCGCTCTTCCTCGTCCTCATCAGGCTCGTCGGAATCGTCGTCACCGCCGCCGACCGCCTTGCGGACGGTGTCCCCCACCGTTTCCGCGGCCTTGCGCACCTTGCGTTTGCCGATGGACTTGGCGGCACCACCGCCGATCAGCTCCGGAACGGTGGTGCTGCCGGAGTCGCGTTCCAGGTCGAGCCGGTTGCACGCTTCCGCGAAGCGCAGGTACGTGTCGACACTCGCCACCACGATGCGCGCGTCTATCTTGAGGATCTCGATGCCGACCAGGGACACCCGGACGAACACGTCGATCACCATGCCCCGGTCGAGGATGAGTTCGAGCACGTCGTACAACGTGCCGGCGCGCGGCGGGCACGCCACGACCTCGTCGGAGTAGGTGGTCGCAGGCATGGGGCGTCCTTCCGGTAGTCGGGCAAACCTGAGTCACTGCTCACTCGTCGGCGGAACCCCGCCGATAGCGGCGGACCCTGCGGTACTCCAGGAGTTCGCCGTCCTGGTCGAGCCGCACCTCGTACGACGCGAGAAGGCTCGTCGTGTCCGGGATCCGCGGCAGCTCGAGGACGTCCACGACGACACACCAACCGTCGTCCTCACGCCCCACTGCTGATACACCCTCCGTGGGATGGCCGATCAGACCTTCCAGGCTCCGGCAGGCAGCACGCGCGGCATGTTCCGCTCCACGCACCGCTGGCGTGCGTCGAGCACTTGTCGTCGGGGACTTCCTGGCGCGCGGCCGGCGCTCTTCTGCCATGGATTCAAGTCTGGTGTGTATCCGGTTTGACGCACCTTGAGTGGGCCAGTCGAGCGTCCGAACCGGGCACGGGCCAAGACGCCGGCGTGAGGCCGACGATCGAGCCGATGCCGGAGCCGTGTCGCGCGTCCCGCGACAACTGGACGTGTCGGGCACCCGGTTCACTCACGGGTGGTTCCGAGGGGGTCGGGCAGAGGGCCACGGACGGCTGGTCGTGCACCGGACGGGCCGGCGCGTGAAGGCGACGCCACCTGTGGGAAGCGAGCGAGCCGGAGGCCGTCTCCGGGGCGTAGTCCGCACAGCGCATGGTGTCGGCGGAAGCCTGGCGGTGCGGGGCCGGCGATCGCTGCCAGGACAGCACCGGTCCCGGCAGCCAGAAGGGGAAGGCGGCTGCCGGGATCGGTGGCGCTGGTACTGCTGCTGGTACTACTTGGGCTTGACGGCGTCCTTGGCCTTCTCCTTGGCCGAGCGCAGATCGCCCTTGGATTCTTCGACATGCCCCTCAGCCTTCAGGGACTCGTCGCCCACCGCTCCGCCGACGACCTTCTTGACCTTGCCCTTGGCCTGCTCACCCTTGGCCTGGGCCTTCTCGTCCGCAGCCACAACCATTCACACCCTGTCCTCGTCGAGAAATATTTCGTCTCCCGTGTCACCCCTGATTGCTCCCTCAAACCAGGAAGGCGACTCCCGGCCTTTGGTCACTCCGAGTTCCGTAAAAATTACCTAAGTTCCGTGGGAGTGCAGATCGTTTCGCGGGGCACACGACGGCTCGGAGGTTGATAACCATGATTCCTGTTCTTCTCGTTCTCCTGCTCGCCCTGATCCTCTTCGGTGCGGGTTTCGCACTCAAGGCTCTATGGTGGATCGCCGTCATCGTGCTGGTCGTGTGGGTCCTCGGCTTCGTGATCCGGCCTGCGGCAAACGGCGGCAAGCGTGGTCGTTGGTACCGCTGGTAAACATGTCTGGAACAACTCACTGACGCGGGTGGGCCCGACGCCAAGGCGTCGGGCCCACCCGCGCTCCGTTGCCCGGGTGCGCGGGATGAATACGGACCAGGTATTTCGTCAGGGCGCGTGTGTAACATCCGGGATGCAGGGCACCCGACATTCCGAGGAAACGTCACCGAATTTTGATGACGCTTGTACGACTCCGCAGTTCTTCTGTGGAGTGGCGAAGAATTTCGATGAGGGAGCCGTTTTATGAGTGACAGCATCTGGGGCTACCAGCCGACCGCCGGCCATATCGCGGGCACCGATCTGACCGGGTTCAAGGTCGAGGCGACCGACGGCAGTATCGGGAAGGTCGACAAGCACTCGGACGACGTCAGCTCCTCGTACCTCGTCGTCGACACCGGCGTGTGGATCTTCGGCAAGCATGTCCTGCTGCCGGCCGGGACCGTGAAGACGGTCGACCAGGCCGAGCGGAAGATCTACGTCGCCCTCACCAAGGACCAGATCAAGGACTCACCCGAGTTCGACAAGGACAAGCACGTCGGTGACGCCGGCTACCACGAGCAGGTCGGCGGCTACTACGAGAACCGCCGCGCCTGACCGCACAGCGCATACGAGAAGCGGGGCCGCCCGGACACACTCCGGGCGGCCCCGCTTTCCATGTGTTCTACGGCAACCCGTGCTCACCTGCGTCTCAGGGGCCCGATCACGCGGCGTCCGGCGCCTTTGACGCCCGTCCGGTCCCGGTCGGCGAAGCGGCCGCGAGGTGGTGGACCGGCGCTAGTTCCGGTGGCGGAACACGATCCGGCCACGCGTCAGATCGTACGGCGGGAGTTCCACCAGCACCCGGTCCGCCAGCATGATCTTGATGTAGTTCTTGCGGATCTTCCCGCTGATGTGCGCGAGCACCTGGTGGCCGTTCTCGAGCTCCACGGTGAACATGGCGCTTCGCAGGCACTCGACGACCTTGCCCTCGACCTCGATGACGTTCTTGTTCCTCGTCATCGCACCAGCTCCAGATTGCTGCTCATCGGCCGGGCGCCGATGCCCTCGAACAGCGCCGAGGCCGCTTGGTTGGACTCGTGGACCTCGGTCCAGGCCGCGGCGACCCCGGAGCGGTGCAGCGTCCCCAGCGCGTGGGCCAGCAGCGCCCGTGCGATGCCGCGGCGCTGCTCGCCGGCCCGGACCGCGACCAGCCCGATGCGCGGCCTGTTCACCCTCACCACACGGATCAGACCCAGGTAGCGGTCCGGCGCCGCGGCCACCGCGTACTTCGACGGGTCGACGATGGTGTCGCCTTCGGGGCGGGGGATCACCTCCGCGGGCATCGACTGCCATCCGAGGGTCGCCTCGACTTCGTCACGGATCACGCGGTCCACCGCCCGCAGCAGACTCTCGTCCGCCTGACCGGCGGGCACGATCGTCACGCCCGAAGGCGGCAGGACTCCTTCGAGCCCTGTGATCCGCGGGTCGGTCCGCACGACGTACTCCCACTCGCGGCGCCGGATCGTGAACCCGGCCCGCCGCCAGCCGGCCGCGAGCTCGACATCGGCTTCGTCGACCACCGTGTACAGCGGCGCCGGGAGTTCCGCCAGCATCGCCTCGGCGAGCCGGTCGAATGCGGCGTCATGCCAGGCGTCGATGCTGACGAACAAGCGTCCGTCGGGCCGGTACTGCGCATGCCCGCGGCCGACCACCAGGTCGTCATCCAGTGCATGCCATTGCCTGTCCGCGACGCGCGTGATCATCACCGCGTTCTCGCTCAGGCCAGATGTGAAAGGCTTCGTGTTCATCGGAGTCTCCCTCCAGGAGTGCCTCGAACTCAGGCGCTCCTGGCGACACTGAACGTCAGCCGCCGGACCGTGACGGGTTGAGGGAGCACCCACGGGTAACTGTGTTCACGGGGCTCACCGCCATACGACGACTTCACGATCCACCACGAAAGTAGCAGCGGGGCGCCGACTCGCTCAACTCCTTTCCCATGGCTCATGACGCGATCGTGATCCGGCGCTACCGGTCCGCCGTTCGGCCTTCGCCGGCACATGGTGCCGACGTTGGCTTTTTCGTCCCGTCGGGGGTACACGGGCGCCGAACCCCACTGGAGAACGGCGTCAGGAGTGCCATGCGCGTCAAGGTCGGATACTTCAGGACCAGGTCACTCAGAAGACGCCTGCGCCGCTGTGCCCGTGTGGCGTTCGGCTGGGAGAGTCTGCGTCCGTCCCAACTCGCCGCCATGACAGCTGTGATGGAGGGTCGGGACACCATCGTGGTGATGCCGACCGGTGCGGGGAAGTCCGCCGTGTACCAGGTGCCGGGTGTGCTGCTGGAGGGGCCGACCGTGGTGGTCTCGCCCCTGATAGCGCTTCAGCGGGACCAGGTCGCCGATCTCTCCCGTATCGAGGGATCCGGCGCCTCGGCCGTCAACTCCGCGCAGAGCGCACGGGACAACGAAGCCGTGTGGGAGCGCGTACGTGAGGGCAGCCTGGACTTTCTGTTCGTCTCACCCGAACAGCTCGCCAAGGACGAGGTGGTGGAGCAGATCGCCGCGGCCGGTCCGGCGCTGATGGTGGTCGACGAGGCGCACTGCGTGTCCACGTGGGGATACGACTTCCGGCCCGACTACCTGTCCCTGCGCCTGGTGCGCGAACGCATCGGGCGGCCTCCGCTCCTCGCCCTCACCGCCAGCGCGGCAGCCCCCGTGCGGGCGGACATCGTGGAGCGGCTCGGCATGCACGGGGCGCACGAGGTGGTCGCGGGATTCGACCGCCGCAACATCACGCTGGAGGTCGTACGGCACCGGGAGAACGCGGGGAAGCGCAGATGGGTGGTGGAACGCGCCGCGGCCGAGGCCAAGCCGGGCATCGTCTACGCGGGAACCCGGCGCGAGGCCGAGGAGTACGCGCGGGAACTGTCGGCGCTCGGATTCGACAGCGCCGCCTACCACGCGGGGCTGTCGGCGGCTGAGCGTTCCCGGACACACGACCGCTTCCGGGGCGGCGAACTCGACGTGGTCGTCGCCACCTCCGCGTTCGGGATGGGCATCGACAAGCCGGACATCCGCTTCGTGCTGCACGCATCGGTGCCGGGTTCCCTCGACACGTACTACCAGGAGATCGGCCGGGCGGGCCGCGACGGAGAACCGTCGACGGCGATCCTCGCGTACCGGCCCGAGGACCTCGGCGTGCAGCGGTTCCGGACGGGCGCTCACCCCGACCCGGAGGCGCTGGGCGGGCTCATCGACGCGGTGCGCGAACACCCGGGACCGGTCACGGCGGCTCGTCTGCGCGAGCGCACCGGTCTGTCCCAGACGCCGCTGACGTCGATGCTGCACCTGTTGGAGGAGGCGGGCGCCGTGACGGCGGAGAAGGAGGGCGGTGTTCGGACCGTGCCCGGGGCGCGGCGGGACGCCTGCGTCCGCGAGGCGGTGCGGATCGCTTCCGCCCGTGTCGACCTGGAGCGTTCCCGGGTGGAGATGATGCGGGGGTACGCGGAGACGAACGGCTGCCGCCGACGCCACTTGCTCGGCTACTTCGGTGAGGGTTTGGCGGAGGGCGACTGCGCCGGGTGCGACATATGCACCCGTACGAAGGAGTTGAAGGAGGCCCCTGTCCGGACGGGAGATGTCCTGTCCGGCACGGGCCCTGAGCCGCTGGAAACCGTGGCGGCCGACGGCGCCTTCCCGCCCGGGACGCGGGTGGGGCACAGCGTGTGGGGCGTGGGTGAGGTGATGAGCGAGGACGGGGACAGGATCACGGTTCTGTTCGAGAGCGTGGGCTATCGGACGCTGTCCCTTCCCGCCGTCCGGGCGCGAGGCCTGCTGACGCCGGTGTCATCGGCCGCGACCAGGGGCTGACCTGCTTCGGCGTCCCCGGCACGCGTGGTGCGGTGCCCACACCGGCCCCGCGCGGAGGACCGGACCGTGGCAGTCGAAGCGGCGAGAACGCGGCGGTGGCTGACGGCCGGGATCCGGTGGCGAACCCGGGTCGGTGCCGCCTGGCGCGAACAGCGGAACCGCCGGGGCAGAACCGGACTTCGGTCACCGTTGACTGCCAGGCGTCACCCCCGCCCCCACCAGGGCCGACAACTGCGGGGAGTACGTGGCGTGCAGGACGAGCGCCGCGCTCCCCACCACCGCCGCGTCCGTGCCGAGCGGGGACGCCTCGACCTCCACGACCCGGATGTGCCGGGACAGCGGTCGGCTCTTCAGCGCGGCGGCGACGACCGCGACGTAGCGGGACTCGACGTGCTGGATTCCGTGGCCGCCGAGAACGATCAGGTCGACGTCGAGGAAGTTCGCGATGTCGACCGCGACCGAGGCGACATGCTCCGCGGTCTCGTCGATGACCGCGGCGGCGACCGGGTCACCGGCCGCCGCGGCCACCCGGATGGCGGCGTGGTCGATCGCGTCGGGGTCCTCGGCGAACACCCGCGCCAGCGCGCTGTCCGGGTGCGATCCCGCCGCGAGTCTGCGGTGCACCTCGGCGACGATCGCCGTGGGGTTGATGAGCCGTTCCAGGCAGCCCCGGTTGCCGCAGTAGCACTCCGGGCCGTCGGGCAGCACCGAGGAGTGGCCGAACTCGCCCGCGTTGCGTGAACCACCGCGGTACACCTGGTGGTTGAGGATGAGACCGCCGCCGATTCCGGTGCCGAAGAAGAAGTAGGCGAAGTCCGCCACTCCCCTGCCGGCTCCCGACCAGCGCTCGCCGATCGCGGCGGCGGTGGCGTCGTTGTCGAGGGTCACCGGCAGGCCGGTCGTCTCGCTGAGCATGTGCTGGACCGGTACCCGGGTCCAGTTGGTGAGTTGCGGCGCGCCGACGATCACGCCGTGTTCGAGGTCGATGGGCCCGGGAGTGGCGAGACCGATCCCCAGTACCTTGTCCCGGTCGACACCCGTCTCGGCGAGCACGTCGGCGACCAGTTCGGCCATGTCCTTCACGACCTCGGCCGGATCGGTGACGTGGCGGGCCGGGCGCTTCTTGACGACCAGGGGCCGGCCGAGCAGGTCGACCACTGTGCAGCTCAGCTCCACCGGGTCGAAGTGGAGGCCGACGGCACAGCCCGCGTCGGCGTTCACCCTGAGGGTGGTACGAGGTTTCCCTCCGGCCGCTCCCTTGCTCTCGCCGTCCTCCCGGATGATGCCTTCCTCGATGAGCCGGCGCACGATGCCCGAGACGGTCTGCGGGGTCAGACCGGTGTACTGGGCGATCTCGACACGGCTGATGCCGTCGGCGAGCTGGATCTGGTCCAGGACGACTGCCCGGTTGTATCGCCCGACCTTGGGAAGGTTCGTTCCTGACTGCCGCACGCACGGTCCTCTCTCGATGCCCCGACAACATATCTTCCCCGGCCCATTGACTTAGTAAAACAAATGGATTTAGTGTCCGGCCGCAGATGAAACATCCCGGACGCGAGGGCACGGACCTGTGCCACCGGAGGCAAGTTGATGTCCATGCAATGCCGCGGGCGGCTCGGCCCGGAGACGCCCAGGCGCGTCTCCGGCGGCGGGGAGCGCCGCTCATGACCGCCACCGCCTCGACCCTGCTGGAGATGCGGTCGATCACCAAGACCTTCCCCGGCGTCACCGCGCTCGCCGACGTGGACCTCGCCGTGCGGCAAGGCGAGATCCACGCGATCTGCGGCGAGAACGGCGCCGGCAAGTCCACGCTCATGAAGGTGCTGAGCGGCGTCCACCCGCACGGCAGCTACACCGGCGACATCGTCTACCGGGGTGAGCAGGTCCGGTTCCACGACATCCGGGCCAGCGAACAGGCCGGCATCGTGATCATCCACCAGGAGCTCGCCCTGGTGCCGGGAATGTCGATCACCGAGAACCTCTTCCTCGGCAACGAGCCGCGCCGACGCGGCTCGATCGACTGGAAGACGGCCCAACGCCGGGCCCTGGAGCTGATGGAACAGGTCGGGCTCCGCGAGGACCCCGACACCCTGATCAAGGACATCGGCGTCGGCAAGCAGCAACTCGTCGAGATCGCCAAGGCGTTCGCGAAGGACGTGAAGCTGCTGATCCTCGACGAGCCGACCGCGGCCCTGAACGAGGACGACTCCCAGCACCTGCTCGACCTGCTGCGCGGTTTCCGCGAGCGGGGCATCACCTCGATCATCATCTCGCACAAGCTGAACGAGATCGCGGCGATCGCCGACACCATCACGATCCTGCGCGACGGCCGCACCATCGAGAGCCTCGACGTCCAGGCCGACGGCGTCAACGAGGACCGCATCGTGCGGGGCATGGTCGGCCGGGCGCTCGACAGCCGCTTCCCCGACCGCACGCCCGACATCGGCGAGGTCTTCTTCGAGGTCTGCGACTGGACGGTGCGGCACCCGAGCTCGGACGAACGGCTGGTGTGCAAGGGCTCGACGTTCCACGTCCGCCGCGGCGAGATCGTGGGCTTCGCGGGCCTCATGGGCGCCGGCCGCACCGAACTCGCGATGAGCCTCTTCGGCCGCTCCTACGGCACCTGGCTGTCGGGGCGCACCTTCAAGGACGGCGAGGAGGTCCAGCTGAAGACGGTGGCGGACGCGATCCGCCACGGGCTGGCCTACGTCAGCGAGGACCGCAAGTCGATCGGCCTGAACCTGCTGGACGACATCAAGACCTCGATGGTGGCCGCCAAGCTGTCGAAGATCGCCCGGCGCAGCGTCATCGACCCGGTGCGCGAGCACCAAGTCGCCGAGGAGTACCGCCAGAGCCTGAGGATCAAGACCCCCGGCGTCGACGAGGGTGTCGTCAAGCTCTCCGGCGGCAACCAGCAGAAGGTCGTCCTGGCGAAGTGGATGTTCACCGACCCCGACCTGCTGATCCTCGACGAGCCGACCCGCGGCATCGACGTGGGCGCCAAGTTCGAGATCTACGGGATCATCCAGCGGCTCGTCGCCCAGGGCAAGGGGGTCGTCGTCATCTCCTCCGAGCTGCCCGAGCTGATCGGCCTGTGCGACCGCATCTACACGGTGTTCGAGGGCACCATCACCGGCGACGTGGCGCGTGACGACGCCGACCCGGAACTCCTGATGAAGCAGATGACCGCTACCAAGAAGAGCCCGACTCCATGAGCCGTATAACAGACCTGCAGAAGAACCTCTTCGGAGGTACGACCTCCAACGCCCGCCAGTTCGGCATGATCTCCACCCTGGTGGCGATCGTCCTGCTGTTCCAGATCTGGACCGACGGACTGACGCTCACCTCCGGCAACCTCATCGCGGTCGTCAGCCAGTACTCGTACATCCTGATCCTGGCCATCGGGATGCTGATGGTGATCGTCGCCGGGCACATCGACCTGTCGGTCGGCTCCGTCGCCGCGTTCACCGGCATCGTCGTCGCCAAGACGATGCAGGAGTACTCGCTCCCCTGGCCGCTCGGCATACTGCTCGGCCTGCTCGTCGGCGCGGCGATCGGCGCGTGGCAGGGCTTCTGGGTCGCCTACATCGGCATACCGGCCTTCATCGTGACCCTCGCCGGGATGCTGCTGTTCCGCGGCGGCAACCAGTACATCGGCAACGCGGACACGGTTCCGGTGCCCGAGGGCTTCCGCAAGATCGGCGCCGGCTTCCTTCCCGAGGTGGGTCCGGACACCGGATACAACAACCTGACGCTGCTGCTCGGGGTGGCCGCCTGCGCGGGCGTGGTGTGGCGTGAGTTCAAGGCTCGCCAGACCCGCCGTGAGATGAAGGCCGACGTGGCGCCGATGTGGGTCATGGGCATCCGGCTGGCCGTCCTGATCGGTGTCATCGTCTTCGCCGCACTCCGCTTCGCGGGCGGCCGGATCGGCACCAGCCTGCCGATCTCCGGCATCATCCTGATCGTCCTGGTCCTCGCGTACTCGTACTACACCCGCAACACCATCGGCGGCCGGCACATCTACGCCGTCGGCGGCAACGCGCGGGCGGCCGAACTGTCGGGCGTGAAGCTCAAGCGGGTCAACTTCTTCGTCATGATGAACATGTCCGTGCTGGCCGCGCTGGCAGGCATGATCTTCGTGGCGCGGTCCGCGGCCTCCGGCCCCCAGGACGGACTGAGCTGGGAACTGGACGCCATCGCCGCGGTGTTCATCGGTGGCGCGGCGGTCTCCGGCGGCCTCGGCACCGTCAGCGGCTCGATCGTCGGCGGACTGGTGATGGCCCTGCTCAACAACGGCCTCCAACTGGAGGGTGTCGGCTCGGACCTGGTCCAGATGATCAAGGGACTCGTCCTGCTCCTCGCCGTCGCCTTCGACGTCTACAACAAGAGCCAGGGACGCTTCTCCATCCTCGGGGCGCTGATGCGTCCGTTCCGGCGGGACGACGATCCGTCCACGCCGAAAGCGCCGCCTTCCCCGGCCTCCGACGCCGACAAGGCCAAGGTCGCGGGCTGACGCCCGCAGCCTCCGGCGGCCGGATCCCTGTGGCCGCGATCGTTCCGCCTTCCCCGACGACCGGGCACCCGGTCTCCTGACCACCGGGTGCCCGGTTCCCCACTCCGGTACGACCGGTCTTGGGCACACGGTCCGGCGGTGTCCCACCGCACCGCCATCGCCGCACTCGACGGCACGGCACGACTCCACCAGCACCATACGAAGGGTTCGACTCCACCATGCGCTCACTCGTCATCAGAAGCATCGCCGCCGTCGGCGCGGCTGCCCTGCTCACCCTGGGTACGGCCTGCTCCAACCACCGCGAGGGTTCCACCGCCGGCGCCGACGGCAAGGGCTTCGCGAAGGACGCCCTGATCGGCGTCGCCCTGCCGGCCAAGACCTCGGAGAACTGGGTGCTCGCCGGCGACCTGTTCACCAACGGTCTGAAGGACGCGGGATTCAAGGGCGACGTCCAGTACGCGGGCGCCTCGACCACCGTCGCCGACCAGCAGGCGCAGATCTCCTCCATGGTCACCAAGGGCGCGAAGGTCATCGTGATCGGCGCGACCGACGCCTCGCAGCTCTCCACCCAGGTCTCGCAGGCCAAGCAGGCCGGCGCCACCGTCATCGCCTACGACCGCCTGATCACCAACACCAAGGACGTCGACTACTACATCGCCTACGACAACTTCAAGGTCGGCGAGCTCCAGGGCCAGGCCCTCATCGACGGTATGAAGGCCAAGAAGCCCAAGGGTCCGTGGACGATCGAACTGTTCTCCGGCTCTCCGGACGACAACAACTCGAAGGTGTTCTTCGACGGAGCGATGCAGGTACTCAAGCCTCTCATCGACAAGGGCGACATCGTTGTCGGCTCCAAGCAGACCGACATCAAGCAGACCGCGACCCAGGGCTGGAAGGCCGAGAACGCCCAACAGCGCATGGACTCGCTGCTGACCTCGGCCTACGGCGGCAAGAAGACCCTCGACGGTGTCCTGTCCCCGAACGACACCCTGGCCCGCGCGATCCTCACCTCGGTGAAGGGCGCGGGCAAGCCGGTCCCGGTCGTCACCGGCCAGGACTCCGAGGTCGAGTCGGTCAAGTCGATCATGGCCGGTGAGCAGTACTCGACCATCAACAAGGACACCCGCAAGCTCGTCGCCGAGACCATCAACATGGTCAAGTCCCTGCAGAAGGGCGGCAAGCCGACCATCAACGACACCAAGTCGTACGACAACGGCGCCAAGGTCGTCCCGTCGTACCTCCTCCCGCCCGTCATCGTGACGAAGGAGAACGCGGCCGAGGCCTACGCCAACGACCCCAAGCTCTCGCCGCTCACGAAGTAGCACCGCGGGAGACACCGATCACCGCCGTCGCCCGTCCCGGAGGCATCCCGGGACGGGCGACGGCGGTTCGCATCACGGCGGCGCGGACACGACAGCGCGGGGCCGCCCTCCGCGAGGGCGGCCCCGTGCCGTTCAGTGCCCGTCCGGCACCCTACTCGATATTGATCTTGAACGTACTGGTCGTGTTGCGGATGTCCTGGGCATTGCCACTCATCCGCAGGTTACGGAAGGTGGCCTCGCCCACAGCAGGGCCCTGACCGGGCTCCGGCAGTTCGTTGGCCCAGATGCCGAATCCTGACTTGGCGTCGAAGGCGTCTCCGCTCTTCTTGGAGTTGGTGATGGAGATGTCGGTGAAGATCGTGTCCTTCACCGGGAACTGGGGCTGGCCACCGGAGTAGTTGGTCTGGAACATGACGCCTCCGTAGGTGGAGTCGTCGATGTCCACGTCGTTCACCCTGATGCCCTGGAAGACCTTGGAGGCGGAGAACGCCCAGATGGCGGGGAAGACCTGCGAGCCCCAGAAGTGTCCGCCGGTCCTCTCCAGGGACACGTTCTCGATCGTCGTGGGCTCGGTCCCGAAGCCGTTCATCGGGTAGCCGAAGTCCAGCGAGGAGATGGTGACGCCGGAGTAGACCAGGGTGTCGGCGACGCGGAGGTTGCGGAAGGTGTTGTTGTAGCCGCCGTAGACGGCGATCCCGGCCGCCCGCCAGGTGAGCGTCGATGTCAGGTTCTCGTAGAGGTTGTTCTTCTCGTCGGCGCCTCCGGCGTCGATCGCCGAGAAGAGGGCGAAGCTGTCGTCCCCGGTGGCACGGGCGTCATCGTTGACGACATGGTTGTCCGTGGAGCCGTTGGTCATGTTGATGCCGTCGGCGAAGGTGTCACGGATGCGGGCGTTCTTGATGGTCATGTTGTCGGTGTTGGCGCCCCAGTAGAGGCACACCATGTGCTCGACCCAGATGTTGTCGATGGTGATGTCGGAGACGTTGGAGAAGTCGAACACCTTGCCCGGTCCGTCGATCCGGGACGTGTAGTTGCCGAGGTAGGTGAAGCCGGAGAAGGTCGAGCCCTTGGCGCTCGCCTCGGCGCGGAAGCCGACGTCGGTGTTCTCCTGCGAGGCGGGGGCGTGGAAGCGGGTGAACCAGGGCCCGGCTCCGACCACCTTGACCGCCTTGCCGTAGACCTGGAACTTGCTGGAGGTCTCGTAGTCGCCCGCGGGCAGGTAGACGCCCACCAGTTGGCCCGTGGTGTCCATGCGGACCTTGTCCAGGGCGTTCTGCACGTCCTGGTGGCCGAAGCCCGTCGGAACCGTGTAGGCGGCCGGGTCCGGGTTCGCGATCGCCGTCGCCTGCTCGGTGTTGATGAAGTCGATGGCGTAGGTGGAGGAGTTGGCCGCGTCCTTCTGGAGCCTGATCCTGGAGCCGGCCGGTACGGTCCTGCCGAGGAGCAGGCTCGCCTCGTCGTAGATGTGGCGAGGGGCGCCGGAGCCGGGCGAGTTTCCGGGCGCGGTCTCGTTGCCGTAGAGCCAGGCGTACTTCGAGGTGAGGTCGATCGCCTTGAGGAACTGGCCGTCCACGTACACGTCGAGCGTCGTGTCGGTGCCGTCCGGGATCGAGAAGCGGGTCACCAGGGTGTTGGTCGCGGCGCGGGTGGTCCATTCGACGTACTGCCCGGTCCCGTTGAGGGCCACCGCCCTGCGTCCGCTCGCCTCGCCGGCGATGTCACCGATGGTCCGGTTGGGGCCGACCACCTTGGCGCCGGCACCGAGGGTGCCGTCCTCGGCCTCGTACATGTCGTACGGCATGTCGGCGCCCCGGCCGACGAACAGGGCGTGCGTGGTCGTGTTGTTGGCCCGCTTGACGGGCAGTTCGTTGGTGTCGTCGGCGATGACCGTCCTCACGGTGTACTTGCCGTTGACGGCCGTCCATGAACCGAGACCGACCGGTGCGGTCGTCTGGCCCACGGCGATGGCGCCGGCGTAGGAGCCGCTGAGCGTCTTGACCGTAGCGCCCGTTGAGTCCTGGATCGTCAGCGTGACACCGTGGGCGCCGGAGGCCGACGCCACCGTCCCCTGGTTCTTGATCGCGACGGTGAACGTGACCTCGTCGCCCGCCGACGCGCTGGAGGGGGTCCAGGAGACCGGTGCGGCGAGGAGGTCGGAGCTGGAGACGGGCTTGACGACGAGGGCGTCGGAGCGGGTGAAGGTGTTGTTCGCCTCGTTCTGCTCGATCACCTTGTTCGACGGGTCCACCTCGGCCCCGACCGGGTAACTGCCCGCGTCCCGGGCTCCGATGCTCGTGGTGACCGTCTTCGTCTCACCGGCCGCGAGCGCCGGGACGTCCGCCGTGGCCGACTTTGTCCCGCCGAGTGTGAAGTTGAGGTCGGTGGCCTTGGCCGCCTTGCTCCCGCTGTTGGTGACGGTCGCGGTCAGACTGATGGCGTCCGACTCGACAGGCGCCGCGGGCGTGTTGGTGATGCCGGTGACCTTGAGGTCGGGGTTGGCGGCCGGAGTGCCGATCACCTGGAGCTCGGCGACCTGCGCGCCCGGGGCGCCGGAGTTGGAAGTGACCTTGAGCTGGATGTCGGCGGCGGAGCCGGAGACAGGGATGGTCACGCTGTTGCCACTGGACGGGTTGAACGTGTAGTCCTTCGCCGCCGCGAGGCTGGTGAAGGCCGTCGCGTCCTGGTCGCGGCCGAGCACCTGGATGTTCTGGGTACGGGTCGACCAGGCGGCGTCCGGGTTGAGCTTGACGACGACCTGGCGCAGGTCGGCGTTGGCACCCAGTTTGGTGGTGAGGGTGGCCGGGTAGGCGCCACCTCCGCTCTCCCAATAGGTGCCGATCTGGCCGTCGTTGGCGTTGGCCGCGACATAGGTGAAGGTGTAGGAGGACGCCTCGACCGGCTTGCCCTGGGCGAGGTCGGATCCCGAACCGGTCGAGCCGGTCCGGGTGACGCTGTTGCTCGCGACCGACACGTTGCCCGCGGCGTCCTTCGCCTTCACGTAGTAGGTGACCGTGGCCGTCGCCGACGGGCTGTCGGTGTACGTCGTGACGTCACCCGCCACGGACGTGACGAGTTGGTTGTCGGCGTAGACGTCGTAGCCGGTGACCTTGACGTTGTCGCTGGAAGCCTGCCAGGTGAGCTTCACGTCGCTGCCGGACTGCGTGTAGGCGAGGTTGCCGGGCGCCGTGGGTGCCTGGGTGTCTCCGCCCGATCCCGGGCGGGTGACGCTGTTGCTGTTGGAGGAGACGTTGCCCGCCGCGTCCTTGGCCCGCACGAAGTACGTGATTTCACTGCCGGCCGGCTGTGTGTCGGTGTACGTCAGAACGTTCCCCGCGACGCTCGCCCGGAGTTGGCCGCCCGCGTAGATGTCGTAACCGGTCACGGCAGTGTCGTCGCTCGCCGCGTTCCAGGTCAGCTTGATCTGCCCGGTGGCCGGCTCGGTCAAGGCGAGGTTGGACGGCGCGGTCGGCGCCTGGGTGTCGCCGGTGGCCGGCCCGTAGACTTCCAGCTCGGACAACTGCCCCGCGGGCCAGCCGGTGTTGGCGGTGAACAGCACCCGCACGTATCGCGTCGTGGTCGTGTCGAGGGCGATGGTCGCCGACTGGTCGTCGCCGCTGTCGAAGGTGTACGCCTGCGAGGCCGTCAGGTCCGTGAAGTTCTGGTTGTCGGTCGAGCCCTGGACCTTCAGCGTCTGGCTGCGGCTCGGCCATCCGCCGGGCAGCCGCAGCGCCACCTGGTTCACCTTGACCGATGATCCGAGGTCGACCTGGAGCCACTGCGGGAAGGCGTTGTTCTTGCTCTCCCAGTAGGTGGCCCGGTTGCCGTCGCCGGCGTTGGCCGCGCCGTACACGTCGGCGTGCCCGCTCTCGCTGAAGGGCTTGCCCTGGGCGAGGTTGGGGGTCGAGGCGGCGGTCGTGAGGACCTGCATCTCGGCGAGCTGAGCAGTAGCGGCGACCGAGTTGTGGCTGAAGTCCGCCCGTACGTACCGGGCGAGGGTCGCGGGGAAGGAGACCTTCACCGTGTTTCCGTTGCCGGGGCTGAAGACGTACTGCGCCGACGACTTGAGGGTGGCGAAGCTCTTCCCGTCGGCGCTGCCCTGAAGCGCCAGGGACTGGGTGCGGGTCTGCCAGTGCTCGGGCAGTCGCAGTACGACTTGGCGGACGCGCTCGGTCCGCCCGAGATCGGTCTGCACCCACTGGGCCGACTTCTTTCCGGCCTGCCAATAGGTGCCGGCGTCTCCGTCGGTGATCTCGGCGGCCGTATGCGCGCCGCTGACGCTGCCGGCCTTGGTGGCGGTGTCCGCGGCGGCGTTGGGACCACCGGCGGCCTGGGCGCCGACGGCGGGCAGGCCCAGGACCATGACGGTGGAGGCGAGCGCGGCGGTCACGGCGCCGCGTCTCCAGGATCTCGGCTTGTGTGGAGTCATACGGGGTTCACTCCCTGCGGAGGTTCGCGCGCCGGAGGGGGCGGCGAGGTCGGCTCGTTCCTGGGCAGAGCGATGGCGCGGTACGACTGAACGGGCTGAACGGGCTGAACGGGAAGGCTGTCGGTACAGACATGCGCGATCCCCGAAAGAGGGATGGTGCGCAGGTTCTTGCATTGTTTCATCGCAATATTGCAGAGCACTGCGAGGACGTCTACGGCCAGGACGCCGCAAGTTTCACGATCAACAGCCGCGCCTCAGCACCGAGAACCTGGCGCGCGGAGTCGGCAGACCCATGAACCGGTCCACGCGCGAGGCCCGAAGCGCCAAGGCAAGTCAGCGGGGCAGCCCCGCAGCACCCTCCCTCCGGGGTCAATCTCCTTATGCCTCACACCGAAAGCCGCACGCCGTCCCTTGCGGGTCAGGTGTCGCCGCCGTCGAGTTCTGCTGGCGTCAGCGCCCGCGCGCGCCGATCCAGACCTCGCACCCCCACAATGCAAGTTCACGCAAGTTGCGCAATTTTTTGCGCTCCCACGCAACGTCGCACAATCCGAACGTCACGCAGACCAGGTCGCATCACATTGCGGACCTGGCCCATCGGAATGACCGCCCGGATCCGTCGCTCGCTCGTCCGGGTACGGCTCACACGGGAGGAACGCGCCCGGTCCCGGTGGGTGAAACGTCGAAGGCGTCCCGCGTGCCGGGTCGGGGGTGCAGCGCTGATCGCCGATCCCTGATCCCTGATCGCTGCGACCGTTGCCCGCGCGTCTAGGATGTGGCTGCCGCAGCAGGACCCGGACGACCGTCCACGGCAGTGCCGGCCTGGTGGGTGGCGTCGTCGACGCAAGCCTCTGGGGTACCGAAATCGGGGCGGAGGCCGGCTTTGTCGGCGAGTCGGTCGGCCCGACGGTCAGCGACCCCGCGAGCGTTGCCCCCGTGGCGTGGTCGGCAATCGGCGCGTTGTGGACGGGATCGAGGATCTGTTGCGAATGAGGACCTGGCTGGAGGGGTTGTTCCGAAACGGGCGGTCCCGCACCACAGA
Source organism: Streptomyces sp. NPDC002742 (assembly GCF_042888885.1). Lineage (NCBI taxonomy): Bacteria > Bacillati > Actinomycetota > Actinomycetes > Kitasatosporales > Streptomycetaceae > Streptomyces > Streptomyces sp. NPDC002742. The sequence goes on from NZ_JBIAQF010000020.1 coordinate 141,411, forward strand.
TGAGAACCCGCTGGAGAGCCGGGCTGACATCTCGCCCGAGGAACGCGCGGTCCTCCTCGTGGGAATCCTCGACGACCCCACGGCACGCGAGGACGAACAGTACGACGCGGCGATGTACATGGAGGACTTCCCCGGCCCGCTCGTCGAGTCGTGCCTGATCCGGACCATCCGTGCCGAGGACTTCAGCAGCGTGCTGGCCCAGCTCTGCGCGGAGTCGCTCGCCGGTATCTGGGCCCAACAGGACAGGATCGACCGGGACTTCTTCGCAGAGCTCCACGGACAGGCCTCGCGCGAGGTCCTCGGCATACTCGGTGCCCGCGCCCCACACTTGATCCCGACAAAGGACAGCGAAGGCTGAAGGTCCTTCCTGCGACGGCCTGTTGGTCAAGGCCTGCGCTCAACTGGCGCTGGACCGCATCAGCTCCCCAGGCCGAGACCGTCGGAGGTGGACTACAACCCCGTACAAACTTGAGATGTCTTCTGAGTGAGGAGCGCGGGGCGCCGCAGGTGCCCTGCAGTTCCCCGGCCAACGGCGAGGCACGGCAGGGCACTTCGGCCGAGCAGGACCCCGTAGGCCGATCCAGAAACGAAGGAGGATCTCTCCGGTGCGTCACATCAGAAGAGCGGCCCTGACGGCCGCCGTACTCCTGACCCTCGGCGGCGGCACGATCATGACGGCCCCTGCGGCGCAGGCCGTTGTGCCCTTTCCGTCCATCGGCTGGCAGCAGCACAACTGCGACTACGACGGCAACGGGTTCGACGACGTGCTGATCGGCGCCCCGGCCGCCACGGTGAGCGGAGCCGAGGCCGCCGGCTACGTCACCGTGCAGTACAGCTCGTCAAGTGGTCTCAGCACGACCAGGAAGAGCGTCCTTCACCAGAGCACCTCCGGCGTCCCGGGTGCCGCCGAGGCAGGCGACGGCTTCGGCAGCGCCGTGGCCTCGGGTGACCTGGACAACGACGGTTACGACGACGCGATCGTCGGCATCCCCGGCGAAGATCTGGCCGGACTCTCCGACGCGGGCGGCGCCATCGTCTTCTGGGGCTCGCCGAGCGGGCTGCACGGGACCGACAGCACCTGGCTGCAGGATCCCGACGGGCTGCGGGCCGGCGCGGACTTCGGCCTGGCCGTCGAAGCGGCCCGGTACTTCGCGCCGGACCCGGCAGCCCCGGACGCCGACCCGCGCGACAGCATCGCCCTCCTGGAGAACGACACACTGCTGTTCTTCACCGCCGCACCGGAGGCGGCCGCCCGGCAACTGAAGGCGATGGACACCGGACTCCGGGCCCGGGACCTGGGTCCCACGGCGACGGGCTTCGCCTTCCGGAGTCTCAGCCACGGCAACTACAACGAGGACTCATGGGCCGACCTGGCCGTCTCCGGTGTGACCACCGGAGACCGGCCCGGCACAGGCGCCACCCGGGTGCTGCACGGCGCGCCCGGCGTCGAGGAATTGGGGGACGGCGGCACGTTCGAAGGCGGTCCCGCGGTCGTCTCCAGCGACTTCGACCACGACGGGCAGGACGACCTGGCCATCGGCGACACGGGCGTCGGCTCGCCCGTCGGTGGATCGGTCTCCGTCTACCTGGGCCGGGGCGACCTCTCCGGCCTCGACCCGACCCCGGCGCAGACGTGGACGCAGGACTCCCCCGGCGTCCCCGGCACAGCCGAGGCGGGCGACCGGTGGGGCTCCGAGCTGTCATCGGGTGACACCGACGGCGACGGCCGCCCGGACCTCGCGATCGGCGCGCCCGGCGAGGACGTGGGCTCCGTGTCCGATGCCGGTGCGGTCTGGACACTGCGCGGCGCACCGGGCGGCCTGACAGCGACCGGCGCACGCAGCTTCGACCAGAACTCTGCCGGCGTTCCCGGCGTCGCGGAGGCCTCGGACCGCTGGGGCGGCCAGGTGCGGCTGATCGACGCTGACAAGGACGGCCTGTTCGGTCTGCTGGCCTCGGCGCCGGGTGAGAACTCCGACGACGGCGTCGTATGGGTCGTTCCTGCCTCGTCGTCGGGGTTGGCCGCCAAGGGTTCGTGGACCTACGCCGGGGCGAGCCTCGGGGCACCGGTGGCCCATGGGCGGTTCGGTGCGGCGATCGACGAGTAGCGAAGCCCCCAGGAGCGCTGGGAGTTCAGCGGAGGTCGGCACGACTCACTTGCCCTGTACGCCTCTTGGGAGGCGGTGACCCGGCCTTCTGATCGCCGAGTGTGGCGCTGTGTCCGTGCGGAGTCGGGCACGGCGCCACAGTTGTAAGAGCGCGGTCGGCACTGATGACGACCCGCGGAGGCCGTCGCCCGCCCAGTGTCCTCGACGGGCAACCGGGGTCGGCTGCCCGTGAGGAGTCCGCGGGGCGAGCACCCCGGACGCGGCACCTCGACGAGCGCTCGGGCCGCAGGCCAATTCCGGGGTGACCCGTACAACCAAACCCGTGACCGGCATGTCGTACATCACAGGGAAAAGAGCCGCAAACAAGGGGAAAAAATGCGCACAAGACGATACGGGGCGATGTTGGCCGCCCTCACGATGGCCAGTGTGGGTGTGGGAGTCGCAGCGCCGACCACGGCGGGTGCCGCCACGACGGCTGTCGCGTGCCCGACCGGCTGGGGCAGCCTTCCGAAGACCGCGGCCGACGCCGCCACCGGGTCCCTGACCGACATCAGGACAGGCGAGCACGACTGCTACGACCGCATGGTCTTCGACGTACCCACGGCGGGCACCGACCCGATCGGGTACACCGCGCACTACGTCGACGCGTTCTACCAGGACCCGTCCGGCATACGCATCCCGATCACCGGCGGGGCGATCATCGAGATCATCGTGTCCGCCCCCGCCTACGACCCGGAGACCCACTCCGCGACCTACCCCGGCCGCGGCGGACAGCCCCTTCCGGGCGTCGACCTGACCGGCTACCGAACCTTCCGGGACGCGAAGTTCGGGGCCAGCTTCGAGGGAGTCACACAGGTGGGGCTCGGTGTGCGGGCCCAGCTGCCGTTCCGGGTGTCCCAGCTCTCCGGCCGACTGGTGGTCGACGTCGCCCACACCTGGTGAGGGGTTCGCCCTCAGCGGTATCCGGCCGGGTGACGTGACGCGGGTGCCTGACGGCTGTCGCGCCCTCATCCGGTCGGCTACAGCTCGCTGCTGCGGCGAGTGGTCCGCGGGGCACCCGTTGACCACCCCGGCGTCGACCTCGGGAGCCCGGCCCATGCCCATGCCCGTACGTCGCCGCAGCCGAGCCTTCTCGGCTGCCCGGCCCCGTTCGGGTGATACGCGGCAGATCGCCGGTGGCGGACCACACACGGGAGTGGCTCGTCGCGCCCATGCCGGACCGTACCGACTCCTACCGAGGGAGCTCGTCCAGCAGGTGCGGGCCGTTGTTGCGGACGTTGTTGACGGCCGGGGACACGGGCCGGACGGCAAGGTGACCGTCTGCGGGCTGGGTGAGCAGGCCGCGCAGGTCGTCGGTGTTCTGGTGGTGGGGGTCGAGCCAGGCGTCGTAGTGGTCCGGCGTGAGGGCGAGCGGCATGCGGGGGTGGACGCGGCCGGCCGCGTCGGTGGCCTCGGTGGTGACGATGGTGCAGGTCGTCAGCCAGGCGGCGGGGTCGTCGTCCTGTTCGACCTCGGGGTTGCGCCAGTACTCGTACAGCCCGGCGAGCGCCATCACCTGCTCGTCTTCGGGGTGGATGAAGTACGGCTGCTTGCGGGGCTTGCCGCCGGCCTCGTCCTTGACCTGCTGCCACTCGTAGAAGCCGTCGGCCGGAAGCAGGCAGCGGCGTTTGGCGAAGGCTCGGCGGTAGGCGGGTTTCTCGTGCACGGTCTCCACCCGCGCGTTGATCATCCGTGCACCGGCCTTCGGGTCCTTGGCCCAGGACGGCACCAGGCCCCAGCGCAGTGGCCGCAGCTCCCGTTCCGCCGCGGCATGGTCCCTCTCGCGGGGAACGCGCTCAAGGACGGCCCATACGTTGTCGGTCGGGGCGACGTTCCAGTTCGGCGCGAGAGCCTCTTCGGCACGCCAGTCGGTGACCTGGAACAACTGGACCAGGTCCTGAGGGCTGCGGGTGGAGGCGTAGCGACCGCACATGCCGACCACTTTCCCACCCTTCCCTGTACTCCGCGCCGTGGTGGTGCCGTGTCGCGTGGACGAAGCCGGTCACCCTGGCGGAGCGGAGCACCGGTCCCGGACCGGAGCGCGGTATCGGGGCCGCCCGGCCCCGTGCGGGTGACGCGTGGGGCGCGAGCCGCACGGGGGTTCTCGCGGGCCGGGGGCCTGCTCGGCGGGCCCCCGGCTTCAGGCCCGGCTACGGCTGGTCGGTCACGAACCGGTCGACCACGGCCGTGAGTTCCGCCGGCTTCTCCACGGGCAGTTCGTGGCCGGCGTCCAAGATCCGCACCACGGCGTCCGGGTAGGCCTTCGCCATCCGCAGCATCTGCGAGACCGGCAGTTGGATGTCGTGGTAGCCGTGGACGAGGAGGGTGGGAGTCCGGATCTCCCCCAGCCGGTCGAAGACATCGAAGGACCGCATGGCGCCGTAGCACGTCATGACCACTTCCCTGGGCGTGTCCGCCGAGGCCCGGACGTACTCGCGGATCTTCTCGCGCGGGTAGCCCGGGGCGAAGGCCCGCTGGATGTTGGCGGCCACGAACAGCTTGAACGGCACCAGGGTCGAGACCGCCATCAGCAGACCCCTCCCCCGGCTGTACGTCATCCTGCTGATCGAGCTCACCAGCACCAGCCGCTCGACCCGCTCGGGGTGGTCGAGCGTCAGGGTCTGCGCGATCATCCCGCCCATCGAGTGGCCGACGAGGACGAACCGCTCGAGCTCCAGGTGGTCGAGGACGGCGAGAACGTCGACGGCCAGCTCCGCCACGGTCCGCCGTCCCGACCCGTCGCTGTCCCCGTGCCCACGCAGGTCCAGCCGTACGACCCGCCGCTTCCGGGCGAAGTGGTCCGCCTGGTGGTCCCAGCGGTGCCGGTCGGCCGTCCAGCCGTGGATGAACACCAGGGGCACGCCGTCGCCGTCACGGGGGCCTTCGTCGTCGTACGTCAGCGTGGCGCCGTCGACTTCGAGCTGCGGCATGGAGCCTCCTGGACTGCGGTCTGATCGCCGGTCGATCCGGTCACCGGCCGGCGTGGTTACTGGTCGGTACGGTATCTGGGCGAGGGGCCGCCGTCACCGTCGTCCGTCGAGGAATTCGAGGATGTGCCCGAATACGTCGAGGGCGGCGCCCCGGCCCAGGAACGTGTCCAGGTGGCCGTAGGCGGGGATCTCGGTGTACGACACGTCCAGTTGGGGCTGCCGGTGTGCCAGGACCTCGTGGCAGAGCTTCTGCGAGTCCAGCCACAGTCCGTTCTCGCTGCCCGCGAGCAGCAGCACCGGGGTGTCGATGCGGGCGGCCGCGTCCAGCGCGTTGGGTGGCAGCGCCCGGTAGCGATGGTCGGTGTCGTGCCAGCGGACGACGCTGCGGGCCAGTTCGATGCGGCGCAGGTGCGGCAGGATCCACAGGGGCGCGGGCCCGAGGAGTTCGGCGAGCCGGTCGTGGGTGGCCTCGGACAGGTTCTCGTGCAGGAACAGCGAGGCGCCCGAGCCCCAGGCCGAGTTGTGGAGGATCTGACAGGTCGGGTCCGGGCAGCCCGCCCCGCGCGAGGCCAGCGCGAACAGCGGCGTGTACCTCGACCGGAGACCCACTTTGCGGAAGTCGACCGGGATGTGGTCGATCCGGTTCTTCAGCAGTTCACCCGCCACCGTCATCCGCAGCGAGGTGCGTCCCGCGAGCTTCGGGGTCAGGAACACCCCCTGGGAGACGACGCCCGCGAGGCCGGGCACCAGCCCCGCCGTCATGCTCAGCGACAGGGTGAGCGAGCCGATGCAGTGGGCGACCACGAACAGCGGCCGGTCGCCGATGCGTTCACGGATGCGGGAGACCGCTTCGGGGATGTCGTGGAGAGCGACGTCGTCGTAGGTGTACCTCTGGCCGGTCTCGTTGTACGGAAGCCGGCAGCTGCCCCGCCAGTCGAGCAGCCAGGGCTCGTAGCCGTCGTCGAGCAGGACGTCGACGAGGTTGCGGGTCTCGGGCAGCAGGAACATGTCCGCGGACGCGGTGTGCCCGTGCAGGAGGAGCACGGCGGGCCGGTCCCGCTCGCCGCTGTCGATGCGGGTGAGTCCGAGGCGTACACCGTCCCCGGCATGGAAGGGGATCTCCTCGACCTGCGCAGGGTCGAGGCGGTGGCGCAGCGGCCGTAGGACCGTGCCCGTCCTGACCTTGCGGATCGCGGGCCTGGTGCGGGAGTTGGCGGTTCTGAGGATCATCGGTGGCGCTCCGAGGGGGTCCGGGTGCGCCGCAGGTCCAGGAGGTCCGCGGCGGCGCGGGCGAAGGGGCTGATCAGTCCGCGGCCCATCTCCGCGCCGAACCAGGCGAGCCAGGTCAGTTTGGCGGCGCGCTTCTCCTGGCCGGTCAGTCGCGGGTCGACCTTGATGCCGTCGATCTGGTCGCGTACATAGCTGTCGGCGGGCACGACCAACTCGCCTTCGAAGCGGGCCGGTTCGCCCTCGCGGCCGAACTCGACGCTCAGCGCACGGGTCTGCCGCCATACGTCACGGCGGGCGCGGGCGTACTTGTGGCCCTCCAGCCACCAGCGGCCTCCGTCGGCGTCGCGCAACGTCAGCCGGTAGCGCAGGAGTTGGTGGCGCATCCCGTGCCGCTGCGGGATGCCCTCCTCGGGGCGGATCCAGACGTCGCCCCGCTCCACGAGCAACGGCGCGGGATGGGCCGCGGCGCACACCAGCTCGCCGCCGACGTCCACCCGGCGCTCCTTCACCAGTTGGTACATGCTCGCGATGGAGAGGGTGAGCGCCATCGAGCAGGGGGTGTCGGCCTCGGCGCCGACCGGGCCCACGGCGCCCTCGGTCGTCTCGGGGAACCACAGGTACGGCTGGTCGTCCTTGTGGGGCAGCCGGGCCAGGCCGTCCTGGGCGAGCCGCTCGAACGTCCTCAGCTGGGCCCGGGCGTCGTAGCGGGCCGCGGGACGGAGGCCGAGCGCCTCGACGAGCGCGGTGGTGCGTTCGCCGGTGGCCGCCGGCCCCTTCAGGGTCGCCTCGCACAGTTTGAGGGCGGTGGGACTTCGCAACACCCGGGCGAGGAAACTCAGTTCGGGAACAGGGTCGGCTTCCAGACGGGCCAGGACGTCGGTACGCCACTCGTCCCAGTCCTGTACGCGCACGTGCGTCCCGCCGAACGCCATGTCCCGTACGACGTCGTCGAGGGTGTTGGGTACGCCGGTCAGGTTGTAGTCGAACCCCCAGGCGTCGGGTTCGCAGACGACGGCGGCCGCGACCCGGCTCACCCAGTCCACCGGGGCCGCGTTCAGGCAGTTGAAGGCGGGCACCGTGCGGAAGCGGCCGAAGGCCGAGACGAGACCGCTGCTGAGGTCCTGCGGGTTGTGCGCGCCCGTCCGGGTGTGGCCTCCGATGCCTCCCGGGCGCATCGCGGTGACGATCAGGCCGTGGTCGCGGGCCCGCCGCAGAGCGACCTCGGCGGCCCATTTGGTCTGGTCGTAGCCCGCGACGAGGCGGCCGACGCGGGCGAGTGGATCGTCCTCGCCCATGGAAGAGATGCCGACCTCGTTGAAGACCGCGATCGAGGAGATGTGGTGCAGCGGCTTGGGCGGGCCGGTCGCCGCCAGTTCGGCCAGGGTCAGCGCGCCGATGACGTTGCTCTGCCTCAGCGACTGGTAGCCGCGCAGGAAGTCCACGGCCGCCGCCACGCCCACGACGCTGTCCAGTTCGTGGGCGAGCTTGTTCCAGACGTCGTCGGACAGGCCGAGGTGCGGACGCCTGATGTCGCCGGGGAGCACGGTCACCCGGCGGCGGATCTCCTTCGACCAGGGCAGCCGGTGGCTCTTCAGCGCCTCGCCGAGCCGGGCCGTGGCCGCCTCCTCGTCGGCCGCGCGAACGAGGCAGTGGACGTGCGCGTCGCTGTGCCTGAGCAGATCGAGGAGCAGATGGCTGCCGAGGAAGCCGGTGGCACCGGTGAGCAGGATCCGGCGGGGCGGCAGGGGTTCGGGCGAGCCGGTCCAAGGCAGGCGGTCGGCCAGCGCGAGGTCGGCCAGGATCTGGTCGAGGTCTTCGGGACGGGCCGAGGCGTACGGGGTGCCGGCGCCGGTGGTCCGGGCGGTGACCGTCGTCCCTGGCAAGGCCCCCGGGGCGAGAGCGGGACTGAACGCCGGGGCGGGGATCCGCAAGGTGTCCGGGGCCTGTGCGGCGCCGATCGTGTCGGTCGCCGGGGCCGGGGCCCGCGCGGCCGTCCGAGTTGCCGCCGGAACCGGTGCCGAGAGGGTCGCCGTGGCACCCGCGGTCGCCAGCCAGCGCTGGGCGAGGCTGCGCGGCCGGGCGTCGGCGAACACCTCGTCGAGGTCGATCTCCATGCCCAGCTCGTCCTCCAGGGCCGCGACGAGTTCCACGGCGCCTACGGAGGTGCCCCCGGCATCGAAGAAGTCGGTGTCGGGCGACAGATGCCCTCCGGGTACGAAGGGACCGGCCGCCGCGGCGACGACAGCGGCCAGGGCGTCCGCGTCGGGTGCGGCGGGTCCAGCGGGGGCGGGGGGTACAGCGCCTGCGGCGGGTACGGCGGGTGCGGGCAGGGGTCCGGCATCGCGGTCCGTCCCGGTACCGGTGCCGCCACCAGCACCCGCTCCGGAGGCCACGACTGTCCTACCCACATCCACATCCACATCCGCATCCGCATCCGCACCGGCACCGGCACCGGCACGGGACGCGAAGGTGTCCGCACCCGTCCCCACAACCGACTCCGTGCCCGTTCCGGTTCCGGTTCCGGTTCCGGCCGCTGCGGGTGTCGCTTCGGGGGCCTGTCTGATTCTTGCCAGCAGGGCCTCCACGCTCGGCCCGCCGTCACCTCGCTCGATCGCCTCGGCGGTCGCCCGTCGTCCGGCGTACGCCACCGCGTCCTCGTTCACTTCACCCATGAGAGCCCTTCCCCCCGTGCACTGTCCGTTTCCGCACTGTCCGTTTCCGCACTGTCCCTGTCCGCGCCGGCTCCGCGGGCCCGGCCGCCGGCCCGCTCACTGCCGCCGCCAGGAGCGGAAGGCCCGCAGGTGTTCCGGCGTGATCACGGTCTCCAGCTGCTCGTCGTCCTGGTCGCCGCCACCGAGCGCGGCCAGCAGACGCCGGGCCGGTACGTTGCGGTCGGTGCGCTCCGCGGTCAGCCGGACCTTCACGCAGCCGAGTCGGTCGGCGCGGTCCGCCAGCCACGCCAGCAGCCGGTCCTCGACGCCTCGGCCGAGCGCGCGGCAGCTCAACATCCAGGCGAGGACGTCGAGTCGGTCGCCGTCCACGCGCAGGGCGAGCAGGCCGATCTGGCCGTAGTCGCCGAAGCGGTCCCGCGCCGCAGCGGTCCACACCTCGCCCTGCTCCCGCCACCGCGCCAGATCGCCACCGTCGGCTGACCGCGGGCGGAGGGTGAACTGATTGGTGCGGCGGACGAGTTGCTCAGCCCGTTCGACGTCGGCCCCGGACAGGGCCCGGATGTCGACCTCAAGTTCCAGCTGGGCGAGGAACTCCTCGAAACCGGCCTGCTCGCGCACCGCGTCCCGCTCCCGCTCCTGCGCGTAGAACCCTGCCCGCAGTCCGTCCTCGGCCGTCGCCGCCGCCGGAACGAGCGGCCACAACCGGCAGAGGAAGTCCTCCAGTTCGACCGACGGAGGGCAGGTCACCGACAGCACTTCCGGCAGCGCGGACCGCACTCCGGCGATCTCGACCGGGTTGTCGTCGAGGAACAGGAAGCTGTCCAGCCCCAGGTTGAGGGTGCGCGCCGCCTCCGCGAGACGACCCGGCTTCGGGCCCCAGCCGGCGGAGAGCACGCTGAAGTGCTCCGCCTTCAGCACGCTGTCCGAACGGTCCAGGACGGCCCGTACGGTGTCCTCGTCGTTGTTGCTGACCAGCGCGAGCAGCGCGCCCGCGGCACGCCACCGCGTCAGCCTCCGTGCCAGCAGCGCCCGCGGTCCGGAAAGATCCACCGCCTCGGGGCCGATCTCCCCGGCGACCCCGCCCCACAGGGTCTCGTCGCCGTCCACCGCGATCACCTTCGGCGCGGGGCGCAGAACCGCTCCCACCACCTGGGCCAGCCGCAGGGCCACCGCCGCCTGGAAGTGCGGGGTGAAGGGGAGGTGGGCCAGCCGTTCGGTCCGTTCGTCGAAGCGTTCCGCGACGGGGTGGTGGCGCGTCCACTCGTCCGGGCCCAACACCGCGATGCCGGGCGAATCGGCCAGCTCGGCGAGGAGTTCGCTCTCCCAGCGCGCGAAGCGGTCCTCCTGCCGCGCCGACGGCAGGATGCCGACGATCAGCGGTCTGCGGGTCCGCTCGGACAGGGCCCGCAGCGCGGCAGGGTAGGCGGTGCGCAGTTCGGTCAGCACCGTGTCGTTCACCGGACCGAACCGCTCCAGGTCCGCCGCGCGCAGCAGCACCACACCCACCGCTGCCGTGGGGTCACCGAGGATGCCCGAGGGGTCGCGCAAGGCGGAGAGCACCTGGTGGTACGGCGCTTCCACGACCGTCGGGCCCTCGTCCCGCGCCCGCTCCCGCGCTCCTTCCCCCGTGGACTCCTGGAGCGCCGCCTCGCACAGGAGCGGCAGGTTGCCGAGCGCGAAGGTGGCGGCGAGGGCGAGCGAGCGGCGCGGACGGGCACCGGGTTCCCGCGCGACCGGAGTTGCTGTCGCGATCGGCGTCGGCGTCGTGCCCGTCGCGATGGGATCTGCCGTCGTACCCGTCGTACCCGTCGTACCCGTCGAACCCGTCGAACCCGTCGCGAACGGAGCTGCCGTCGTACCCGACGCGGCAGTTGACGGCGCGCCCGCCTTACGGACCGTCACGGTCGGGTCGTCGGCCGTCACGGCGAGCAGTCGCAGGAACGCCTCCGCCAGCTCGGTGGAGGTCACCGCGTCCAGGATGTCGAGGTTGTGGTCGAGCCTTACGCGGCCCGCGTCCGGGGTCATGGTGACCATGAGGTCGAGGTCGGAGTACCCCGTTCCGGCCGGGAGCACCTCCAGTCGACCGAGGCGGGCCGCCGAGGAGCGTACGTAGTTGAAGTACACCTCCACCAGCGGGGCGTTCGCCCGGTGCAGGCCCTGGCCGGCCAGTGTCGACAGCACGTCCGAGAACATGGCGCCCTTCGCGAGGACCCGGTCCAGGCGCGCGTCCGTCCGGCGCAGTACCTCCTCGATCCGCTCTCCCGCCGCCGCCTGAGCCGGGAACGGCACCGGTACGCCGAAGAATCCCACCGCGTCGTAGGCGTCGGCGTGGATGCGTGTGTCGACGGGCACGGCGAGGACGAAGCGCTCCCGCTCCCGCGTTCTGGCCAGCAGGACGGTCAGAGTGCCCAGACAGAAGGCGGCCGGGGTGACGGCGAGCCTGCTCGCGGCCGCCGACACCCGCTCCATCAGCCCGTCGGGTATGGCCACGGTCACGCTCCCGGCCCGGTAGGAACGCGTCGCCGGGCGCGGCCGGGCGAGCGTCAGGTCGAGACGCTCGCTGCCGTGGAAGGCCTCGCGCCAGTCGGTGGTGGCGGCGCCGGAGGCATCGCCGGTCCGCTGGGCCTCGATCAGCAGGTCGATGTCACGGTTGGTGACGGTGGCGCCGAGTGAGGCACCGGACAGTTCGGCGTCGATCTCCCCCGCGACGAGCAGCAGCGACTGCAGATCGCTCACCGCGTGGTGCGCGCCGAACAGCAGAATCTGGCCCCGCGCACCGGCGTCGAGCAGCTCGAACCGCCACAGCGGTGCCTGCGCCAGGTCGAACGGCGGCTCCAGCAGCCGGGACAACCGGTCATCGGCGTCGAGTACGGCTTCGGCGGGCAGCTCCGTCCAGCGCAGCAGCGGCTCGGTCGGCCGCCGCTCCACACGCAGGTGTCGGCCTCGCCCGTCCCCTGCGGCGATCGCCGTGCGCAGGGCCGCGTGCCGTCCGGCCAGCCGGGTGACGATGTCGGTGAGTGCCTCGCGGGTGGTCGGCGCGGTGAGCCGGACCGCCAGACCGACGGCGTGCGCCGCGTCCGGCATGCCCGGCTGGGCGCTGCGCAACAGCCGTACGACGTCGCGGGTCGCGGGCCGCAGCTCGCTCTCGGGCGCCTCGGACGTACCGTCCGGCTGTGGCTCCGCTCTCCGTGCCCCGGTGTCGTGTTCGGGCAGCACCTCACCCAGGGCCCGTGCCAGGCCCTGGATGTCGGGCGCCGAGAAGACGGCGGCGGCCGGGAGTTCGGCGCCGAGTTCGCGGGTGAAGGCGTTGCGCAGCCGGACCAGCATGAGTGAGTCGAGGCCCAGTTCCTTGAGGGCCATGGTCGCGGACACCTCCGTGGCACCACCGGAGACCTGGCCGACCTTGGCCCGTACGTACGTTTCGAGGCGTGCGGCCCGGTCCCGGTCCGTCGTCGCCGCGAACACCCGTGCGACGAGGTTGTCCGTGCCCGCCGCGTCCTCGGCGACGGTGATCAGGTCGCCCAGGATCGGCCGTGTGCGGGTCGCGTCCGGGTCGAGCTCCAGTGCCTCCCGGTCCAGGGCGAGGGGGGCGAGCTGGCGACGGGAGGTGGCGAGCACCCGCTCGAACAGGTCGCCCCCTTCCGCCGGGGTGAAGGCGACCAGACCCGAACGGCTCATCTCGGCGGCCCGGGTGCCGGATCCGGCGATCATGCCGACCTCCGTCCAGGCGCCCCAGTCCAGGCTCAGCGCCCGGCGGTCGGTGCGGGAGAGGTGGTGTGCCCAGGCGTCGAGGAAGGCGTTCGCCGCCGCGTAGTGGCTCTGGCCGGACGAGCCGAGGACACCGGCCGCCGAGGCGAAGAGGACGAACCTCTCCGCCTCCGGGATCAGTTCGGTGAGCAGGGTGGTGCCCAGGACCTTGGGGGCGAGCACACGCAGGACGCGTTCGTCGGTCAGGTTCGCGACCGTGGCGTCGTCGAGGACACCTGCCGCGTGGACGACCGCCGATATGGGGCCCACCTCTCGTCGTACGGTGTCGAGGGCGGCCGTCAGCGCGGCACGGTCGGCGACGTCCGCGCGGGCGAGGTGCACGGTGACACCGCGCGCTTCGATCCCCTTGATCCAGCTCTCCGCGGCCGCGTCGGGCCCGCCCCGGCTCAACAGGGCCAGTCGGCGGGCACCTTGGCGGACCAGCCGCTCGGCGGCCACTCGGCCGAGGCCGCCCAGACCACCCGTGACCAGTTGGACGCCGTCCGCGGTGATCCCGCCGTGCCCGCCGTCGTCCGGGCGGGTGCGGGCCAGCCTTGGTACCAGGCGGCCCGACTCCCGCAGCGCGACGAGCCGTTCGTCGTCCGCGTGCCGCAACTGCGTCCACAGGTCGTCTCCGCCGTCCGTGGCCGGCAGGTCGATCAGCGTGGTCGACAGTTCCGGGTACTCCTGGGCCACCGAGAGTCCGAAGCCCCAGGCGAGGGCCTGCTGAGGGTGCGTCACCTGGGTGCTGTCACCGGCGGCCTGGCTGCCCCGCACGACCACGAACAGGCGCGGGGCGCGGCCCCTCGAACGGTCGGCGAACGCCCGTACCAGGTGCAGGGTGCTCAAGCAGCAGCACCGCGCGGCCCCTTCGGCCGTGGCGGCGTCCACCACGGCCGGCGCGTCGAGGGCGGACAGCTGCACCACCTTCTCCGGTGGTCCGTCGCTGAAGGCCTCGTCGAGCAGCCGGGTCAGCTGCCGAGGATCGGACGGATCGAGGACATAGCGGCCGGGCCCCCGGGCGCCGAACTCCGTGCCCCTGCGCACGATCACATGCGGCACGGCGGCCGCGGCCAGCCGTTCCGCGAGTGCGTCGGCCATCCCGGTCTCGTCGGCCAGGACGAGCCAGCCACCGTCGCCCGGCCGCTCCTGTGCGGCCGGGCGCGGCTGCCAGCGGGTCTCGAAGAGCGCGCCGTCCAGCGGCGAGAGCGCGGCGAGCTCGAACTCCGTCGCCTCCAGGACCAGTTGCTCCTTCTCGTCCCAGAGCCGCAGGTCCAGGAGTGCGGTGTCGCCGTCCACGGAGCGCAGCCGGCAGGTCGCCCACACGGGCGCCGAACGCAGGCCGGTGAAGCGCAGCCGTCCGACACCGGCGGGCACGAAGGCCCGGCCCGCGGGCGCGTCGGCCGGCAGGGCCGCCGTGTGGAAGGCGGCGTCGAGGACCGCGGGGTGCAGCAGATGGCCTGCGGCCGGCCGCGGCGCGAGTCGGCCGACCGCCGCGGTACCGGCGCGGTGGCCCTGCGCCAGGCCGCGGAAGGCGGGGCCGTAGTCGATGCCCAGGGCCGCGAGCCCCGCGTAGAGGGCCTGCAGGTCGGCCTCTTCGGCGCACCGCTCGCGCAGCACGGCGATCTCCTCGCCCGCGTCGGGCGCTGCGGGCTCGGGATCTGCGGCGCCGTCGACGACCCGTCCGGTGACGTGCCGCTGCCACGGCGCGCGCCGCTCCCCGGTGGCCACCGAGGCGATGGTGAAGTCCCGTGAGCCGTCCTGTCCGGCGGGCTGCAGAACCAGTTGCAGCCGTACGGGCTTGTCCGCGTCGAGGGACAGGGGCCGCACGAACCTCACGTCGGCCAGTCGCGCCTCGCCGCCGTCCCGCAGAACGGACGCGCCCTCCAGTGCCAGGTCGAGGAAGGCTGCGCCGGGCAGCCAGACCTCGCCGGTGACCCGGTGGTCGGCGAGGTAGGCGAAGCGGCTGTCGCGCAGATCGATCTCACTCTGGAAGATGTGCCGGCCTGGTGTGTCGCTGGCCTCGACATGCGTGCCGAGCAGCGGTGAGCCCCCGGCCGTCCCAGTGGCCCGGGCGGGTGCGCGCCAGTGGCGTTCGCGGGCGAAGGCGTACGTGGGCAGGTCGATCCGGCGGCCCCCGGGGAGCAGCACCGGCCAGTCGGGCGTGTGCCCGGCCTCGTACAACTCCCCCACCCGGCCCAGCAGAACACCCCGTGCGTCCCGCCCGCGGCTCAGCGAGCCGACGGCGACCGCGTCGATCCCCGCCTCGGCCGCCACGGCCTCGACCGACGCGGTGAGCGAGGGGTGCGGGCTCAGTTCGACGAAGTAGCGGTAGCCGTCGTCCAGCATCCGCCGGATCGTGTCCGCGAAACGGACGGGGCGCCCGAGGTTCGCGTACCAGTGGTCGGCGTCGAGCTGGTCGCCGGGCACCGGTTCGGCCAGCACCGTCGAGTACAGCGGGGTCGTCGTGCGCGTGCCCCGGATGCCGGAGAGGCGGTCCAGCAGATCCGCGCGGACCGGGTCCATCAAGGGGGTGTGGGAGGCGAACGGCGTCGACAGTCGCCGGACCGGGATGTCCCGTGCTTCGAGGTGGGCGCGCAGTTCGGCCAGCGCCTCGGCGTCCCCGGAGACGGCCGTGGAGTGCGGGCTGTTGACCGCCGCGACGAACAGCCGGTCCGGGTGGTGCGCGAGCAGCTTCTCGGCCTCCGTGCGCGGCAGTTCCAGGGCCAGCATGCCGCCCTGTCCGACCAGCGGGGCGACCGCTCGGGCGCGACCGGTCACCACGGACACGGCGTCGTCCAGGGTGAGGGCGCCCGCGCTGTAGGCGGCGGCGATCTCGCCGAGGCTGTGCCCGATCACGGCGTCCGGGCGGACGCCGAGCGCACGCCAGGCGGCGGCCAGGGCCGCGTTGACGGCGAAGAGCACCGGTTGCAGGTACTCGGTGCGGTCGAGCGGGGCGTGCTCCTCGGGTGCCCGCAGCACGTTGAGGACCGACCAGCCGACGCGGCGGTGCACCGCCGCGTCGATACGGGCCAGCTCCTCGCGGAAGGCCCGCGACTCCGCCGCCAACTCCAGGCCCATGCCCGGCCACTGGCCGCCGTGCCCGGCGAAGACGAAGGCCACCTTGCCCGTCGGCTCGGCGCGGGGCGGGGCCAGCGGTGTCCGTCCCGTCGCCAACGCGTCCAGCCGTGAGCGCAGTTCGTCCCGGTCACCGGCGACGATCGCCGCTCGCCGTTCGAAGTGGCTGCGGTGTCGCGCCAGGGTGTGGGCGACGTCGGGCAGGGCGACGTCCTCGTCCAGGTACCGGGCCAGCTGCGCGGCCTGCCCCCGCACGGCGGCCTCACCGCGCCCGGACAGTGCGAACAGCCTTTTCCCCGGGGTGATTTCGTCCTGCGGCGGGACTTCGGCCGGACCGGCCTCCTCCACGATCAGGTGCGCGTTGGTTCCGCTGATGCCGAAGGCGCTCACCCCGGCCCGCCGTGGGCGTTCGCCCGAGGTCTGCCAGGCGACGGTCTCCCGCAGCAGGTGCAACCCGCTGTCGTCCCAGTCGACATGGCGACTGGGCGTATCGGCGTGGAGGGTGCGCGGAAGGGACCCGTGCCGCAGGGACTGTACGACCTTGATCAGACCGGCCACGCCCGAAGCCGCCTGTGTGTGACCGATGTTGGACTTGAGCGAGCCCAGGTACAGGGGGCGGCCCTCGGGCCGCGAGGTGCCGAAGACCTCCGCGAGGGCGTTCGCCTCGATCGGGTCGCCCAGGGTGGTGCCGGTCCCGTGCGCCTCGATGTAGTCGATGTCGGCGGGTTCAAGACCGGAAAGCTCCAGTGCCCGCCGGATCACCTGTTCCTGGGCCGGACCGTTCGGCGCGGAGAGGCCCTGGCTGCGGCCGTCCTGGTTGACGGCCGTACCGCGCAGGACGGCCAGCACCTCGTCGCCGTCGCGCCGCGCGTCGCCGAGCCGCTTCAGTACGACCATGCCGACGCCTTCTGCCCAGATGGCACCGTCGGCGTCGTCGGAGAAGGAGCGGCAGCGGCCGGTCGGGGACAGCCCCCGCAGACGGCTGAACTCGACGAAGGTTCCCGGCGTCACCATCAGCGTCACCCCGCCGGCGAGCGCCAGGTCGCACTCGCCGGACCGCAGCGCCTGCGCCGCCAGGTGCAACGCCACCAGGGACGACGAGCAGGCGGTGTCCACCGTCAGCGCCGGTCCGTTCAGGCCCAGCGTGTACGCGAGCCGGCCCGAGGCCACGCTCGGCGCCGATCCCGTGCCGACGTACCCGTCCAGCTGGTCGAGCCGGGAGCCCGTGAGGTAGTCGCTGCCGAACATGCCGACGTACACACCGGTGCTGCTGCCCGCCAGTTCGGCCGGCACGATCCCGGCGCGCTCCAGTGCCTCCCACGCCGTCTCCAGCAGCAGCCGCTGCTGCGGGTCCATGGCCGCCGCTTCCTTCGCGGTGATGCCGAAGAAGCCCGCGTCGAAGGATTCCAGGTCGCCGAGGAAGCCGCCTTCCTTGGCGTAGGACGTGCCCAGGGCCTCCGGGTCGGGGTCGTACAGCGACTCCACGTCCCAGCGGTCGGCCGGGAACGGACCCACCGCGTCGCGGCCCTCGGCGACGAGATGCCACAGTCCCTCGGGGTCGCTGACGCCGCCGGGCAGACGGCAGGCCATGGCCACCAGGGCCAGCGGCTCGTCCGACGTCGGCGTCGGGGTGCCGTGGGGCCCCGGGGCGGGTGCGCCGCGCCGGACGGTGCGGCCGTCGGTGGCGAGTGCGGTGGTCAGCAGGTGGGCGGAGAGCCGGGCCGCGGTGGGGTGGTCGAACAGCAGGGTGGCGGGGAGTCTGGCGCCGATCCGGGTGCCGATGCGGTTGCGGAGCTCCACCGCCGTGACCGAGTCCATGCCGAGCTCACGCAGCGGCCGATCGGGGCCCACGGATTCGGCCGAGCGCAGGCCGAGCGCCCGGGCCGCCTCCTCACGGACCAGGGCCAGGACACGTGCGGCGCGGTCGGCCTCGGGAAGCCGGGCGAGCCGGTCCGCCAGATGGGCACCGCCGTCCTGGCCGGTGCGGGACGCGGGCAGCAGCGAGCGCCACAGGGCCGCCGTACCGTCCTCCGTGGCGGCCGTGCTTTCGCGCAGGCGAGGCAGGTCCAGGGACCAGGCGATCAGGTGCGGTGTGCCGCGGCGCAGGGCGAGTTCGACGAGTTCGCGGCCCTGGTCGGGAGTGAGGGCACGGTGGCCGAGACGGGCCATCCGGTCCAGGTCGGCGTGTTCGGCGGCGAGCCCTTCGCCCGCCCAGGCACCGAAGGAGACGGAGACTCCGGGCAGGCCCAGGGCCCGCCGGTGGTGGGCCAGTTGGTCGAGGAAGACGTTGGCCGCCGCGTAGTTGGCCTGCCCCGGGCTGCCGAGCACTCCGGCCGCCGAGGAGATCAGCAGGAAGAGGTCGAGCGGGGTGTCGGCCGTGAGCCGGTGGAGATGGGCGGCGCCGTCCACCTTGGGACGCAGCACCCGCGCGAGGCGTTCGGGCGACAGGTCGGCGACCACCCCGTCGTCCAGGACTCCGGCGCAGTGCACGACACCCCGCAGCGGCAACGCGTCGTCGGCTCGGGCGAGAACGCCGGCCAGGGCCGCCGCGTCCGCGACGTCGCACTCGGCGATCTCGACCTCGGCTCCGAGCGCGGTCAGTTCGGCGGTGACCTCTGCGGCACGCGGATCCGCCGCTCCCTGACGTGAGGTCAGAAGGAGCCGGGGGACGCCGTGTTCGGCGAGGAGCCGGGCGATGTGGCGGCCGACGGCACCGAGCCCGCCGGTGATCAGCACCGTGCCGTCGGTGGGCACCGGGGCGCCTCGGCCGACGAGGTCGAGGACGACGGGGGCGCTCGACATCCTGGCACGCCGTATCGCCTCACGTGCGGCGCTGACGGGCAGGACCTGGGGGCGGGCCGGACGCAGCCGCCCTGCGAGGAACTCGTGCAGCGTCCCGGCCGCCTCCTCGACAGTGGTGGCTCCGCCGGGCGCGAGGGGCAGGGCGGCCGCGTTCGTGAACGGCACGTCGTCCGGGAGTACCGCGACCAGCCGTGCGTCGGCGATCGCCATGGAGCCGGGCGAGCTGTCGGCGAGGGCGACGACCCGCAGACCGGGGCTCAGGTCCGTCACGTCGTCGGCGGTCTCGGTGACCACACCGGCGCAGGCGGTACGCGGCCGCTCCCCACCGGGCCCGGGAACCGCCATGGCGTGCACCAGAATCCTCACCCGGCCCGAGGTCAGGGCCGGGGACTCCACCGCGCGCAGGGTCGGGTCGGCCGCGGGACCGGCCAGTTCGTAGCAGTCACCGGCCGGGATCCGCAGTGCGTCGGCCGTGCGGGCACGCACCAGCCGCGGGACGAGCAAGGAGCCTTCGCGGGAAGCGAGTTCGGGTTCGTGGGCATGGGCGACGGCCGCCCGCAGAGTGTCGGCGGGATCGGAGCCTTCGAGGTCGAGCAGGGTCAGCCCGAGGTGCGGGTGTTCGGTCCGGGCGGTGCGGGCGAGGCCCCACAGCACCGACTGGGCGAGGCCGGGCACGGTGTCCGCGGCGCCGGTCGCGACCGCGCCGCAGGTGACCCAGACGGTCCGGGCGGACGGCCGGTCGTCCGCAGGCACGATCAGGGCGCGCAGTTCGGCCAGCGCCGTGGCGGCCAACTCCTGGGCAGCGGCGGCCGGTTCGGCGTCGGTCGCCGGACGCGACCAGAATCGTACGACGACGTCGGCGCCCGTCTCGCGCACCTGGATGCCTGCCGCCGCCAGGCCGCGCAGGGCGGCCGCGACCTGCGGGTCCGAGCGGTCGCCGTGGACGGCCCACGTGGCGCCCGGGAGTGCCGCGGGCTGTCCGGTCACGGCCGTCCACGCGACTTCGTACAGGTGACGGCCGTTCTCCGACGCGCCGTTCAGGTCCGCCGGGTCGGCGGCCCGCAGCCGGACGTCCTCCAGTCGGCCCGCCGGGAGGCCGTCGGTGTCCCACAGGGTCACGTCGAGGGTGAGGTCCGTCCCCGAACCGCCCGTACGGCGTACCAGCGCCGTGAGGTCGCTCGCGCCTCCGGGCGGCAGGACGCAGCGGCCCACCGCGACCGGCAGCAGCACCCGGCCGTCGGACGCGTCCAGCGCGGCTGCCACGTGCAGCGCGGCGTCCAGCAGCGCCGGGTGGAGGGGGTAGGGATCGCTCGCGTCGCGGGCCACGGCGGGCAGCGACAGCCTGGCCAGCAGCTCCCCGTCCGCGGTGGTCGTGACCGCCGACCGGACGCCCTGGAAGGAGGGCCCGTAGCCGAGACCGAGCGCGGCCAGCCGTTCGTACGTCCCGGCGCTCCAGGCGGACTCGGCGCCCTCCGGCCATACCGGCGGCCGCGCCGCCGTCGCCGGGGCGGGGGCGGGGGCGGCCTCCGACGCGGTGGCGTGCAGGGTCCAGCCCTGGGCCTCCCCGCCGCGCGGGCGGCTGTGCACGGTGACCTCGGGCGCGGATCCGGTGATGACCACTTCGACCGACACCTCGACCGTGCCGGTCCCCGGCAGCACGAGGGGCGCGAGCAGGAGCAGATCGGTCACGTCACCGGAAGCGTCCGGGCGGGCCACGGCGAGCGCGGCACGGCACAGCTCCATCACTGTCGTGCCCGACACCACGGTCCGCCCGAACACGGCGTGGTCGGGCAGCCAGTCGGCGGTGGCCGGGGACCATTCGTTGCGGAAGGTCCAGCGGGTCTCGTCCGCCGACTGCAGCTGAACCCCGAGCAACGGGTGCGCGGCGCGGTCGAAGAGACCGGAGTCCACGGTCCCCGACCCGGGTTCCGGCTCGATCCAGTAGGACTGCGGATCCCAGGCGTACGTGGGCAGGTCGGCCGTCGGCCCGTCGGGAACGAGACGGCGCCAGTCGATCCGCCGTCCGTGGACGTGGAGTTCGGCGGCGGCGCGGTCCAGACAGGCGGGCCCGTCCTCGTCACGGCGCAGCGATCCGACGGCGATCAGGTCCTCGTGGCCGCGGTCCTCGGCGACCGTGCGCACGGCGGTGACGAGGGAGGGGTGGGGGCTGAGTTCGACGAAGTGGCGGTAGCCGTCGGCGGCCATGCGTTCCACGGTCGGCGCGAAGCGTACGGGTTCACGCAGGTTCGTGTACCAGTAGTCGGCCTCCAGCTCCTGCGTGACCGGCTCGCCCGTGACCGTGGAGTACCAGGCGACAGCGGTCGGGGAGGTGGTGACGCCGTCGAGTTCGTCGAGGACCGTCGCGCGCAGCGGCTCGACCCGGGCGCTGTGGGAGGCGTAGTCGACGTCGAGTCGGCGGACGAACACCTGCTCCCGGTCGAGGTCGGCGAGCAGGGCGTCGAGCGGCTCCACGTCACCGGCGATCACCGTCGAGCGGTTGCTGTTCACTGCGGCGACGGACACCCGGCCGCCGAGACCGGCCAGGCGCGCCGCGACCTCGGTGTGCGGCAGGGCGACGACGGCCATGGTCCCGGTGCCGGAGAGCTCGGTCAGGGCCTGGCTGCGCAGGGCGACCACCGCGGCGGCGTCGTTGAGGCTCAGCGCCCCCGCGACGCAGGCTGCGGCGACCTCGCCCTGGCTGTGTCCGATCACCGCGTCGGGCCGTACGCCACGGGCCCGCCACACCGCCGCCAGGGAGACCATCACGGCGAAGAGGACCGGCTGGACGACGTCCACCCGGTCCAGGGACGGGGCGCCCTCGTCGCCGCGCAGGACGGCCGCCACCGACCAGTCGGTGAACGGACGCAGTGCGGCGTCGCAGCGGTCGAGTTCGTCGGCGAACACCGGCGACCGGTCGAGGAGTTCGCGTGCCATACCGGACCACTGGGCACCCTGACCGGGGAACACGAACGCCAACTTGCCCGGTGGGAGGGTCTGTTGCGGACCCACGACCAGGTCGGGGTCCGGGGTCCCCTCGGCCAGGCCGCGGAGCGCGGTGAGCAGTTCGTCGTGGTCGCCCGCCAGGACGACGGCGCGGTGCTCGAAGTGTGTGCGGTGGTGGGTCAGCGTTGCGGCCACGTCGGACAGCGCCGGACACGGTCGTGCGGCGAGCACGTCGAGCAGGCGGGCCGCCTGCCCTCGGAGGGCCGGGAGGGTGCGGGCGGACAGCGGGAAGAGGGTGGGCTCCCCGGTACGGGGGTGCTGGGCGAGCGCCGGAGCGGGAGTGGGAGTGGGAGCCGATGTCAGTGCCGGTACTGGTGTCGGCGTCGCGGCCGGAGTTGGTGTCGGCGTCGCGGCCGCTGCCGCAGCCGGTGCCGGTGCCGGTGCCGGTGCCGGTGCCGCAGCCGGAGTTGGTGCCAGCGTCGCGGCCGGTGCCGATGTCAGCGCCGGTACTGGTGTCGGCATCGCGGCCGGAGTTGGTGTCGGCGTCGTGGCCGCTGCCGGCGCCGCAGCCGGTGTCAGCGTCGCGGCCGGTCGTGTCAGATCCTCCGGCGACTCCTCCAGCACCACGTGCGCGTTGGTGCCGCTGATCCCGAACGCGCTCACCCCGGCCCGCCGTACCCGGTCACCGCGCCGTGGCCACGCCTCGGCGCCGCTGTGCACACGCAGGCCGCCGGCTGCCCAGTCGACGTGCTCGGTCGGGGTCTCGGCGTGCAGGGACGCCGGCAGCCGTTCGTGCCCCAAGGACAGGACCGTCTTGATGACGCCGCCGATGCCGGCCGCGGCCTGCGTGTGACCGATGTTGGACTTCAGGGAGCCGACGCCGAGCGGCCGGTCCGCCGGGCGCCCCGGTCCGAAGACCGAGGCGAGGGCCCGGCCCTCGATGGGGTCGCCGAGCCGCGTGCCCGTGCCGTGCGCCTCGACGTGGTCCAGGTCCTCCGGCCGGAGCCCGGCGTCGTCGAGAGCGGCGCGCAGCACCCGTTCCTGTGCCGGGCCGTTCGGCGCGCTCAGGCCCTGACTGCGGCCGTCCTGGTTGATCGCCGACCCCTTGACGACCGCCAGGACCCGGTCGCCGTCCCGGCGCGCGTCCGCGAGCCGTTTGAGGAGCACCAGACCGCAGCCCTCGGCCCACACCACCCCGTCCGCCTCGGTGGAGAACGGGCTGCACCGCCCGGACGGCGAGAGCCCGCGCAGCCTGCTGAACTCGACGTGCCCGCGCGGTGTCACGAGGAGTGTCGCGCCACCGGCCAGCGCGAGGTCGCACTCGCCGCCGGCCAGTGCCCGCGCCGCCAGGTGCAGGGCCACGAGAGAGGAGGAGCAGGCGGTGTCGACCGTGACGGCCGGCCCCTGGAGTCCGAGGGTGTAGGCGATGCGCCCGGACGCCACGCTGGACGCCGAGCCCGTGCCGACGTGCCCGTCGAGCCGGTCCAGCGGGGCCGAGGCGAGGTATCCGCTGTCGTACAGGCCGACGTAGACGCCCGTCGAGCTGCCGTTCAGCGTCTCCGGGACGATCCCGGCGCGCTCGATCGCCTCCCAGGCGGTCTGCAGCAGCAGCCGTTGCTGCGGGTCCATGGCCGCGGCCTCGCGCGGCGAGATCCCGAAGAAGGCCGCGTCGAAACGGTCGATGCCGGTCAGGAAGCCGCCACGCAGGGTGTAGGCCTTGCCGATGGCCTCCGGGTCGGGGTCGTAGAGATCCTGGGTGTCCCAGCGGTCCGCGGGCACTTCGCCGACGGCGTCCTCTCCAGCCGCCAGCAGCCGCCAGAGGGCCTCCGGATCGTCGGCGCCCCCGGGGAACCGGCAGGCCATGGAGATGATCGCTATGTCGTCGTCCCTCCGCGCGGAGGGGACCGCGGGCGCGAAGGCCGGGGCGGGATCGGCCGCACCCCGGGGCTGTTCCTCGAATACGGCCTCGGCGATCCCCGCGATCGTGGGGTGGTCGAACACGAGGGAAGGCTCAACGGGCCGCCCGGTCCACTCGGACAGGCCTACGGCCAACGTCACCAACTGCCGTGATCCCAGACCGAATTCGGCGATCGGGCGCTCCGGCGATACGTTCGACGGGGCAAGCCCGGCCACCTCGGCGACGGCCGACGTCAACCAGGCCCGCACCCCGTCGGAGGTCGTCGGGGACGTCTCGGGGAGCTGCTTCGGGGACTCGTTCGCAGGCATCTGGGCTGGTGTCCTCGTGAACTTGGGCTCAAGTGGATTCCGTACGACCGGCGCGACGGGCGCGCTCGGCGTACGACGGATGCCGCCGACGCACGTCGCACGGCAGACGGCAGACGGCAGACGGCAGACGGCAGACGGCAGACGGCAGACGGCAGACGGTGAATTCGGTTGGCGTGCGGCGGACTCCGGTGGCAGTACCAGCGCGGCAAGACCCCCGCGGCGATGACACACCACCGCCGCAGCGACGGCCTATGACCGAGGAACAGACTTACCCGAGGCCGCCGTTGAGCCGCCGACGGCGCGTGGGCGCGCCGTCGGCGGTGCGGATCATCTCGTCGCGGGCCCGCCGACCAGGGAGAGAGTGCCGTCGAGATAGGCCGCCCGGGAGGCGCGGCGCTGGATCTTCCCGCTGGACGTCTTGGGGATGGTGCCGGGGTGGACGAGCACGACGTCGCGCACCGGCAGACCGTGCGCCTCGCCGATGGCGCCGCGGATCAGATCGATGATCTTCTCGGACTCGCCCGCCGCCTCAGGTGCCGCCTCGGCGACGACGACGGGCTGCTCACCCTCCCCTCCGCCGTCCACGGAGAAGGCGGCGGTGCAGCCGGGCCGCAGCGCCCAGTGGGACATCTCGGCGGACAGTTCCAGGTCCTGCGGGTAGTGGTTGCGTCCGTCGATGACCATCAGGTCCTTGAGACGGCCGGTGACGAAGAGTTCGCCGTCGCGCAGGAATCCGAGGTCGCCGGTGCGCAGGAACCGGCCCTCGCGCCCCCCGAGGGTGGCCCGGAAGGTCTGCCGGGTGGCGAGCGCGTTGCGCCAGTAGCCCTTGGCGACACTCGCTCCGGAGACCCAGATCTCGCCGACCTCGCCCTCGGGCAGCTCCTCCTGCCGTTCGGGGTCTGCGATCACCACGGTGATGCCGGGGCCGGGCCGGCCTGAGCCGACCGCTGCCGCGTCCGCCGACCTGGCCTCCGCCGCGCCGGCGGGCGGCCCCGCCCCGGCCCAGCCGTCGGCGGTGGCGGTGTCAGTGGCACTGGCACTGGCACTGGCACTGGCACTGGCACTGGCACTGGCCAGGGTGGGCGGGGCCTGCACCGAACCGCCGGTCACGATCAGCGTGGCCTCGGCCAGGCCGTAGCACGGATACAGGGCCTCACGGCGGAAGCCGACCGCACCGAAGGTCTCGGTGAACCGGCGCAGGGTCGCGGCCCGCACCGGTTCGGCGCCGTTGAAGGCGACCTTCCACCGGCTCAGGTCGAGGCCGTCGAGGAGGTCCGGGGTGGCGTGCTTCAGGCACAGTTCGTAGGCGAAGTTGGGGCCGCCGCTGGTGTGCGGGCGGTACCGGCTGATGGCGGTCAACCAGCGCTCGGGCCGCTGCAGGAAGTGCAGCGGGGAGAAGAGAGTGGCGGTCACGCCGAGGTAGACCGCGTTCAGGACCGGACCGATGAGGCCCATGTCGTGATAGACGGGCAGCCAGCTGACGAAGAGTTCATGGTCGTACTCCTCGATCACGTCGGGAGTGTGGCCCATCCGCTCCGTGATGACCCGTTCGTTGTCCAGCAGGTTCCCGTGGGTCACCATCACCCCGCGCGGGGCTGAGGTGGACCCGGAGGTGTACTGGAGGAAGGCGAGCGAGTCGGCGGTGAGGTCGGGTTCGCGCCAGGAACCGGCCGCCTCGTCGGGGATGTCCTCGGTCGCGACGCAGGTGATCTCGGCGAGTTCGGGCAGGTGTTCCGACATGGTGGCGAGGGCCGCGAGCACCTCACGGCCACCCAGGATGACCTTGGCGTCCGCGTCGGCGATCAGTCGCTTCATCCGGAGCAGGGCACGGTGGTTCTGCGACCGCCCCTGCGGGGGCAGGCCCGGCACGGCGACGACCCCGGCCGAAAGACAGCCGAGGTAACCGCAGATGAACTCGATGCCGGGCGGATACAGCAGGATGGCGCGGGAACCGGCCAGGCCACGCTCCTGCAGCCAGGCGGCGACGGCCCGGGACCGCTCCGCGAGCCGCCCGTAGGAGATGTCCTGGAGCTCTCCGTCGCAGTCACCCGTGACGAGGTACCGGTAGGCGGTCCGGTCGGGCTGTCGGGAGGCATGCGTGGTCAGTAGATCGACCAGGGAACGAGCCATAAAAGGAGTCTCACCTGTTCGGATAAGTGAGCGGGAGGACTGGAGTTCGGAGGCCGCGTCATGGGTACGCCGCAGATGCCGTGTCCGCCTGGCCCCCTTGCCAGAACGTCCTTCTCGGCCAATCCGCCCGGGATGCGGCGGCGATGCTCGCGCCGGCTCCCGTGGCCCCCTACGGATTGCTACCAACGAGTAACACGATAGCAAGTCCGACCGCGCCCACAGATGTAACTCCGGGTACTAAATGAGGAATTGGGCGATCTGACGCTCAGTCACCACACGTGAACCGGGTGAAGTGGCTGGTAAGCGGGACGCCTCGGAGCGGCATGTGTGCCGCGTCACGTTTCTCCGAACACCGTTCGAGCCGCCTGGTCGCGCCCCTCACGTCCGACACCACCCCCATCCCGGGCATGTCGCGGAGCCGCGGCCGCCTTTGAGGGGTGACCGCCGAAGGAACCGGCCTTCAGTACGGTGGCCGCACGCGGCGCGCCAACCCGCGGCCCCAGGCCTGGCTCGGCACTTCGATGTATTGGTGGGTCAGCAGGCACAGGGGCAGCAGCACGGCGAAGAACACCGCTTCGAGCGCAAGATTGTCCTGCCGCTGTCGGCCGGCCGTGTGGTCGATCACCGCCAGCAGCACCGGGTGCACCAGATAGACCGAGTAGCTGATCGTCCCCAATCCGGTCAGCATCCGGGGGACGCGCCGACGGCGCGACGCCAGTCCGGCGCCGAAGGTGAGCACAGCCAGCAGGAACGCGACGATCCAGCCCCGCCGCGCGAAGTGGTCACCGTCGCCGTACGCGTACGCACTCCCCGCGGCACAGGCGACCACTACGACGGAGGCGCCGGCCGCATGGCGCCAGGTTCCCTGACCGTTCTCGGCGCGGTGGACGGCGGTGCCGAGGAACATCACGGCGAGGATCACCAGCCCCTCCCACTGCGGGACCGTGCCGTTGAACGAGACGAGGACGAGCGCCAACGCACCGCCCAGCACGCCCCCGAACACGCGGAGCACGGATGACCTGGCGCCCGCACAGCAGACGGCGACCCCCATGGCGATCGAGGCGAACGCGACCAGCGGGCCGGTGCCGACCAGGCCGGACAGGGCAGAGGCCGGCAGCACCACTCCCGCCGTCACGCTCACAGCGGCGAGCACGGCCAAGATGACCGCGGCCGCCGCAGAATGGCGGTGAAGGCGGACCGTGAAGAGAGCGACCACCAGCAGGTAGAAGGACATCTCGTAGGAGAGCGTCCACAGGACGAGCAGGAGACTGGGCGTCCCCAGTAGCTCCTGGAGCATTGTCGCGTGGGCGAAAACCACGGTGGCAGCGCTCAGATGACCGAAGTCACGCCACTTCGCCATGCCCAAGAGGTCGGCGGCGAGGAGCGCCGTGACGACAGCCGTCCACAGCGGGTACACACGGAAGATCCGTCCGATCCAGAACGTCCGGACGCAGCCCCGGCGCTCCAGCGACGCGGGGATGATGTAGCCGCTCACCAGGAAGAACACCATGATGCCGTAGCGGCTGGTGTTGAACTCAGGCATCAACTCACGCCGGAATTCCGCCATGAAGGTGTACGACGAGTGGTCAAAGACCACGACGAGTGCGGCGATGCCGCGCAAGGCGTCCAGCCAGCCCAACCGTGACGGACCGGTCGGCGAGATGACTTTCAGTAATCGTGAAGCTACGGAGAGCGATCGATTCGGTGCAGCGGGAACGAGGGGCGGGGATTCCATGCGTGGACGAAGTCCTCTTCGGTTGGGTGTCCGTTGGGCCTGTCGTGAGGCCGGTGCCGACGCGGTCCGCAACGGCGGGGGATCATCAGGCCTTCGAGTCGGCCGACGAAGGTGCGACCGTGGGCGGCGGAACGCGAAGCGTGCCTGAGTGGTCTACGTCGCGATCGCCGGTGTGCTGTTCACTGGCCGGCCTGGTCCAAGAAGGCGGCGAGCATGCCCGTCACCCGCGTTGCAGGCTGACAGCGCCCATGGGCCTGTCTGCCCCGGTGCTGTGCCGGTTGCCTGCGCCCGCCGAACTCCGCCCCCGCGGTTGTGGGCTGTTGCTGCGGCTGTTGCTGCGGCTGTTGGCGAGATACCCACTCGCCGCCTCGGACTCGGTTCCGGTGCACTGTTTCATCCCTTTCGCTGCGGCCTTGACGTGAAGGAGCCGGGCGGCTTCCCAGGGGTGACGTGGGCCTGCTGCGTACGCTTGGGCCGCGCTCCCTGCGGGGCGCCGACGACCAGCAAGGGTTCCCTCGGAGCGGTCCCCGCGCCGTCTCGCATCACCGAGTCCAGCGGCTGGAACATTGTTCGGCAGTACCGTTCTGGCTGCCGAACAAAGAACGGGGCGCGCGAGCCCTGCGGGTGTCACTGAGGTGTATCGACCGGCTCCCCGCTGTGATGCGGGGTGCTGGAGGGGGTGAAGGTGTGGCGGGGCGTCGTGAGGTGCCGGTGGATCCGGCGGCTGGTCCGGTGCAGCGGTTCGCGTTCGAGTTACGCAAGCTGAGGGCGGACGCGGACGGGATCACGTACCGGTCGCTGGCCCTGCGGGCGGGCTACTCGGTGACCACGCTGTCCCAGGCGGCGGCGGGCGAGCAGTTGCCGACACTGCCGGTGGCCCTGGCCTATGCGGCGGCGTGCGGTGGAGACCGGGCGGATTGGGAGGCCCGGTGGAACGAGGCGGTCGAGGAGTGCGCCGGTGACGGCTCTCGGGACATCGATGGATCCCGCGCGCCGTACCGAGGCCTGGCACGGTTCGAGAGCGGGGACACCGGCCTGTTCTTCGGCCGGGACCAGCTCACCGCCGAACTGGTCGATCTGCTGCGCCATCGGCGGTTCGTTGCCCTCTTCGGCCCGTCCGGCAGCGGTAAGTCCTCCTTGCTGCGCGCCGGCCTGATACCCGTCCTCCGGCGTGCTCAGGAGCCGGGCCTGCGACCGGCCGCGATCCGGATCCTGACACCGGGCGAACGCCCCGCCCGCAGCCACGCTCCCCTCCTCACACCAGCAACTGCCCACGACGGCGGCGCTGGGACGGACACGTTCGTGATCGTCGACCAGTTCGAGGAGGTCTTCACCCTCTGCCACGATGCGGCCGAGCGCGCTCGCTTCATCGATCTGTTGCTGACGGCCCGGCAGCCCGAGAGCCGCCTGCGGGTCCTGTTGGCGGTGCGCGGCGACTTCTACGGCCGCTGCGCCGAGCACCGCGACCTGGCAGACGCGTTGCGCGATGCCAACCTCCTGGCCGGAGCGATGAGCCGGACGGAACTGCGCGACGCCGTCGTCAAGCCGGCCACCGCCGCCGGACTGACCGTGGAACGCGCCCTTACCGACCGGCTGGTGAAGGAGGTCACCGACGCGCCGGGAGGGCTGCCGCTCCTGTCCCACGCGTTGCTGGAGACCTGGCGCCGCCGCCGCGGCAAGACACTGACCATGGCGGGGTACGAGGCGGCCGGATGCCTGCACGGCGCGATCGCCAAGACCGCCGAGACACTCTACGGCCGGTTCACCGAAAGCCAGGCGGCCGCCGCCCGCCGCGTGTTGCTGCGCCTCGTCACCCCCGGCGACGGCACTCCCGACACCCGCCGTCCCGTCAGGCGATCGGAACTGCCCGGCACCGGCCGGGATGACAATGCCCAGGTGGTGGAGGCACTCGCCGGAGCACGGCTGCTCACCCTGGACGGCGACACGGTCGAGATGGCCCACGAGTCTCTGATCACGGCCTGGCCCCGGCTCCGCGGGTGGATCGAGGAGGACCGCGAACGCCTGCGTGTGCACCGGAACCTGACCGAAGGGGCCGACGTCTGGCAGGAACTGGGCCGCGAGAAGGGCGCTCTGTGTCGTGGAAGCCGGCTCGCCGCCGCTCAGGAACACTACGGGGGCGCACCGCGCGGGGAACTGACCGCCTTGGAGCACGCCTTCCTCGACGCCAGCCGCGAGCACGAGCAGAAGGGCCGTCGCCGGTACCGACTGGTGCTCACCGCGGTCACCGCCGCCCTGTGCCTCGCCCTCGTCGCCGCCGGGCTCGCCGTGCGGCAGTGGCAGGGCGCGGTGACCGCCCAGCACCTGGCCCAGTCGCGGCAACTGGCCGCCCAGTCCAGTGCACTGCTGGACTCCGAACCCGACCTCGCCTCACTGCTCGCTGTCCATGCCTACCGGACCAGCCCGACCCGCGAAGCCACCGCCGCCCTGTACGCCGCCGCAGCGCTACCGCTGCGCAAGCGCCTGCTCAGCGGCACCAAACCCGTGGATTCCATCGCCCTCAGCCCAGACGGGCATACCCTCGCAGCCCAGAGCAGAGACGGCAAAGTGCGGATCTGGGATCTGCCCCGAGGCCGGCTCCGACACACACTCACCGGCCCCGACGACAGCGGTGTCGCGGCGTTCAGCCCCGATGGACGCACCCTCGCAGTCTCCGTCGGCGGGGTGATACGCATGTGGGATCCGGTCACCGGCAGGAAACTCGGAACCCTCACCATCCCCGGCGGCTCGGTACGCGGGATCGCCTTCAGCCCTGACGGACGTACCGTGGCCGCCGACTCCGCGACGACTGTACGGGTGTGGGACGTGGCCACCGGCCACAGGCGGCACGGCTTCACCGGCCACCCCGACCCGCAGGCGGTCAGCTTCGGCCCTGGCGGACGGACCGTCGCCGCGGTGAACCCCACCGGACAGGTGCGGGTGTGGGACCTGGCCACCGGCCGCACCCTGGCCTCCCACGACAGCCAAATCGATGGCGCCGCTGTGGCTTTCAGCCCTGACGGCCGGACGTACGCGGTTGTCCGCACCGACGGTTCGGTGCAACTGCGCGAGGTGGCCACCGGCGTTGTCCGGCGCACCATCAGGGACGGTGCCGTCGGGTCGAACGAGGTGGCCTTCGCCCCTGACGGACGGACCTTCGCCATCCCTGGCCCAGGGGGCACGGTGCGACTGTGGGACACCGCCTCCGGCACGGAGCGGGCCGCCGTGCCCATCGATTACCACGGACGGGGCACGACAGTGGCCCTGAGCTCTGACGCCCGCACCCTGGTGACCAGCAGCAACTCGGACCCCACCATCCGGGTCAACCGCCTGCCCGCCGATCACCCGCGGACCACTCTGCCCAGCCCCGCCGGCACGCACATCGGCGGCTTGGCCTTCGGTCCGGACGGACACAGGGTGGCCACGGTCCGCCAAGGGCCGCCCGGCCGTGGGTCGGTGCAGCTCTGGGATGCCGGGACCGGCGATCGCGAAGCCACCCTGGCGCTCGACACCGACCCGGCACCCGGAGGAAAGCAACTGCCCGACACGGTTCTCCGCCTCGGGGCCGTGGGGTTCGACCCGACCGGGCGCGCCCTGGCTGCCAGGGGCGTCAAGGACGGGGCCACCAGGAACAGGGTGATCGAGGTCCGGGAGGTCGCCACGGGCCGCCTTCGCCGACGCCGCGCCATGGGCGCCGTCGAGACCGCGGTCTTCAGTCCCGACGGGACACGGCTCGCCATCGTCGGCCGCGAGGGATCGGTGCGGATGTGGAATCTTTCGACCGGCGCGCTGTACGCCGTCCGCACCGGCCACGGCCGGACCGTCAGGGCGGTGGCGTTCGCCCCGGACGGCCGCACACTCGCCGTCGTGGCCATCGAGGCCGGCGGCGACCAGGTCAGGCTGCTCGACGCCGGGACCGGCCGCGCACAGAGCACCGTCAAGCCGGGCGCCGGGAGCCCGCTGTCCCTCGCGTTCGCGCCGGACGGGCACACCCTGGCCACCGCGGGCGGCAGTAGTGGATCCGTGAAGCTGTGGGACGCGCGCACCGGTCGGCTCCAAGACAGCTTCCGTGTCGGCGGTGAGGTGGCGTCGCTGGCTTTCAGCCCCGATGCGCGCACCCTGGCCACGAGCAGCACGAGAGGAGTCCAGCTGTGGGACCTCGCCACCGGCCGGACCAGGCTCACCCTGCCGACCCGCTCGCCCGGAACGGTGGCGTTCGGCCCGGACGGGCGGAACCTGGCCATCGGTGCGGGCGGCTCCGCCGAGTTGTGGAGCGTCGACCTGCCCGACCCCGCCGGCGCGATCCGCGACATCTGCGATGCTGTCGACACCACCCTCACCTCTTCGGAACAGTCCCGCTACCTGCGTGACCAGTCCGCCGAAACGGGCTGCCGGCCGACCGCGCGATAGCACCTCACCGCATCACCCCGCAGTCCGGTGGGCCGCGGAGCGCCAAAGGGGCGCGGACGTCATCGCGGTCGGCGTGAAGTGGCCGACCGGCTCGGCCCGGCCGGAGGACCGGCCAGGCACGCGTCCACCAGCGGAGACCGCCCATCCCTGGCGTGGGTCCGCACCACAATGCCCGACGCATGGAATCGTGGTAGCGGGCTCAGCCGCCAGGCGTCACTCGTGCCGAAGGGCGGTGGAGTCGCAGGGGCAACTCCACCGCCCTGAACATGGCGCCCCGCCGGAACCCTGTCGTCTTCGGGCCGTCAGCAGTAGAGGTTGGCTCCCGGCGCGACGCCGAGGATCGACGTGAAGCGCTGGTAGGCGTCCACGCGGCTCTGCACCTGAGCCGG